>NZ_CP141615.1:602463-903695 GCF_035593305.1 Limnochorda sp. L945t | reverse complement strand
ATGGTGGCGCCGCTGCGTTTGGCGATGGCCACCGCATCACCCAGGTGGTCGCCGTGGCCGTGCGTCAGCAGGATGGCCCTGGGCCGGAACTGCTCGGGCCGCGCCCCCGCCTTCTCGGCCAAAGGGTTGCCGGTGACGAACGGGTCGATGAGGATGGTGCCGTGACCTCCCGTCACCTCGACGAAGGCATGCCCCCAGAACCTCACCTGCATGGCCTGGTCGTCCCCTCCCTGTACGCCCGCCGCTGGTCCCCTAGACCCCGGCCTCGAGCGCGGCAACGATGGCGTCGGCCATCTCCTTCGTGCCCACGGCCGTCGGGTCGTCACGGCGAGGCTTGAGATCGTAAGTCACGAAGCGGCCCTCGGCGATGACGTGCGCCACGGCCCGCTCCAACCGGTCGGCGGCCTCCTTCTCCCCCAGGTGCCGCAGCATGAGCATACCCGACAGGATGAGCGCCGTCGGGTTGACCTTGTTTTGCCCCTTGTACTTGGGCGCCGACCCATGAATGGCCTCGAAAACCGCGTACTCGTCCCCGATGTTGGCCCCCGGCGCGACCCCAAGGCCCCCCACCAGCCCTGCGGCCAGGTCGGACAGGATGTCCCCGTACAGGTTGGGCAACACGAGCACGTCGTACAGCTCGGGCTTTTGCACCAGCTGCATGCTCATGTTGTCGACCAGCATCTCTTCGTACTGGATCCGTCCCTCGTACCCCCGGGCCACCTCCCGCCCCACCCGGAAGAAGAGCCCGTCGGTGTACTTCATGATGTTGGCCTTGGCCACGGCCGTCACCTTGCGGCGGCCGTTGGCCAGCGCGTACTCGAACGCGTAGCGGATGATCCGGCGGCTGCCCGTCTCGGAGATCGGCTTGATGGAGATGGCCGAGTCGGGCCGGATCTTCCCCTGGCTCATCTCGATGATCTGGCGGGCCTGCGGGGTGCCGAGGTCCCACTCCACGCCGGCGTACAGGTCTTCGGTGTTCTCCCGGACGATGACCAGGTCGACCCGGTCGTAGCGCGACCGCACCCCTTTGTAAAGCTTGCACGGGCGAACGCACGCGTACAGCCCCAGCTCCTGGCGCAAGGCCACGTTGACCGAGCGGAACCCGGTGCCGATGGGAGTCGTGATCGGCCCCTTGAGCGCCACCTTGTTGCGCCGCACCGAGTCCAGGACTTCCTGGGGCAGCGGCGTCCCGTAGCGCTCCATGACCTCCGCCCCGGCCTCCACCACCTCCCACTCGATGGCGACGCCGGTGGCATCCAGCACCCGCCGCGTCGCCTCGGCGATCTCGGGGCCGGTTCCGTCGCCGGGAATCAATGTTATGGTGTGTTTCAACGTTGCTTGACCTCCCTTGGCTGGCAGTGATGAGATTCACGCCGGGTTGGATTTACAGTTCGTAGGCGCGAATGCCTTCTTCGAAGCGCACCCGCGGCACCTCGAAATCCCGGTAAAACGGGGCGGCGTCGGCCACGCTGCCCCGTACCAGCATCGCCAGCTGCTGGCTCGTGAGCGGCACGAAGGGCAGGCGATCCCCGGCGCGCGACGAGGCGGGCCATGGCCATGGGCACGTGGACGAACCGCACGGACGCCCGCACCCGGGTGGCGACGGCCCTCAGCAACTGGTCGTAGCGGATCCGGTCCGCGCCGCCCACTTCGTAGAGGCGAGGTGGCAGCGCCGCACCTTCGCGAGGCAGCGGAGCTGCGGCGGCCTGAGCGAACGCCTCCCCCACAACCCACACCGGCACCGGCTGCAGCCAAAAGGCGCCGTCCCCAAAGATGGGAAAGACCGGGAAGCGCCGCAACATGCGCGCCAGCATCCCGACGAACCCGTCGCCGGGGCCGTAGATCACCGACGGCCTGAAGACAACCGTCTCCGGGAACGCCGCGTCCAGCACCGCCCGCTCCGCCTCGGCCTTGGTACGCAGGTAAGGCAGGAGGTCGCCGGGCTGCGCCCCAAGGGCGCTCATCAAGACGAACCGCCGGATGCCCGCCTTGCGGGCGGCGGCGACGACGTTGCGGGTGCCCGCGGTCACGACGCGGTCGAACGTAATGCCCCGGGAGGGGAACTCCCGGATGATGCCCACCAGGTGGACGACGACCTGCGCGTCCGCCATCGCCTCGGAAAGTGCCCCCAGGTCCTGCACGTCACCGTCCACCAAGCGCCCCCCGGAGGCGGCGACCTCGGCCAGGATGCGATTGCCCTCCCGGGAGCGGTAGCGCTCGGGGCCGGGACGCCGCAAGAGCGTCAGCCGTACCCCGCGGCGAGCAAGCGCCCGGACCACGGAGCGCCCCACGAAACCCGTTCCTCCCGTCACCACGATCCGCTGGACCTTCTGCGGCCCGGTCACGCCCCGTCACCCCCCCCTCGGGCGAGGACATCCCCTCCATGATAGCGAAACCCCCGTCCCATGACGGGCACCCTGGTCAACGTGGGCACCGTGATCGCAGGCAGCACCATCGGGCTCGTGCTCCGCAAGCGCCTGTCCCGGGACGGCACGACGGCGGCCATGCAGGGCGTCGGGCTCGTCACCCTGTTCGTCGGGATCCAGATGGCCTGGGAGGCCCTGGTCACCGGCGAGCCCGAGCGCGTCTCCCTCCTGCCGATTCTCTTGAGTCTCGCCCTCGGAGGCTACCTGGGGGATCGGGCCGGTATCGAGGCGTGGCTCGAGCGCATGGGACGGCGGGTCGAAGAGGCCGTCGAGCGGCGCTGGGGCCAGCAGGACGGCCACTTCGCCCGTGCCTTCGTCGCCTCCAGCCTGCTCTTCGTGGTGGGCCCCATGACGGTCGTGGGAAGCTTCAACGACGGCATGTTCGGCGACTACCGGGTGCTTCTGACCAAGGCCGTCATGGACGGCATCGCCTCCACCGCCTTCGCCGCCACCCTCGGGCCGGGCGTGCTGCTGTCGGCCGGCACGATCCTCGTCTACCAGGGAGCGCTGACCGCCGCGGGCGCCATCGCCGGCCGGGCCCTCGACCCCGTCTCTCTGGCGGCGATCTCCGCCGCCGGAGGCCTCGTCATCGCGGGCATCGGCTTCAACCTGCTGGAGGCCGCCCGCGTACGCACCGGCAATCTCCTGCCGGCACTGGCCCTGGCGCCCCTGCTGGCGTGGCTGTGGCGGGCGCTTGGCCTGCCCTGAAGCCGTTCAGCCGGGCAGGGAGAGCGCCGTGCGGGCGACCGCAAGCAGAGGCTCGGGCCAGATGCCCAGCGCCACGGTCCCCACGGCGAGCAAAGCGGCCAGAAGGGCGAGCGCCCGGCGAGGTCCGGCCGCCCCGACCGCCGCCCCCCTGCCGCCATCGGCCACGACCCCGGTGCCCCGGGCAGCAGGACGCCCCGCGACGATGGAGTAGGCCAGCGTCAGGTACGGGTAGGCCAGCACCGCCGTCGAAACCGCCAGCACCAGCGCCAGCCACGCGGCTCCCTCACGGACGGCCGCCCCTACCAGCAGCACCTTGCCGACGAAGCCGCCGGTAAGCGGCATGCCCACCAGGGCCAGGAGAAAAACGGCGGCCGTCCAACCGGCGAGCGGCTGAGAGGCCGCTTGCCCTCTCAGGGCATCCAGCGGGTACTCGCTGCGTACCCCCGCCAGCATGGAGGCCGAGACGAAGAGGCCGAGGTTCATCAGGGCGTAGGCGCCGAGGTAGAAGAGGCCGGCCGCTATCCCGTCCCCGGTGAAGTGGGGGAGGCCGATGAGCAGGTACCCGGCGTTGGCGATCCCGGAGTAAGCCATCAGCCGCCGCAGCTCCCGCTGGCGGAGCGCCCCCAGGCTGCCCACCAGCATGCTGAGCGCCGCCAGCGCCCACAGGGGGGCGTGAGCGGCGGGAGGAGCCGCCGTCGCGACCCGGAGAAGGGCCGCGAACGCCGCCGCCTTGGTCGCCACCGACATGAAGGCGGTGACGCCCAGCGTGGCTCCCTCGTACGCATCCGGCGCCCAGAAGTGGAACGGAGCCAGGGCGAGCTTCAGAGCGAGCCCCACCAGGATGAGGGCGAAGCCTCCCGCGGCGGTCCGGAAGGCCCCCTGCGCCGGCGCCTCCGACCCTTGTAGCGACAGGGTCCCCGTGGCGCCGTAGACCAGCGCCATGCCGAAGAGCAACACGCCGGAGGCGAGCGACCCCAGCAGGAAGTACTTGAAGGCCGCCTCCTGAGCCCGGGGGTCCCGCCGCCGGTACGCGACCAGCACGTACAGGCTCAGGGAGAGCAGCTCCAGCCCCAGGAAGAGCCCGGGCAGCGTCGTGGCGGAGGCCAACAGGCCCATGCCCGCCGCAGCCAGGAGCAACAACGCATAAAAGCCGGCCGGCTCGTGGCGGTCCAGGACCGGCACGGAGATGGCCACACCCACGAGCCCGCCTGCCACCACCACACCGGTCGCCACACGGGCCAACCCATCCAGGGCAAGCCGCGCCGGACCGGGCACGCCGGTCCCGACCCCCGCCCCGGCCGGCGTGGGCGGCTGGGCCAGCGCCGCACCGCCCACGAGCCACAGCGAGACGGCTGCTGCTGCCAGGCTGACCAGCACGATGCCCGTATTGATGGCGGCCGCCCGTCGCCCCGGAGCGGCGAGTTCGATCCCGAGCACCAGGAGCGCTCCGGCCGCCAGGATCAGGCTGGGAGTCGCCCCGGCCGGAAAAAGCTGGCTCACGTCCACGATCTCACCTCATCCGCGTCCACCCATGCCATGACGCACCGGCGCCTCAAAGGCCGGCCACCACCCAGATGACGACCACTGCCGCGCCGGCCAGCACCGCCAGCGCGTACCGGCGTACGAAGCCGCTCTGGAGCCGTCCCAGCCACCGGCTGACCAGCGCGGCCAGGGCTGCCACGCCGTTGACGCTCCCGTCCACGCCCTCGGTTTCGACGACTGACTCGGCCCAGCGGCTGACGGCCAGCGCCGGCCGGACGATGACCCGGGCGTACGCGGCATCCACGTACAACCCTGCCGCCCAGGCCGCGGCCACCCATGCCGGTGCCCGCGGGCGGCTGCCCGCGGCCCCTCGCCCGGGGCCATAGACCCACAGACCGGCGCCGCCGGATGCCAGGGCCACCAGTACCGGTAGCCACGCCACCGCCGCCGGCACCCCGTGGGCGGCAACCTCGGCCGCCGGCTGCACGCCGGACGCTCCGGCGCCCTCCTGGAGGCCGCGGAAGACCGAACCCAGCACAGCAGGTGCCCACTCCACGCGTCCCGGTATCCAGACCCAGCCGGCCACCGCCGCCAACGCCGCCAGGATGGCCACCGGCACCGCCATGGCCCGGGTCGTGGCCCCGGGCTCGTGATGGGCGGGCCTGCCGACCCGTGCCCGCACCGCGCTACCCTGCGGGCCCGTGAAGATCAGCGCGACCATGCGGCCCGAGTAGAAGGCCGTCAACCCCGCCGCTGCCACCGCGAGGGCCCACAACCAGACGGCGCCCTGCTCCCAGGCTTGCTCCAGGATCGCCTCTTTGCTGAAGTATCCGGAGAACGGCGGGATGCCCGCCATGGCCAGGGCGCCCACCCCGTACGCCACGTAGGCGAGCCGCAGCCTGC
This sequence comes from Limnochorda sp. L945t, assembly GCF_035593305.1. Taxonomy (GTDB): domain Bacteria; phylum Bacillota; class Limnochordia; order Limnochordales; family Geochordaceae; genus Carboxydichorda; species Carboxydichorda subterranea. The sequence continues at coordinate 898,176 of NZ_CP141615.1, read as the reverse complement.
CTGCGAGGCCGCCCATGCGGCGGACGTCCTGTTCGCCCCCGAGGTAGTGGATCACCAGGCCCGCCGCCAGGAACAGCAAAGCCTTGAAAAACGCCTGCGTGAAGAAGTGGAACACGCCGGCCATCTGGGCCTGAAGCCCCACGCCCAGGAACATGTAGCCGATCTGGCTCATCGTGGAGTAGGCCAGGATCCGCTTGATGTCGGTCTGCCCGCAGGCCACGAGCGCGCCGAACAGCGCCGACAGCGCTCCCACCCATGCGACCGCCTGCGATGCCGCCGGCGCTGCCGCGTAGACGGGGTACATGCGGGCCGTGAGGTAGACCCCTGCGGTCACCATCGTGGCGGCGTGGATCAAGGCGCTCACCGGTGTGGGGCCGGCCATCGCGTCGGGCAGCCACACGTGCAACGGGAGCTGCGCCGACTTGGCCGCCGCCCCCCACAGCAAGAGCAGCCCGATGGCCGTCAGCGTCTCCTGGGGCACGCCGCCGAGGCGCTGGAACAGCGTGACGAAGTCGAGCGCCCCGGTCTGGTCCCACAGCCACGCCGACGCCACGACGATGGCGATCTCCCCGCCCAAGGTCACGAGAAACGCCTTGATCGAGGCCGCCCGGGCATCGGCCCGTTGATGCCAGAAGCCGATCAGCAGGTACGAGGCGAGGCCCACGTTGGCCCAACCGATGAGCATGGGCAACAAGCCGTCGGCGAGCACCAGCAGGCTCATGGCGAAGATGAAGTAGTTGAGCTCGGCGAAGTAGCGCCCGAAACTCGGATCCTCGGCCATGTACCCCACCGAGTAGATGTGGATCAGCAGCCCCACGCCTGTCACGATCAGGACGAACCAGAGCGATAGCCCGTCACCCAAGAGGCCCAGGCCGAGCCGATCCGCCGGCGTCCCGCCTGCGACCGCCGGCCCCGTGCCCGTCCACCATTCGCCGATGCGCCAAACCAGGGGCACATGCTCCGGGGGCGAGCCATGGGACAGGTAGCCCACCAGCGCCACCACGGCGCTCGCAAACGCCAGGGCCACCGCACCATTGGCGACCCACGCCACCGCCCGGCGGCTCCAGCGCCGTCCGGCCAACGCCAGCACCAGCGCCCCCGCCAGCGGGAATGCCACGATGGCTGCAAGCCAGGGGGATGTCAGCATGCCTGCCGCGCCCGCCCCTTCACCCGTTCAACTGCCGCACGTCGTCGGCGTCCACGTGCCGCCGGGCACGGAAGATGGTCACGATGAGCGCAAGCCCGATGGCCGCCTCCGCCGCCGCCACCGTCATGGCCAGGAAGGCCATCACCTGCCCCGAAGGCTCTCCCAGGTGACGGGCATAAGCGAGAAAGGCCAGGCCGGCCGCGTTCCACATGACCTCCACCGACATGAGCATGGCGAGCGGCGACCGGCGGACCAGGACCCCGAGCCCGCCGATGCCGAACAGGACCACCGCCACGGCCATGTATGCTTCGACAGGAGCCCCCGGCATGACCCTCTACCTCTTCTCCCCCGCGCCGTGCGTCGTAGAACCGGCGGGTGCGACCGCCAGGCCTTGCCCCTCAGGCGGCTGCGCGGCGGCCGCCGGCTCGAGACCCCGGGCATCCTGCCGACCATCTTCCGGTTGCGCCGCCTCGCGCCGGCGGCCCACGATCACCATCACGCCGACCATGGCCACGAGCAGGACGAGCCCCGCCACCTCGAGCTCGAAAGGAAAGCCCTGCAGGAGGGTGCGGCCGAACTCCGCCACGCCGCCGTATCCTTCCGGCGCGGCCACCCAGGTAACCGTCCCCCCGGCTCCGGCTGCCCGGTCGCCCGGCCCGAGGACCCTCAACAAGACCGCCGCCACGAGGGCGCCCACGGTGGCCAGCGCCAGCGGCAGCTGCAGCGCCAGTGGATCGACCTCCGTCTCCACGGGCCGGTTGCGGGCGCTCAGGATGGTGATGACGAAGACGAACAACACCATGACGGCACCGGCATAGATGATGATCTGGGCGATGGCCAGGAACTCGGATTGCAGGGTCAGGTACAGGGCCGAGAGCCCCGCAAAGTTGACCAGCATGGCGAGCACGCCGTGGACCGGCGTGCGGGCCGCCACCACGCCCAACGCCCCCGCCACCGCGACCGCGGCCGCAGCCACGAAGACCAGCGTCATGACGCGACGGCCCGCCTCTCCTCCGGCACGCAGGAGCCGGCGTCCTGCCGGCGCGACAGCGCTCGCTGCGCCTCTTGCTCGCCGGCGGGAGCCGTCACGCCTGCCCTCTCACGGCCGGCCTCCGGCGCTTCCGGAGGTCGCCGCCCCTCGAAGGGAGGGTAGACGACCTCCGGCACGGTGAACTCCGTCGCCTCCCGGTCGACCAAGATCCGCCGCCCGTAGACGAGTGCATCCCGGCTGAACGCGGCCATCTCGTACTCCTGCGTCAGATGCAAGGCCCCCGTCGGGCACGCCTCTTCGCACAGCCCGCAATAGATGCATCGCAACATGTCGATCTCGTAGGCAAACGCGTACCGCTCTCCGGGCGAGTGGGGATGCCGGGGGTCGTTCTCCGCAGCGTAGACCGTGATCGCATTGGCCGGGCAGGCCACCTGGCAGAGTTCACAGCCCACGCACATCTCCTGCCCGTTGGCGTAGCGGCGCAGCTCGTGGCGGCCGCGGAAGCGCGCGCTCCTCTCCCGGCGCCTGTCCGGGTACTGGATGGTGTGCTTGCGCTGCCAGAGGATGCGCAGGGTCGTGCCAAAGCCCTTGGCCAGCCCGCGGGCGACCTTCCACGCTCGGGCCCCGGCCTCCGGAGGCACCCGCTCAACCGGCGCTGCCATCCCCCGATCGCTCCCCTCTTCCAACCGTTGTCGCCGCGTCAGCCGGCCAGGGCGGCCCACCCGGCGTACGCCAGCAAGTTGGCCACCGACAGCGGCAGCAGGACCTTCCAACCCAGGGCCATCAGCTGGTCGTAGCGCAGCCGGGGTACCGTGGCCCGCACCCAGATGAAGAAGAACAGCACGGCCCCGAGCTTCAACAAGAACCACACGACGCCGGGCAACCACGACGGCCCGGCCCACCCTCCCAGGTACAGCAACGTGACCAGGCTCGCCTGCGTGATCAGGTTGACGTACTCGGCCATGACGAACATGGCCATGCGCAGCCCGCTGTACTCCGTGTGGTAGCCGGCGACCAGCTCCGTCTCCGCCTCGGGGAGATCGAACGGAGCCCTGGCCACCTCGGCGCTCGCCGTGATCAGGTAGATGACGAAGCCGAGCGGCTGGACCAGCGCGTACGGGTACGGCGACTGCGCCGCCACGATGTCCGACAGCCGCAGCGAACCGGCCATCACCAGCACGGCCAGCAGGTTCATGGCCATGGCGATTTCGTAGCTGATGAGCTGCGCGCTCGCCCGCAGCCCGCCCAGCAGCGCGTACTTGCTCTGCGACGCCCAGCCGCCCAGGGCGACCCCGTAGATGCCGAGCGACGTGAACGCGAGCAGCACCAGGATGCCCGCGCCCGGGTCGGCGATGCTGAGCGGGACGGTGTAGCGCCCGATATGCACCGGTGGCCCCACGGGAATGACCGCGTACGCCGCCAGCGCCATGAAGAGGCTGATGCCCGGTGCCAGCAGGTAGATCAGCCGGTCCGCCTCGGCCGGGATCACGTCCTCTTTGATGAGCGCTTTGACCCCGTCGGCCACGGGCTGCAGCAGCCCCCACGGCCCTGTGCGGTTGGGGCCCAGGCGAAACTGGAAAAAGCCCAGGATCTTGCGCTCGAAGAGCATCAGGTAGGCGAAGGTCCCGAGGAGCAACAGCACCAGGATCAGCGACTTGGCAGCCAACCCCAAGACGACGCCCCAGGAGGTCATGGCCGGGATGTCAGCGCACCACCTCTCCGGCGATCACCTGCACCGCCGTCACCACCGGGTGACGATCCCCCACCGCCACCAGGCGGTTCACGCCGCTTCCGGGACCGTGAGGCTCCACGCCGGCCAGGCCGGGCCCCACCGCCCGGTCCACCGCCACGTGGCCTGTCACGGCGCCGTGCGCGGTGGCCAGGGTCACGGGCTCACCGCCCGCCACGCCCAGCCGCCGGGCATCCTCCGGGTGCAGGTGCAACGTCACGCCCTGGCGGTGCACTTTCGGCGTGAAAGCTTCGTCATGGGCCGCCGTGCCCCCGCCCACCATCAGCCGGTCGAGCACCACGACCCGCAGCCCGCTCTCCGGCCCACCCGGCGCCTTGCCGTCCCGCGGCTCCGCCGCATGCGCCCGCCCGCCCCACAGGGCCCGGGCCTCTTGCGGCGCGAGGGCGCCCAGGGCCTCTCCGGCGACGTCGACGTCCCGGCCACTCCACCAGCCGTTCGCGCCCTTCCCGTGCGGTCCGGACGAGCTCCGGGCTCCCAAGCGGGAGGCGATCGCTTCGATGATGGCGGCGTCGGGGCGGCCCCCGTCGGCCCCAGCATCCAGGGCCGCCTCCATCCGGTGCACCGTGCCGTCCATGTCCACGAGCGTCCCGTCGCGCATCCACGCCGGGACGGCCGGGAGCACCAGCGTGGCGAGCTCGGCCGTGGCGGTCAGGAAGAGGTCCTGCACGATGACCGCCGGCGTCGCTTCCAGGGCCTTCTCCACCAGGGCCCGATCCGGGAAAGTCTCGAGCAGGTTGGCTCCCACCAGGTACAGCACCCGCAACTCGCCGCGCGCCGCCCGCGCCAGGATCCCGGCGGTGTCGAGCCCACCTCGACCCGGGAGCAGGCCGGTGGCTTCCGCTGCCCGGCTCTGGGGTTGCTCTCCGGGGACGAGCACGTGCACCTCTGCCCCGGCCTCCTCCAGCCGCCCCGCCAGATCGAGGAGCGCCTCCCCGGCCACGGCGGCCGACCCGTCCCAGGCACCTTTGCCGTCCCACACGATGGCAGCCGTGGCGTTGCGCCCTTCCCGGACGGCCCTGGCGACGGCCTCGACTACCTGAGACCTGATGGCTTCGATGGCCGCTCTCGTCTCCGCACCGCCGGCGGCCCAGGTATGCCGCACCGCCTGCCCGCGGTACGACGGGTCGACCGGCCCGATCGAGAAAACCGCGGCACCGGCGCCGGCCGCCTGCCGCACGGCGAGATCGAGCACGGGGGCTCGTTCGACCGGAGGTTGCCCCACCACGACAACGATCCCGGCGCGGCCCACGGCCTCCATGCGGCCGGCCCGTCCCGAGGGCGTCGCCAGCGACGCGACGGCCTGATCCCCGGTCCGGTGATCGCGATGGGGGGTGCCCACGGCATCGGCCAGCGCTCGCAGGGCGGCCGCCTCCTCCGCCATGAGCCGGCCCCCGCCGACGATGGCCACGCTCCCGGGCCCCGCGGTGGCCACCGCCTCCCGGATCGCGCGGGCCGCTTCCTCGATCGCCTCGTCCCAGGGCATCGCCCGCCTGGCGCTCCCGCGCCCGGCGAGAGGCGTCGAGAGCCGATCCGCGGACTGCGCCCACCGGTAGTTGAACCGGCCCCGGTCGCACAGCCATCCCATGCCCCTGGCCCCGGCAACGTCCTCGGCAGGAGTGTGATACGCCTGCATCAATCCCCGGGCCCCGAACAGATGGTCCTCCGGTGCTCCCTGCGAGACCACCCGCACCAGCTGCCCGTGCCGGAAGTCCAGCCGTACCGGGCAGTGCACCGAACAAAGGGTGCAGGCGGAGGCCACCGGAGCCAGGTCCCACGGCCGTGCCCGGAACCGGTACGGCTCCGAGGTGAGCGCGCCCACCGGGCAAAGCTCGATCGTGTTGCCGGTGAAGTAGTGCGCGTACGGCTCTCCGCCGGCGGTTGCCACCTCGGCATGGTGCCCTCGCTCCGCGATGACGAGCTGGCCCTCGTGAGCCACCTCGTCGTCGAATCGCACGCACCGCCGGCACAGGATGCACCGCTCCTGGTCGAGCACCACGAACGGCCCCAGCTGCACCGCCTTCGGCTTGCGGACCTTGGCGTCGTAGAGCCGGCTTGCACCCGGGCCGTACCTGAACGTCAGGTCCTGGAGCTCGCACTCGCCGCCCTTGTCGCACACCGGGCAATCCAGCGGGTGATTGAGGAGCAGGAACTCGAGCACGCTGCGCTGGGCCTCCTGCACCTCCGGGTGGCGGGTGTCCACGACCATGCCCTCGGCTACGGGCGTGGTGCAGGCGGTCACCAGCTTGGGCATCTTCTCGACCTTGACCAGGCACATCCGGCACACGCCCGCGGGCTTCAACTTCGGATGGTAGCAGAAGACCGGGATGGGGATCCCCGCGCGGCGCGCCGCCTCGACGATCAGGGTACCGGGGGGCACCTCGACCGTGCGGCCGTCGATGGTCACGCGAAGTTGCGCAGGAGCTGCTCCGGCGGCGCCGTTCATGCCACCACTGCCTCCCGGACGCACCGGCCCAGCGTCACGTGGGCCCGGTATTCGTCCATGAAGTACTTGAGGCTCGACTGGAGAAAACCGACGCCCGCGTCCGACAGCGGGCAGATGGTGCGGCCGGCGATGTTGCCCGGAAGGCTCTGGAGGACCTCGATGTCCCCGGGCCGCCCCCGCCCGGCCTCGATGCGAGCCAGGATCCGGGCCGCCCAGTGGAGCCCCTCCCGGCACGGCGTGCACTGCCCGCACGACTCGTGGGCGTAAAACTCTGCGAGGATCCGGGCCGCTTGCACGATGCAGTCCCGGTCGTCGAGGACGATGACCGCCCCCGATCCCAGCATCGAGCCCGCCTTGGCGATGGACTCGTAGTCCAGCGGCACGTCCAGTTGCGCTTCGGTCAGGACGGCGGACGAACCGCCCCCGGGCTGGACGGCCTTGACCCGGCGGCCGGGCTCCAGGCCCCCCGCGACGTCGAACAGCAGCGTGCGCAACGGGACGCCGAGAGGCAGCTCGTAGTTGCCCGGCCGGCGCACCCGGCCGCTGACCGAGAAGATCTTGGGGCCCGGGCTCGTGGGCGTGCCGATGGAGGCGAACCACCTCGCCCCCCGGTCGACGATCGACGGGATGCAGGCGAGCGTCTCCACGTTGTTGACCACGGTGGGCATGCCGTACAACCCCACCACCGCAGGGAACGGCGGCTTGAGCCTCGGCTCGCCCCGGCGCCCCTCGAGGGAGTTGAGCAGACCCGTCTCCTCGCCGCAGATATAGGCGCCGGCGCCCCGGTGCACCACGATTTCCAGGGAAAAGTCCGATCCCAGCACCCGGGAACCGACGTAGCCCCGCTGCCTCGCCTCGGCCAACGCCCGGGAGAGCACCTCGTACGCCTGGCGGAACTCTCCCCGCAGGTAGATGAACGCCTTCGCGGCCCCGATGGCGTACCCGGCCAGCATGATCCCCTCGATGACCAGGTGAGGGTTACGCTCCAGGAGCAGCCGGTCCTTGAACGTCCCCGGCTCGCTCTCGTCGGCGTTGCAAATCAGGTAGCGGGGACGCCCGTCCTTGGGCAGGAAGCTCCACTTGCGCCCCGTCGGGAAACCGGCGCCGCCCCGGCCCCGCAAGCCCGAGTCGCTCACCTCCTTGTGCACCTGCTCCGGGCTGAGCTCCCGGACCGCTCGCCGCAGGGCCCGGTAGCCCCCTTGCGCCTCGTACCCCTCGATGGCCTCGAGGGCCACCTTGCCGATGCCGGCCGTCAGTACCGGCTCAAAGGTCTGGCTCATCGTCCGGTCCCTTCCGCTCCGCCACCGGCCTTTGCCCGTTGGGAGAGATCGCCGGCGTTGCCGGCACCCGGGTCGCCTCGCCGGGCAACGTGGCCTTGTCGGCCAGCCGGGCCGGCGGCACCCCATCCTTCAGCGCCTCGATGAGGGCGTCCACCCGCTCCGGGGTGGCCCGGTGCACGTAGTAACCGTTGACCTGCAAGACCGGCGCCTGATCGCAGGCGGCCAGGCACTCCCCGGTGACCTTCAGCGTGAACATGCCGTCGCCCGTGGTCTCGCCGGCCTCGACCCCCAGCCGCCGCTGCAGATACCCCACCAGCTCCCTCGCCCCGCCGAGGGCGCAGGCCAGGTTGCCGCAGACGGTGAGGGTGTAGCGTCCCTCCGGCCTGCGCAAGAACAGGCTGTAGAAAGAGGCGACCGACTCGACCTGAGCGGGCGTGAGATCGAGGATCTCCCCGACGGCGTCGATGTCCTCACGGTCGAGGTAACCCCGCTGCTCCTGGGCCAGGTGCAACAGCGGCATGATGGCCGACCGCTTGTCCGGATAGCGGGACAGGATCTCGTTCACCGCCGACTCGTCACGAGCCCACTGTGGCGCCATGGCGGCTCAACGATCCACCTCTCCGAAGACCGGGTCGATGCTGGCGATGATGGCCACCATGTCGGCCACCAGGTGGCCCCGGATGATGAGGGGGATCGCCTGCGTGTTGTAGAACGATGGGGGCCGGACCCGCACCCGCATCGGCCGGTTGCCGCCGTCCGAGACCACGTAGAAGCCGATCTCCCCCCGGGGGCTTTCCACCGCCTGGTAGACCTCGCCTGCCGGCACGTCGAACCCGTAAGAGACCAGCTTGAAGTGATGGATCAGCGCCTCCATGCTGCGCCGGACCTCCTCCTTGGGAGGCAGCGACAGCTTGGGATCCTCGACCCGGTACCGCCCCTCGGGCAAGCCGTCCAGCGCCTGGCGGGCGATGCGGGCGCTTTGCTCCATCTCCGCCATGCGGACGAGGTACCGGTCGTACACGTCGCCGTGCTCGCCCAGGGGCACCTCGAAGTCGAACTCCTGGTAAGCGCTGTACGGAAACGCCTTGCGCACGTCGTAGCCGACCCCGCACGCCCGCAAGTTGGGGCCGGTCAACCCCCAGGCGAGCGCCTGTTCCGGCGTGACGGCCCCCGTTCTGCGCACCCGGGCGAGCCAGATCGGGTTTTCGTCCAGGATGGCCCGCAGCTCTCCCATGCGGCGGGGGAACGCACGCAGGTAGGCGTCCACCATTCGCACGAAGCCGGGCGTGACGTCCTGCGCGAGCCCGCCGACCCGGAAGTAGCTCGGATTCATCCGGGCGCCCGACACCTCTTCGAAGATGTCGAGGATGCCCTCGCGCATGTCGAAACCGTAAAAGTAGATGCTCTGCGCCCCCAGGTCCAGGGCATGGGTGGCAAGCCAGACCAGGTGGCTGGCGATACGCTGGAGCTCCGTGAGCAAGACGCGCACGTACTGGGCGCGCCGGGGCGGCTCCACCCCGAGGAGCTTCTCTACGGCCAGCACGTAGCCGAGGTTGTTGGACAGCGGGGAGAGGTAATCCATCCGGTCGAGCACCGTGATGGCTTGCTGCCAGGTGAGGTGCTCCGCGTGCTTCTCGATGCCGGTGTGCAAGAAGCCGATCTCGGCCTCGGCGTCCGTGATGGTTTCTCCATCCAGCTCCAGGATCAGGCGCAGCACGCCGTGGGTACTGGGATGGTGCGGCCCCACGCTGACCGTCATGCGCTCCTGCTGGACCTCGTCGATCCAGAGGGACTCTCCGAGCCCCTGCCGGCGATCCTGGACGTCGTGCTTCGTCGTCTCATGCATGGCCGTTCAACGCCCGTCTTCCTCCGCTCCCAGCTTGAGCGGTGCAAACCGGCTCCTGAGCGCCTGCGGCTGCCGGGACCGCTCCGGCCCCCGCAGCGGGTAATCCTTGCGCAGGGGGTGGCCCTGCCAGTCGTCGGGCATCAAGATGCGCTTCAGGTTGGGATGCCCCTCGAAGCGGATGCCGAACAGGTCGAACACCTCACGCTCCGCCCAGTTGGCCGAGGGCCACAGGTCGCTCACCGTATCCAGGCGTGGATCCTGTGCCGGTAGCGGCACCCTCAGCCGCAGCCGCCGGCGCTCTTGCACATCGAGGAGGTGGTACACGACCTCGAAGCGCTCCTCCGCCGGCCGGTGGCCCAGGTAGTCGACGCCTCCGACGTCCAGGAGCATCCGGTAGCCCTGTTCCCGCAAGAAGCGCGCCACCTCCTTGAGGGCCCCGGCCCTCACCCGCAGCACCGGCGTGTCGGGCGAAGACGCCAAGAGCTCGACGTCTTGCGGCCATCGCTCGGCGAGGCGCTGCAGCAGCTCGTCAGCCACGGGCGGTCGTCTGCCTTTCCGGCGCCCGGGCGTCCCGCAGGCCCGCCTTCGGGTCCACGGTGCGGATGCGCTCCTGGAGTTTCAAGATGGCGTCCAGTACCGCCTCGGGCGTCGGCGGGCACCCCGGGACGTACACGTCCACCGGGATGATCTGGTCGACGCCCTGGACGATGGCGTAGTTGTCGAAGATGCCGCCGCTGGACGCACACGCCCCCATGGCCAGCACCCACTTGGGATCGGGCATCTGGGCGTACAGCCGCCGGATGACGGGCGCCATCTTGTGCGATACCCGGCCGGAGATGATCATGAGATCCGCCTGCCGGGGCGAGGCCCGGAACACCTCGGCCCCGAAGCGCGCGGCGTCGTAGCGCGGCGAGACGAGATTCATCATCTCGATGGCGCAGCAGGCCAGCCCGAAGGTGAGCGGCCAGATGGACGACCGCTGGGCCCATCGGGCGAACCGGTCGACGGTGGTCAGGAAAAAGGGCTGGCTGACTACTTCCACTCGAATCCTCCCTTTCTCCAGACGTACGCATCCCCGATGGCCAGGATCAGGAGGAACAGCCCCATGACGGCCAGACCGTACCCTCCCAGGTGGCGCACCTGGATGGCCCAGGGGTAGAACGCGACCGTCTCCACGTCGAAGATGACGAAGAGCATGGCGACCACGTAAAACTTGACGGAGAAACGGCCGAGCAAGGGAGGCGTCGGGTAGCCGCTTTCGTAGGCTTCTGCCTTCACCGGATCCGGACGCCGGGGTCCCACGCGAGCGGCCAGGAGACTGATCGTGGCCGTGACGACGAGGACCACCGCGAGGTAGATGGACAGCGCCCCGTAGGCCTCCACCGATCGCAAGCCCCCCGTGTACCCCGCCCCTCCCGGCGACCCGGCTCTCCAGGGGCCGGCTCTCCCGGGCGGCAGTTTGTGATAATCAGCACTAAAAACCCTCAATAAAAGCGGCGATCCCGTGGCCGTGCCACCGCATCCGATCGCCGAACGAGCCCCGTCTTCGCCTCTGGCAAAGTATAAACGACGGCTCCGGACCATGCAACGCGCCGGGTCATCCCGAAGGTTCCCGAAGGGTCCCCGCTTTTCCTCCTCTGCTGCGAGAGAGGAGCGGAAGGCAGGCGTGGCGTAGGGACCCGCCAGTCCTGGACGTGAAGGTGGCATGCAGCCGGCCGTGACAGCCTTTCCAGCGCCAGCCCCCGCGCCGAGCCCCGCCGAGGACCCGGCGGACGCCGGGGTGGTGGGCAACGGCCAAACGGTCGCGATCATCGCTCGCACCGGCGCCGTGACCTGGTGGTGCCTGCCGAGGGTGGACGGCCACCCGGTGCTGGCGCGAGCCCTCGATCCCTCCCGCGGCGGGATGCTCGACGTTACCCCTGCGTCGCCCCGCTCTCTTTCTTCCCGCCTGGCCGGAGCGCGCCAGGCGTACTACGACGGCAGTACGGTCCTCGTCACCCGGTGGAAGGCGGGAGGCGGCGCCGTTGCCGCGGTGGACTTCATGCCCTGGGGCAAGCCTGCCCTGGTTCGGGAGGTGTGGGCCTCCGCCCCTTCGCCCCTCGAGTCCCTGGTGTTGCGCCTCACCGTCACCCGTGCCGCCGTGGCCGGCCGCTGGGCGGCGGCCGGCGGGGATCCCGCGGCGCTGCTCACCGAAGACTCCCCTGAAGCGGCCATGGCCTTCGCCCTGGCGCCCGGGAGCACGAGCGCCCCCCCGCAGGCGTCGTGGGAGCCCGGCACCGGCACGCTCGAGATCCGGTGGAAACCGGCCGGCTCCTGGGATCCCGGCCGACCCGCTCCTCCTCATCCGCTCCTCGACGGCCTGCGGCCGGTCGCGCGCCTCGCCGTCGGCTACGGGCGCACCGTCGACCAGGCGCGCTCCGCTGCTGCTGCCCTGAGCCGCCTGTCGCCCGAGGAGGGCGTTTGTGAGTCCCGGGAGTGGCTGAGTCGCGCCGTGGTCCCGCAGGGCATGAGCCCCGGGCACCTCGCGGCCTTCCGGCGCTCCTTGCTCACGCTGCGCCTGCTCACCTACCCCGAGACAGGTGCCATCGTGGCGGCTCCCACCGCCTCGTGGCCCGCCACGCCGGGCGGTTCGGACAACTGGGACTACCGGTTCACCTGGCTGCGAGACGGGGCGTGGACGGCCTGGGCGCTGGACCGGGCGGGGTTCCACCGGGAGGCCCGCGCCTTCTACCGGTTCGCGGCGCGCCTCCAGGCGGCCGACGGTCACTGGTCCCAGCCCCTCTATGCGGTGGACGGGCGGCTTCCGGTGGAGTTCGACGCGCCGGAGCTGAGCGGGCCCGGAGGCGAGCGTCCCGTTCGCTTCGGCAACGCCGCTGCCCACCAATTGCAGCTCGACAACGAGGGCAACGTCTTGTGGGGCGTGCAGGCCCACGTGGAGCTCACGGGCGACCAACAGCTGCTGTGGGAGACGTGGGACATGGTCAAGCGGGCGGCCCTGTGGGTCGAAGCGCACTGGCGCATGCCCGAGAGCGGCATCTGGGAGCTGCGGGAGTTCACCGGCCACTGGGTGCACGGGACGTCCATGGCCGCCGTGGCCCTGGCCAGCGCCGCGCGGTTGGCCCGAAGAGCGGGCACGGGAGAAGAGGCGGCCCGGCGGTGGGAAGGGCTGGCCCGGGAGATCGCCCGCCAGGCGCTAGACCATGCGTGGTCGGCCCGTCGCGGGGCGCTGATGCGGTTGTTCACCCCGCAAGGCCCCGACGAGTCTCAGGTGCTCGACATCTCGGTGCTGACGCCCCTTCTGTGGCACCTCGCCGACGCCCGAGATCCTCGCCTCGTCGCCACCATCGAGGCGATGCACCGTTCCCCGGCGGAGGGGGGCCTCACCGTGCGGGCGCCTTCGGCCGCCCGGGGCGGAGAAGGGCTGCTGCGGTTCGGGGACGGCGCCCTGCCGTTTTACATGGCTGGCTTCTGGATGGTGCGGGCCCTGCACCGGATGGGCCGGGACAGGCAGGCCGTGGCGCTCCTCGATCGCCTGTTGGAAGGGGCCAACCCCCTGGGGCTCATGGGCGAGCACCACGATCCGGCGACCGGGCGGCAGTGGGGCAACTTCCCCCAGGCCTTCAGCCACGAGGAACTGATCCACGCTCTGTACGAGCTGTACGAACCAGGGTAATCCGGTAGCGGTAGCGATCGCCCCGGTAGGCGACCCGCCTGAACTCCACGGGCGTCCCATCCACCAGGCGGGCCACCCGACGGATGAGGAGCACCGGCCGGCCTCTTCGCACCCGCAGCCGGTCGGCCTCGGCGGCGCCGGCCGGCGCCGCCTCGACGGTCTGCTCCCCGCTCGCCACCGGATACCCGATGGACTCCAGTGCCGAGTAGATGGTGAGGTCCGGTTCGGCGGAGGCCACCAGCCGGCCCTGGGCGGGCAGGAGGAAGCTGTCGTCGGTGAACAGCGGCTCCCCTCCCAGCCACACGACCCTGCTGATCTGCACGACCTCCTCGCCCGGCTCGATCCCGAGCGCCCGCGCCGCCTCTGGCGGCGCCGGCACGCAACCCGCCTGGAGCACCCGCACCTCGAACGGGAGCCCCTGCTCCCGCAGCTCCTCCGTGAACCCCCGCAACACTGCCAGATGCGCCAGGACCGGCTGAGAGGCCACGAAGGTGCCCTGACCGTGGCGGCGCTCGATCAATCCATCCGCCTCGAGCGCGTCCAGCGCCTGGCGCACCGTCGTGCGGCTCACCCCGAACAGCCGCATGAGCTCCCGTTCGCCCGGCAGCCTGAAGCCGGGTTTCCACTCGCCTTCCGTAATGCGCCGGCGCAGCGCTTGATGCAACTGGTGGTAAAGCGGCAGCGCCGCTCCGCGGACGACCGGCTCCATCCTGCTCTCCCCGGGCGAGCTTCGAGCCGCCGCTCCGCTCACCGGGCCGATCACTCCATGACGCCCAACAGCAGGCTCATGAGCAAGAGCGCGAACACCACGCTGGTGATCACGGTAAACGTACGGTCACGCTCGCGGGCGAAGACCAGGACCGACGCCCCCACCCGGAAAACGGGGGTGAGCACCAGGAGCACCAGGCCGAGCTGGATGATGGCGAGGGCCCTGAGGTGAGCCACCCCTGCCAGGACGCCGGCAGGGGTCGTGGGAAACCGCCCGTCGGGGTACCCGCCGGTGTCGGTGATGGCCCATACCGCCACACCGGCCGCGATCACGGCCGCGCTCACCAGCACTCCCAGCTGAAGGATGCGGCTGATGACGGTCTCCATGTCCCATAACGCCCGCTCGACCCGGGCCACCGGGCGGCCGCCGGCCCGGCTCGCCGCTTCGCTCCCTCCGGCTCTCACGGGACGACCCCTTTCCAGATCATCTCCAGACCCATGTAGACGAGCAGGGGCACGAAGGCGTAGCGCAGGAAACGCCCGGGCAACCGGGGCAACAGCTTGCTGCCCGCCCAGGCGCCGACCAGCACGCCGAGCGCCACGGGCGCCGCGATGCCCGGATGCACGTTGCCCCGCGCGAAGTGCACCCCGGCCCCTGCGGCCGCGGTCACGCCGATCATGAAGTTGCTCGTGGCCGTCGAGACCTTGATGGGCAGCCCCATGACCATGTCCATCCCCAGCACCTTGAAGACCCCCGAGCCGATGCCCAGGACCCCGGAAAGGCCGCCGGCCCCCAGCATGACCGCGAAGCCGCCGCCCAGGCGCCCCGCCCGGTACTCGATGGTCTTGCCCGAGGTCTCGTCGTGATAGCGACCCTCCAGCCGCAGCCGCCGCGCCCAGGCACTCTCGGGCACCCTGCCGGCCCCCTCGACGTGGCGCCGCTGGAACATCCCGTAGGCCGAGTACACCAACAACACCCCGAACAGCACGTAAAGGGCCCGGACCGGCAAGAGTCCCGAGACGTATGCGCCGCCGATGGCTCCGAGGGTCGTTGCCATCTCCAGAAACATCGCGATGCGCAGGTTGGTGAGCCGGTCCTTGACGTAGGCGGCCGCCGCCCCGCTGGACGTGGCGATGACGGAGACGAGCGACGCCCCGATGACGTGGCGGATGTTGTAACCCAGGCCGGTGGTGAGCACGGGCGTCACGATGATCCCGCCGCCCAGGCCCAGGAGCGATCCGATGAAACCGGCCGCGATGGAAAGGCCGAAAACGGTCAGGAAGGAGAGGGGGTCGAAGCCCAAGGGTACCCTCCTTTGCTCACTGGTCACTACCAGAATACCTCCATGGCGTACCTCCCCGCAATGCCCGCTGCGGCTTGACATCCCCCACGGCCGATGGCACGCTCAGTAGGGGCTTGCAGCACCCATGAGTCCTTCTCCCTGCTCTTCGAAAGGAGTCGCACCATGCCAGACGTGGCGAAGCGAGCAAACCCCGGCCCGTTCACTCCGTTGCCTCCCGGAGACGGCCGGAGCCTGCTCCTCGAAGACCCCGAGGGCCGCAGGCTCGAAGTGGCAGCCTGGGCGCCGGACCTGATCCGGGTGCGCTACGTTCCGCCGGAGAAGCCCCCCGAGACCCTCGCGTGGGCGCTGGCCCGCCCGGAGAGCGAGTGGCCCGCGGACTTCCCCGTCCGCCTCGAAGCTTCCCCCGACGGGTGGACGCTCAGCACTCCGCAGCTGGCGGTAAGGGTCCGGCGGGCCAACGGAGCGCTCGCCATCGACGCTCAGGGCCATCCCGAGCCCATCGCTGCCGACGACCCCGACCTGCCGGTCCGGGAGGGCAAGCCGCACCTCGAGCTCTTCAAGCAGCTGAGCCCGTCCTCCATGTGCCTCGGGCTGGGGGAGAAGACCGGGTGGATGGATCGGCGCGGCCGCATCCTCCAGATGTGGAACACGGACGTCACCCCCCACCTTCCCACCACCGACCCCCTGTATCAGTCCATCCCCTTCCTGGTCGTCTACGACCGTGGCCGCGCCTGGGGTTTGTTCGTCCACAACACCTACCGGACGCGCTTCGATCTGGGCGCTACCCGCCCGGACCGGCTGGGGATCCACCTCGACGGCGGACAGCTCGATTACTTCGTGATGGCCGGCCCGGGGCTGGAGCAGGTCGTGGCCCGCTTCACGGAGCTCACGGGCCGTATGCCGCTCCCGCCGCGGTGGAGCCTGGGCTTCCAGCAGAGCCGCTGGGGTTACCAGACGGCGGACGAGGTGCTGCAGGTCGCCCGGGAGCTCCGCAACCGGCGCATCCCTTGCGACGTGATCTACCTGGACATCGACCACATGCGGGAGTACCGGGTCTTCACCTGGGATCCCGTGCGCTTCGCCGACCCCGAGGGCATGATGGCGAAGCTGCGGGCGCAGGGCTTGCGCGTCGTGACCATCGTGGACCCCGGGATCAAGATCGATCCCGAGTACCCGGTCTACTCCGAGGCTTTGGAGCGGCAGTACTACGTCCGCAAGAAAGACGGCAAGCCCTTCGAGGGCGTGGTCTGGCCCGGCCCCACCATTTTCCCCGACTTCCTGCGCCAGGAGGTGCGCAGGTGGTGGTCACAGTGGCACCGGGAGCTCATCGGGCGCGGGGTGAGCGGGATCTGGAATGACATGAACGAGCCGGCCAACTTCCGCCACCCCCTCCCCGCAGGCACGCTGGACCTCGATGCGGTGCACGGCCCCGACCTGGAGCGCCCTGCCGAAGAGCAGCGGCCGCTCCTCCACGCCGAGGCGCACAACCTGTACGGCCTGTTGATGAGCAAGGCGGCGTACGAGGCGCAGCTCGCCCTGCGGCCCGGGGTACGGCCCTTCGTGTTGAGCCGCGCCGGCTTCGCCGGCATCCAGCGCTACGCGGCCGTCTGGACCGGCGACAACTCGAGCTGGTGGGAACATCTGGCCATGATGGTGCCGGAGCTGCTCAACATGGGCCTCTCGGGCATCGCCTGGGCGGGCGCCGACGTCGGCGGGTTCGCCGATCATGCGACGGCCGAACTCGTAGCCCGCTGGACCCAGGCCGGAGCGTTCACCCCGTTTTTCCGCAACCACGCGGCCATCGACGCGCGCCCGCAAGAGGTGTGGCGGTTCGGCGAGGAGATCGAGCGCGTCTGCCGCGACGCGATCGAATGGCGCTACCGGCTGGTGCCCTACCTGTACACCCTGTTCTGGGAGGCGGCCTCCCGGGGCACGCCCGTGATGCGGCCGCTCTTGTGGCACCATCCCGGCGACGCCGAGGCCGAAAGGGTCCAGGATCAGTGGCTGTTGGGCCCGCACCTGCTCGTGGCGCCGGTCATCACGCCCGGAGCACGGCGGCGGATGGTCTACCTGCCCGCCGGGGAGTGGGTCCACCTCCGCCAGCCGGTCCGCATCACCGGTCCGGCGTACGCGCTGGTGGAGGCGCCCCTCGACCAGATCCCCGTCTTCGTGGCGGCTGGCGCGCCGGTGCCCCTGGCGCCGCTTGCCCAGCACACCGGCGAGCTGCGCCAGGACGACCGGGTGAGCCTCCTGCTGATGGCGCCCGCGGGGGATCATGGCGCGTTCGCCTGGACGTGGCTGTACGAGGACGACGGGGAGAGCCTCGACTACCAGCAGGGAGCGTACGCGCGCCGGCGCTTCGACGCCGAGTGGTCCGGATCCAGGGCCGAAGGGCGCCTCCGGCTCCTGCTGAAAGCCGGCCCTCGGGAAGGCGCCTGGCGACCTGGTCGCCCTTACTTCGAGGTCGTGGTACAGCGGCCGCCGGGAGCCTGCCGCTCGGTGCGCTGGCAGGGGCAGCCGGTACCCCGATCCGGGCAGGCGCTGGCCCCAGCCTTCCAAGACGAGGCGAGCTCCGGGCCGGCTCCCGGGACGGCGGTCGGCCCCCTCCCGGTCTGGGACGAGCGGGCCGGGAGCGAGCTGGTCGTCCGGCTGCCCGAGACGGCCGAGCCGGGCGTGCTCGAAGCGGAGTGGGATCGTGCCGGTCAGGCGTAACCCGAAAGCCGCCCTCAAGCCGGGGGCCATCGTGTCGGAGGTGCGGGCCGGGTCGCTGGCCGACGAGGCCGGCATCCGGCCCGGCGACCAGATCGTGGCGATCAACGGCGTGCCGGCCAGCGACCTGGTGCAGCTGCACTACGCTGCGGCACAGGACAGGGTGGATTTGGAGGTGCGCCGGCCGGACGGCGAGACGTGGGTCGTGGAGATCGAGAAGGACGAAGACGAGGACCTGGGCCTTCGCTTCTCCGATCCCCTCTTCGACCGGATCATCACCTGCGTCAACCGGTGCATCTTCTGCTTCGTCCACCAGTCGCCCAAGGGCATGCGCCGCACGTTGTACATCATGGACGACGATCTACGGCTCTCCTTCCTGGACGGCAACTTCGTCACCCTCACCAACTGGACGGAGTCCGACTGGCAGCGCGTGCTGGAGCAGCACCTGTCGCCGCTTTACGTGTCGGTTCACTCCACCGAGGACGACCTGCGCGCGTTTCTCATGGGCACCGACGCGGCCCGGGGGATCCTGGCGCAGCTGCGGCGCCTGGCGGCCGCCGGCATCCAGGTCCACACGCAGCTCGTGCTGTGTCCCGGCATCAACGACGGGGAGCACCTGGATCGGAGCATCGCCGACCTGGCGGCGCTCTACCCCCACGTGCGGTCGATCGCCGTGGTGCCGGTCGGGCTGACCCGCTTCCGCCAGCGGCTGCACCCGTTACGCCCGTACCGGGCACCGGAGGCGGCGGCCGTCTTGCGCCAGGTACACGCCTGGCAGCGGCGGCTGCTGCAGGACCTGGGCACCCGGTTGGTCTTCCCCGCCGACGAGTGGTACTCCCTGGCCGGCCGGTGGGTACCGCCCCGGGAGGCGTACGAGGACTTCCCGCAGCTTTCCAACGGGATTGGCCTCGTTCGCCGGCTGCTCGACGAGTTCTACGCGGCCGAGGCCGGCGCCGTCCGCCGGCAGCGTGGGAGCGCCGGGAGGCTGCCCGGGGGCCGGCGGGTTCTGTGGGTGACCGGGACGTCGGCCCGGCCGTTCCTGGAGGCGCTCGCCCGCCGGCTGGAGCGGCGGCATCCCGGGCTCGAGGTGCGGGTGCACCCGGTGGTCAACCAGTTCTACGGACCGACCGTCACCGTCGCGGGCCTGTTGACCGGCGCCGACATCCGGGCCTCCCTGGAGCGCCTGCCCGACCTCGGTCGCTTCGATGCCGTCTACGTCCCCAACGTCGCGCTCAAGGCCGACGAGCCCGTCTTCCTGGACGACATGCCCCTTCAAGACTTGCGAGAAGGCCTGCCCGCGCCCGTCGAGGCGATCGACGCGGACGGGCAGGCCCTTTGGTCGGCCACCGCAGGGGCAACCCTCACATCATCGGCACCTGCCGGATGAGGCGCCCGTCGATCCGTTCGAAGATCTCGTCGAGATCCGGACCCGTGATGGTCAGCCCGTGGTTGCGAAGCCCGATGACCGCCCTCCCCGGGTCGGGGGCTTCTCTCACCAGATTGGCCACCGACTGGGCCAGCTCCAGGGTGCCGCAGGGGAAGTTGACGAGGGTCGACTTGATCCCGTCCATCCAGGCGTGGACGTGCAGGATCGCGCCCACCTGGGGGTGCTCCGTGTAGATCATCCAGTGCTCGATGGCGTCCACCGAAACCCGGCGCGGGGTGACGTTGGGCGGGACGCTCAGGACGATCGCGTTCTTCTCGGCGTCGTACCCCTTGACCAGGAGGATGTCCTGCCCGACTTTCTCCAGCTTGTACTTGTTGACCCCGCTTGCGCTCATCCAGAAGCTGTGCCGGTCCCGGCGGGCGCTGATGTTGCCGTAGCTGAGGCCGCCGATGCCGTACAGGTGCTGGACGTGCCGGAAGTCCTCCGGCGGCAGGATCTCCTGAATCGGGAAGGGCGCGGGCAAGAGGTCGAGCTCGCCGAGCCGCCGGCTCGTCCGGCGGATCTGATCGACCGCGGCGTCCCCCTCCCACAGCTCGGGTGGGAGGTCCGGCTCGAAGACGTTGTCGATGACCAGGTTGGACGACGCCAGCGGATGGAGGCGCTCGTAGAGCCGGGCGAAGTAGGATCGCTCGTCGGCGTCGAAGGGCACCGTGTAGTATCCCTGCTCGAGGGTCACGAAGTGCGTGTCGACCTTGCCGTCCTGGGGTACGGCGTACAGCAGCAGGTTGGAGAGGGACCGGATGAGCACCGGGTATCCGGCGCGCAGCACGTCTTTGGGAGGCTCCTGGCCCACCACCACGGAGCAGACGAACGTGGCCCGGGCCCGGCGCCGGTACGGCCTGGGATGTTCCATGTCCGTGAAGTTGAGCACCAACCGGACGTCCCGGCTGGGGGTCTCCTCGTAGACGTTGCCGCGCCGCTCGAGCTCAGCCCGCAAGCCGTCCGCGAGCCACTGCTGGACCGCCGACGAGCGCTCTCCCACGATGGCGAAGTTCATCAGTCTGGCGCACCCCCAAGTCTACAGCTCATCGAAATCGTCCCCGCCGTCCAGATCCTCGGGACCGTCGAAGTCGCCCCCGAAGTCGTCCCCGCCCGGGCCCCGGTCGGAGCCCGGGCCCCCGCCGTCTCCCAGGCCGCCGTCGTCGCCGGAGCCGGCATCCCCGTCTCCGCCCCGGGACGAGCGCAGGACCATAATGTTGCCGAAGAGCCGGGCCACGTCGGTGCTTCCGCAGGACGGGCAAACCGGAGAGAGGCCCGCCTCCTTCTCCGCCAGCGTGGCGTGCACGTCGAACCGCTTCGAGCACTGCTTGCAGCGGTACTCGTAGATCACCCCGACCCCTCGCCCTCCCCGAGACGTCGAGGATATACCAGCGTTATCATGACTGGATGGTAGACAAGATTACCTTACCGAGTCGTGCCCGGCATGGCAAGCTCCAGGATACCGGGACGGACCCACCGCCTGCCCCCGGCTTCCACCTCGACGCCCGGCCACGAGGGCCCGTGGGCCGTGATGATCTCCACCCGGCCCGGATCCGGCCCATCGGCGGCGCCCACGAGGATGGTGTCCTCCGACTTGGTGCCGGTGATGCTGGGGTTCCAGGCAAAGGCGCCGGGCGCCTTGACGACCTGCACGCTCTGGGGCGTGGCCAGGTACTCGCGCTCCGCGTAGGCGATGGCCCCCCCTTGGTGGTGGAGCTTCCACTCGTCCGGGTAACCGTGGCGCCGGTAAGCTTCCTGGCCTGCCAGCAGGATGTCGGCCACCCGCGCGCCCGGCCGGGTCGCGTCCATGAGGGCGGCGTCCACGTGGCAGACGGCCTCGTGCCGGGCCCGCAGATCCCCCGGGATCCTGCCGAAGTGCACGAGGCGCGTCAGCGCGGCGATGAGCCCGCCTTGCCGGGCGCAGATGACCCCCATGAGATACCGCTCCACCGCCCGCCCTGTGGGAATGGGATGGCGGTACTGGCGAATACGGTCGTCGGCGGCGACCAGCACCACGGTCCCCTCCAGGCCCCGCTCCCACAAGGCCCGGGTCATGCGCCCCGCCACCTCCAGCTCGGTCATGCCCGGAGCCACCTCGGTGGCCAGCACCTGTTCGAGCGCGTCGCGAGACAGCGCCCCGACCCGGCGCAGCCGCTGGACTTCCTCCGCCGTGAGCGGGAAGCGCAACCCCGCCAGGGCGGCCTGCACGTTGGGCGTGCCGGCGATTCCGGTGTCGGAGGCGATGCGCCGGCCGTGCACCAGCCGTTCGATGGCCGGCTCGACCCCCAGGTGCCAGGGCACCGCCTCCACGTCCAGGTTGCCCCGTGGAGCGACGCCCTCCAGCTCTTCCCGGGCGACCCGGGGAGTTTCGATGTTGGTGGCAATGAGCGTCCATCGCCCCGGCTCGACCAGGAGCGACGCATTACCGATCTCCGTGGCCAGCCCCACGTGGTTGTCGCCTCCGGCCGTCATCCACGCGAAGTTGGCCCGCCGGGTCAGGATCACGCCGTCGAGCTTGAGCGACTGGAGCATCTCCTCGATCCGCCGCTGCTTGGTCTCCACTTCCCGGCGCCGCAGTGCCGTTGCCTCCGTCTCGTCCCTCACGGTCAGGCTCCCCCTCTCGCGGCCCCGGGAAGTTTCGCCGTATGCGCGTGGGGTACCTGGCTTGCGGTGCGGATTCGTGGTAGATTCATGGTCCCGGACGGGAAGGTGCCATCCACGAACGTGAACACCGGCATCCGCAACGTGGCCATCATCGCCCACGTCGACCACGGCAAGACGACGCTGGTCGACGCCATGCTCCGGCAAAGCGGGCTCTTTCGCGCCAACCAGCAGCTCGAAGAGCGCATCCTCGATCGCGACGAGCTGGAGCGGGAGCGGGGCATCACCATCCTGGCGAAAAACACCGCCATCCTCTACGGCCCCGTCAAGATCAACATCATCGACACGCCGGGGCATGCGGACTTCGGCGGCGAGGTCGAACGGGTGCTGCGCATGGCGGACGGCGCCCTGCTGGTCGTCGACGCCTTCGAAGGCCCCATGCCGCAGACGCGTTTCGTGCTCCGCAAGGCGTTCGAGACCCATCTCAAGCCGATCGTCGTCATCAACAAGATGGACGTGCCCAACGCCCGGCCCAAAGAAGTGCTGGACGAGGTGCTGGATCTGTTCATCGAGCTCGGGGCGGACGAGCAACAGATCGACTTTCCCGTGCTGTACGCCTCCGCGCGCCAGGGGTGGGCGAGCGCCGACCCCGCGGCTCGGTCGGGTACCATGCGGCCGCTGTTCGAGGCGATCCTCGAGGAGGTGCCCACCCCTTCGGGCGATCCCAGCGCGCCACTGCAGGTGCTGGTGACCACCCTCGACTACAACGAGTACCTGGGTCGCATCGGCATCGGCCGGGTCGTCAACGGTACCCTGCGCGCGGGCCAGCCGGTCATGGTGAGCGACCGCCAGGGCCGGCTCCGCCCGGCCAAGGTGGGCACGCTGTTGACCTTCCTCGGCCTCAAGCGGGAAGAGGTTACCGAGGTGCAGGCCGGCGACATCGTGGCCGTGACGGGCATCGAGGCCCTGGAGATCGGGGAGACCATCACCGACCCGGAGCGCCCCAGCCCTCTTCCTCCCATCCGGGTCGAAGCGCCCACCATCAGCATGTACTTCCTCGTCAACGACAGCCCCTTTTCGGGCCAGGAGGGCCGGTTCGTGACGGGACGCCAGCTCAAGGAGCGGCTGCTCCGGGAGGCGGAGACCGACGTGGCCCTGGAGGTCGTGCCCACCGCCTCGCCCGACACCCTGGAGGTCAAAGGGCGCGGCGAGCTCCACCTGGCCATCCTCATCGAAAAGATGCGGCGGGAGGGGTACGAGCTCCAGGTCTCCCGCCCTCGCCCGATTCTGCGCGAGCAGGACGGGCAGGTCCAAGAACCGTACGAGGAGGCCGTGCTCTACGTGCCCGGCGATGCGGTAGGGCCCGTCATGGAGCTGCTCGGTTCGCGGCGCGCCGAGGTCCTGGAGGTGGAGCCCCAAAGCGGCGGCCAGGTGCGGATCCGGGCCTACGTGCCGTCCAGGGGTCTCATTGGCTTTCGCTCCCAGCTGCTCACCGAGACCAGAGGCGAGGGGATCCTGTACCACGTGTTCGACCACTACGGCCCCTTCGTGGGCGAGCTGCGGGCCAGGTCGGGCGGCGCCATGGTGGCCACCGAGACCGGCATGACCACCGCCTACGCCATCGAAAACCTCCAGGAGCGCGGCGTGCTCTTCTGGCCTCCCGGGGTGAAGGTGTACGCGGGCCAGGTCGTCGGCGAGCACTCCCGGCCGCAGGACATCACCGTCAACATCTGCAAGGCCAAGCGGCTCACCAACATGCGTGCGAGCAGCGCCGACGTCGCGGTCAAGCTCGATGCCCCGCGTACGATGGACCTGGAGCGGTCGCTCGAGTGGATCAACGACGACGAGCTGGTCGAGGTGACGCCTTCGTCGGTACGCATCCGCAAGGCACCGAGGCCCACGGTGCAGGGGGTCGCCCCGGGCAACGGCAGGCAGCTCCAGACCTCTTACGCCGAGCGCTCGGCCGGCCCCTCCTGACGCTCGGCACGTTCGGCCGGCGGGGCCGTGCGCTCAGAGGCGGGAGGTAACGGCGCCTCCTCCCCCCCGGGGCCCGTCGCCCTGGGCTGCCCCTGGGAGGCCGGGCCGTCTTCCTGGCGCTCCGTGGCAGTCGCCGCCTCTTCATGCCCCTTCGCCTGTGCCAGCGCCACCCGCTCCTCGCGGCTCACCTCGCGGGCGGTCGCGGGCCGCACCGTCATCTCCCCTGACAGCGCCCGATCCACCGCCGCCCGCAGCTCCAGCGAGCTCCTGGACCCTGCCCCTTTGGCGGCCCATCCCTGCGCGGCCTGGCCGGCGAGCTGCGCCCGCTCTTGTAGCGCCAACAGCCCGCGGGCGAGACGGATCGCCTCGTCCCTGACCTGTTGCAGCGACTCCCGGATCTGGCCGATCTGCTTGCCCGCCTCGGCCGCCGCACGGCGCGAACGGTCGGCGCCCTCGTCCAGGCGGTTCTTGAGATCCCAGACCTGGCGGACCACTTCCCGCGCTTCGGAGGCGACCCGGCGCAGCTCCTCGGCCACCACGGCCACGCTGCGCCCCTGCGCCTCCAGCCGGGCTCCCTCGATGGCGGCGCTCAGGGCCAGGACTTTCGACTCTCCGCCGAAATCCCGGACCCGCTCCGCCATGGCGTCGAACTCCTCGATCGCCCGGGCGACGCCCTCCGCCTGGCCGGCCACCGCCGACGTGGCCGACGCCACCGCATCGAGGCGCTCCCGCAAGGAGGCAAGGGCCATGCTCTGCGACTCGGCGACCAAGCGCCAGTCGCGCACGCCGTCGCCGATCCGGCCCATCCACGAGCCCAGCGCCGACGCGAGAGCCTGCTGGCCCTGGTCGGCGACTTCCAGGCGCCGGCGCAGCTCCCCCATGGGCCCTACCGTCACGCGGGCAAGCCACACGCTGCCGATCAGGCCCGCCACGAGAATGCCCAGCGCGACCGACCAGAGGCTGGCGGTGGCGTCCCGGCGGACCCGCTCCGACGTCTGCCCGATGATGGACTGGCGCTGGCCGATGACCCGGCGCAAGGAGTCCATGTCAGAACCCAGGGAACGCAGGCGCTGGGCGAGCTCGGCCGCCTGATCCCGGCTGATGACGAGGACCCCCGACGCCGCCTGGGGCCCGCTGTTCTGGTCGAGGGCGCCCCACTCGGTGAGTTGCTGCTGCATCCCGCGAATCTCGCCCTGGAGCTGCTCCAGGCTGCGGCTCTGGTGATCCCAGGCATCGTAGAGCGCGGCGAAAGCGTCGGTCACGTTGCGCCCCACCCGGCCGCCGGCGAAGATGGCGCCGCCGATGCCCAGCACCAGGACGATGACCGTCACGGCGACGAAGTGCCCGGCGGGCCGGCGCGCGTTGGCCGATGGCGCGGCCAGGGCGCTGACCCCCGCGACTCCGGGCACCCGACTCGAGGGGACCCGCTCTCCTTGCTGCGACATGGCGGCCTCCCGCCTTCCCCCATCCCTGGCTCGCCTGGCCGTATCGCCATGGGCAGTTCGACGCCAAAGAGGTCTTGACCTCTAACTGCCAGGCGAGGAGGACTCTGGAGGCCAGCGTTCCATGAGGCTGCGGGGATCCACGTAGCCACCCGGCAGGTAGGCGGCCCAGTGGAGATGGGGGCCGGTCGCAAAACCCGTAGCCCCGACGGTGCCGAGGATCTCCCCCTTGCTCACGAAAGCCCCCTCGCGCACCCGGATGGACGAGAGGTGCAGGTAAGAGGTGAACAACCCCCATCCGTGGTCGAGGATGACCGTCTTGCCGGTGGCCAGGTGGTCTCTGGCCAGCACCACCCGGCCGCCGTTGGGGGCGTGCACGGGGGTGCCCTCGGGGGCCGCGAGGTCGAGACCGGAGTGGCGCCCGCTGGGCGCGCCGTTGACTTCCCGCACGAGACCGAACTCGCTCGTCAGCCGGTACGGACGGGCGAGCGGCCAGACGAACGGCCCCTGCCACAGCGGGCGGGGATTGCTCCGAGAGCGGGCCCGGGCGACCTCTTCGTCCTCCCGGCGGCGACGGGCCACGTCTGCCGGATCTTGCGGGCGGATGAGCGCCTCCTTGCCGGGATCGACGCGCAGCCGCTGCACGGGAAAAGCCCTGGGCCGCACCGGGACCTCGGCCGCCGCCACCTCCTTTCCGTCCTCCCGGACGACCAGCGGGTGCTTGCCCGGCTGCACGAAGTAGGAGACGGCGACGAGCGCGACGGCGCCCTGCGCACCGTCATCGTAAAACGGGAAGCTCCGGCCGGCCCACTCCCCGGCGAGGCGGTGCGCCTTCGCCCCTTCCACCCTCACCATGACCCACTGCCCGGGGGTCGCCTCCCGGGGCGCCAGCCGCAACCGGACGCCGGGCGTCGCCCTTCCCCCGGCGACCTGCCATCCTGCCCACAGCACCGCCGCCAGGACGGCCAGCAGGAGCGCCGTACACCGCTTCGGGGCAAGGGATGCGCCTGTCACGCTCGCCAAAGGCTCGCCACCACCTCGACGTGGGCCGTCTGGGGAAACATGTCCACCGGCTGTACCGGATCCCACCGGTAGGTGAGGCCCTGCGCCTCCACCCCTTTGACGAACTGCCGCAGGTCCCTCGCGAGCGTCACCGGATGGCAAGAGACGTACACCAACAGTTCAGGCTGCGCCCTGACCAGCGCCCGCACCACCGCCGCGTCCAACCCTTTGCGGGGCGGGTCGACCACCACGAGCAGCGGCCGCATCCGTTCCCCTCCCTCCTGCAAGAGGCGCGGCAATACCTCCTCCACGTCGCCGGCCACCCACCGGGCGTGGCGCACCCCATTGAGCTCGGCGTTGCGCCGCGCGTCGTCGACCGCCTCCTGCACCTCTTCGACCCCGATCAGGCGGCCGACCCGGTCGGAGGCGGCGATCCCGATGCCGCCAACGCCGCAGTAGAGATCCAGGAGCGTACCCCGGCCCAGCTGGCCGCGGGCCTCCAGGAACGTCTCCACTCGCCGTCGTACCTCGCCGTACAGGACCTCCGCCTGCCGGGTATTGACCTGGAAGAACGCCGTGGCCGAAAGGCGCAGGCGCACCGCGCCGACCCTCTCCTCGAGGAACTCCCGGCCCCAGACGACGGCGCTTCGCTTGCCCAGGACGACGTTGGTGCGCAGCGGGTTGACGTTTTGTACCACGCCCACCAGCTCCGGCACCCTCCGGCGCACCCGCTCGGCAAGCTGGCCCAGCGCCTGGCGCACCTCCGGCCCGTCCCGGGCGGTTACCACTACCAGCAACGCTTCCCCGGTGGCCGCTCCGGTGCGGCAGACCAAGTGCCGGACCAGGCCGCTGCCCGTAGCCTCGTCGTAAGGCGGGAGCGACAGCTCCTCGATGGCGTCTCGGGTCGCCCTGGCCAGCCGTACGTTGAGGGGGTGCTGCACCCTGCAATCCAGCGCCTCGACCACCTCATGCGTGCCGCGCCGGTAAAAGCCGATCACCGGCCGGCCGTCGTGCCCGCGGCCCACCGGGTACTGCGCCTTGTTGCGGTATCCCCACGGCACCTCCATGCCCCGCACGGGGAGCACCCGCGACGCCGCTTCTTCGAGGCCGCCGGTGTGCACGAGGGCGTCCTGGACCCCGGACCGCTTCGCCTCGAGCTGGGCCGGGTAGGCAAGATGGATGAGGGGACAGCCGCCGCAGGTCTCGGCCACGGGGCACGGGCCCTCGACCCGCAGCGGAGACGGCCGGATCTGCCGGGCGAGCCGGGCTCTCGCGTGGTGGCGGGCACGATGGCTCACCACCGCCTCCACCCGGTCCCCGGGAAGCCCGCCTTCCACGAAGACGACGAACCCTCCCGGGGTGCGGGCGACGCCGTCCCCACGGGGATCCAGGGAGGCCACGTCGAGCACCAGGCGCTGGCCTACCTCGGGAGCATCCTCGCCGGGCGCGCCACTCGGCACCTTCGACACCGCCTGTTCCTCTCCGGGCGTACTAAGGCTCGGACTCCTCTCATATCTATCACGGCGAGCGGAGAGTACGGAGGGGAATCCCGATGGTACCGAGCCGGCGCTTGCTGGGCTTGCAGGTGATCGACGTCGTCGACGGACGGGCCCTGGGACGGACGAGCCGCCTCATCTTCGACCCATCCGCCCGTCGCCTGGCGGCCTTCGTCGTCTCGTCCGGCCACTGGCCCCGGGAGGATCAGGTGCTCGAGTGGGGCCGGACGCGCGGCGTGGGGCTCCACGCCATCACGGTCCAGGGCGCCGACACCCTCGTGCGCCCCTCCGCCCTTCCCGAACTCCAGCCCCTTCTTCGCCGGCCGCTGCGCCTGTACGGCATCCGCGTGCTGACCGAAGACGGCGAGTTCCTGGGCGCCGCCGACGAACTGATGCTGGACGAGCGCTCCGGGGCCGTCCTGGAGGTCCTGCTCGCCCCCAAGGGGCTGTCGGATCGACTCCGGGGGCGGCTCTCCATCGCCGCCGCCTCTTTGCTGGTCATGGGGGAAGACGCCATGGTGGTACGGGCCGGCACCCGGCCCACCTCGCACCGGGTGGCGCATGCCGGGGGCCCCTCCCGCGCCGGTGAGCACGGCGCGCCGCCCAACGGCGCACCGCCCGACGGCGCGGCCGGCCCCGCCTTCGCGGGTGCCCCTCCCTCTCCCGGACAGGCTGCCGTCGAAGCGTCCGCCGACGGGAACAGCCCCCTCCCTGAGACGCTCCGCCGGGGATGGGTCACGGTGCGCTCGCTGGCGCTGGCGCCTCTCGAGCGGCGAGTACGGCGCGCCGGCCGTTGAGCACGCCCAGCCGGGCCGCCGGGATCGAGCCCTCCCGCTTCTCGCCCGCCACCAGCGCGACGCCGTCCCGGGCGACCGAGCGGATGGGGGTGAGCCCCGCCGACCGCATCATCTCCTCGATCTCCGCCAGCGTGAGCCGGGAGCAGCCGTGCTTGGGCTCCCCCGTCGCCACGACCCAGTCGACGACCAGCACCACGCCGCCCCACGTCAACACCCGGGCCACCTCCGCCAGGACCCGGTCCGGTGCCCGCATGCAGTGCAGGCTGTAAGTCAGCGTCGCCGCGTCGAACAGCTGCGACCCCAGCGCCGAGAGGTGATGGGCGTCGTAACGCATGCAGCCGACGAACGCCTCGACCCCGGCCTTCTCCGCCTGTTGGAAGGCCCTGCCGAACCCGGCGTCGCTGATGTCCACGCCGATCACGGGCCTACCCGTGACCTCGGCCAGCCTGGTCACCAGCGCGCCCTCGTAGCACCCCACGTCGAGGATGGGCCGTCCTCGCCCCAGCGGCTTGCGGAGCGTGACTGCCTGCTCCCACCTCGCCCGCCACGCCGCGTAGCGGGCGGCCGCGGGAAGCGAGCGCCTCCTCCGCCGCCGCGGGGGACCGGCGCCGGGCGTGGTCGCAGCCCGCGAGGCCGTCGTGCCCGCAGCCCCGCCCTGCTCCCGGGCCCGCTCCATCAGGGCGCGCAGGACCTCCCCCACCGTGGCTTCCACGCTACCCCACGTCGCCGGCCTGATGGGTTCCACGGGTGACCACCCGCTTTCTTCCGGCCCTGCCCTTCACCCCGCGTGGGGTACGCTTCCGAGCGCTGCATCCTTGAGCCACTCCCGCGCCGCGATCAAGGCGACGTCCCACACGGGCGCGAACGGTGGGGCATAGGAGAGGTCGAGTTCCGCCACTTCCTCCACCGGCAGCCCCGCGCTCAGAGCGACGGCCAGGACATCGATGCGCTTGGCGACCGAACCCGCCGGGCCGACCATTTGCGCCCCGAGCAGGCGCCCGCTCTTCCGGTCGCCCACGAGCCAGGCGTCGATGGGACCGCGCCCCGGGTAGTAGTGGGCGCGGCTGCCGTGGCGCACGTGAACCTCCACCGCCTCCCAGCGGGGCTCCCGCTCCGCCTCCTCCCGGGTCAGGCCCGTCCGGGCCACTTCCAGGTCGAACACCCGCAGCGCTGCCGTGCCCACGATGCCCCGAAAGCGCGCGTCGCCTCCGGCGGCGTTCTCGCCGGCTATCCGCCCTTGCTTGTTGGAGGTGGTGCCCAGCGGGATCCAGACGGGGCGCTCCAGCACGCGATGCCACGCTTCCACCCCGTCCCCGGCCGCGAAGATGTCCGGCACCGAGGTCCTGAGGTGGTCATCCACCGCCACGGCGCCGGTGGCACCGAGAGCGATGCCTGCCGCCCTGGCCAGGGCCACCTGAGGACGCACGCCGGTGGCCACCAGCACCAGGTCGGCCGGAAGGGTGCGGGATGGCGTGCTGACCGCCGTCGCCGGACCAGCCTCGCCCTGCCCTTCGATCCCGGCGACCGGTTCCCCGGTGTACACCTCGACCCCGTTTCGCCGCAGCTCCTGCTCCACGATCCGGGCGAGCTCCGGGTGGTAACCCGGCAACACCTGGGGCATGACCTCCACGATGGCGACCTCGCAACCGAGGCGCCGCAGGTTCTCCGCTGCCTCCAGGCCGATGGGCCCGGCTCCCACCACCACGGCGCGAGGGGGCCTTCCCGCGTCAGCCGCGGGCGCCTTCAGCTCTTCCACGCGCCGGCGCATGGCCATCCCGTCTTCAAGCAACCGCATGACGAAGACGCCGGGGCGCTCCACCCCCGGCACCGGCGGCCTCACGGCGTAAGCTCCGGTAGCCAGCACCAGCACGTCGTAGCCGGCCTCCCACGTCTCGCCGTCGGAGAGCCGGCGCACCTGCACCCGGTGGGACCTGGGGTCGATGGCCGTCACCTCGTGGCTCACGTGCACGTCGATCCGCCGCTTCTCTCGGAAAAACTGGGGCGTGTAGACGACCAGGTCCTCGAGCCGCTCCACGAGCCCTCCCACGAAGTAAGGGATGCCACACGATCCGTACGACACGTAACCGCTGCGCTCGAAGACCACGATCTCCAGCTGCGGGTCTACGCGGCGCGCCCGGGAGGCCGCGCTCATCCCGGCCGCCACGCCCCCCACGACCACCAGCCGCCGCGACGCCACCGCCACGGCCCCCTCCCTACCGCACCCCTCTCGCCCCGGGCGCCTCAGTGATGATGGTCGTGGTCATGGCCGTGCTCGTGGTCATGGCCGTGGTGGTGCTCCTCGCCGTCCTCTTCGACGCCCCAGGGATCCTCGGGCGACGCGGCCATGCCCACCGCGGCCAGCACGTGCTGCAGCATCACGGCTTCCGGTACGGCCCCCTCGACCTCTTCCCGCTCGTTGATGACGGTCTTGGGCACCCCATAGACGCCGTATCGGTCCGCCAGCTCCGGGAACTCCAGCGCCTCCACCATGTCCGCCCGGACGAAGGGGCTTTCCATGGCGAACTGGTGGGCGAGCCGCACGGCCTTCGGACAGTACGGACACGTCGGCGTAACGAACACCTGGATGTGCACCGGCTGGGTGATCTGGCTCAGCTTCTGGCGCGTGGCCTCGGAGAGCCGGGTCTTCTCGTTGGAGATGTCGACGAGGTCCTCAATGAGGCTCCCGAACTCGTATCCCGCCGGGATGCCGAAGTAGCGGGCGCGCGTGTCGGTGCCGTCCTGCCGCAGCAGCACCAGCGCCGGCACCTTGTCCACCTCGTACAGCTGGGCCTTGGCCGGCTCGGCCCGGATGTCCACCACCTCGTACTCGACCCGATCGCTGAGGCTGGCCAGCTCCTGGATGAGCTCCACCGTCTGCCCGCAGTACTGGCAGTTGTTCTGACCGCTCTCGGAACCGTCGGTGAAGACCAGCACCTTCGCCTTGTTGGGTACCTTCTGGAAGAGGTCCTGCAAGTAGGACCGGTCCCTGGCGGATAGAAGCGGCACAACCACTCCTCCTTCGTGCGCTTTGACTTAGTTTACTCCGTGCGAACCATTCCCCGTGGCCCGGGGAGGTGCTTACCATACCCTGTAGGGTATATATCCGAGGTGAGAATAACCGGTGCCGCCCTGCCTGTCAATGGGCCGGTACAGGCGCTCCTCACCCCGGCAGGCTCTCTTGCCCGCGACCGCCTGCGGCGACGCCGGCGGCGGGCAGCTCGGTCCGCCTCGTCACCGCCCGGATCTCCCACGGTCTCAGCCAGGCGAACGCGGCGAGCGCCACCCCGCCCCCCATCGCCCAGGCGGTCCCCACCCCGGCGTGGTCGGCCACGGCGCCTGCCAGCATGCTGCCGATGGGCGCCACCCCGACGAGCACCAGCGTGTACAGGCTCATGACCCTGCCGCGCATGCGCTCCTCGCTGTTGAGCTGGACCATCGCGTTGGTGCCCACCGAGAGGCTGACCATCCCCCAACCGGTGAGCGCCATGAGCGCCAGCGCGGGCAGATACCACCGGCAGACGGCCAGGCCGGCGAGGCCCAGGCCGAGCAGCACCACCCCGGCCGACCGGCGCCACGCCGGGGGCTCCGCCGATCGCTCCGACGCAAGGCCGGCGGCCGCCACCAGGGCTCCCACCCCGAGGCTCGACATCAGCAGGCCGTACCCCGAGGCGCCCTGGCCGAGGGCACGGCTCGCGTAGACGGGGGTGAGGACCTGGAAGTTCATCGAGAAGAGGCTGACGATCCCCAGCAACAACAGCCCCTGGCGGATGGGCCGAGTGGCGCGGGCGTACCGCAATCCGTCCATGACGGGGCGCCACATGCCCGACGGGGTCAACAAGTCACCGAGCGCGCCGCCCGGGGGACGGGTCCTGTCGGCGGCGATACGGATGCCGGCCAGCACCCCGATCACGGGCACGAAGGAGAGCGCGTTGAGCAAGAACGCAGGGCCCGAGCCGACTGCCGCCACGACCAACCCGGCGACCCCCGGGCCCACGATGCGGGCCAGGTTGAAGATCGTGGAGTGCAGCCCGATCGCGCTGGCCAGGGCCTCGCGTGGCACCATGTCGCCCAGGAAAGCGTTGCGCCCCGGCATGTCCAGCGTATTGAAGACCCCGTAGATCCCTGCGATGACCACGACGTGCCAGTACCGCACCCATCCCAGGACCGTGAGGACGCCCAGCACCGCGGCGCAGGCGGCGAGGGCCGACTGGGTCAGTATGAGCATCTTGCGCCGATTGGCATGGTCGGCGATGGTGCCGGCAGGAAGGGAGAAGAAGAGCACCGGAAGGCTCTGTACGGCGGAGACCGTGCCGAGCTTCACCGCCGAACCGGTGAGCTGCAGCACGAGCCACGCCTGGGCGGCCCCTTGCATCCAGGTGCCGATCAGCGAGATGCCTTGCGCCGCCAGGTACGACCGAAACGCCGGGAAGGAGAGGGCGCCCGCCCGGACGGCGCCCCACCGGCCCGCCCCCCGTAGCCCCATGCAACGGACGCCCTAGCGACGGGCCACGGCAGGCAGCACCCGCCGGTGGACGATCTCGGCCAGCCCGGGCTTGCTCACTTCCCGAAGCTCGTAGCGCACGCGCACCGCGGGCCTCTGGATCGCCACGACGCGGCGCAAGTCGATGGGCGTACCGACCACGACCACGTCGGCGGGCGTCGCGTTGATGGTCGCCTCCAGTTCCCGCACCTGCTCGGCGCCGTACCCCATGGCCGGCAGGATGGTCTCCAGGTGAGGATACCGGGCGTACGTCTCCCGAATGGATCCGACCGCATACGGCCTCGGATCCACCAGGACGGCGCCGTGCTGGCGAGCGGCGATGGCCCCCGCCCCGTAGCGCATCTCTCCGTGGGTCAGCGTGGGCCCGTCCTCGACCACCAGGGCCCGCTTGCCGTCCAGCCACTCGGGGTGGTCCACGGTGATCGGGGATTCCGCCTCGACGACCACGGCGCCCGGGTTGAGCCGGGCCAGGCTCTCCCGCACCGCCTGCACCGACTCCGGCGACGCCGTGTCGACCTTGTTGATGACCGCCACGTGGGCCATGCGCGCGTTGGTCTCGCCCGGGTGATAGCTGCGCTCGTGGCCCGCCCGGTGGGGGTCGACCACCACGACGTGGAGCGTGGGTCGGTAAAACGGCAGATCGTTGTTGCCCCCGTCCCACACGATGACGTCCGCTTCCGCCTGCGCCCGGTCCAGGATGGCCCCGTAGTCGACGCCCGCGTACACCACGCTCCCCCTGTCCAGGTGCGGCTCGTACTCCTCCCGTTCCTCGATGGTGCAGTGGTGACGATCGAGGTCTTCGTAGGTGGCGAAGCGCTGCACCACCTGCTCTTCCAGGCGCCCGTACGGCATCGGGTGGCGGACCACCGCGACCCGCATCCCCGCCTCGCGCAAGATCGCCACGACCCGGCGGGTCGTCTGGCTCTTGCCCGCTCCCGTGCGTACCGCCGTGATGGCCACCACCGGCACGCGCGCTTCGAGCATCGTCGTCGAGGGCCCCATCAAGCGGAAGTCGGCGCCGGCCGCCAGCGCCACCGACGCCCGATCCATCACGTGGGTGTGGGGCACGTCGCTGTACGCGAAGACCACCTCGTCGACATGCTGCTCCCGGATGATGCGGGGTAGCTCCTCCTCGGGATAGATGGGAATCCCCTGCGGGTATCGTGGCCCCGCGAGGGCAGGGGGATAGGTCCGCCCCTCGATGTGGGGGATCTGGGTGGCGGTGAAGGCCACCACCTCGTACCCCGGATGGTGCCGGAAAAAGACGTTGAAGTTATGGAAGTCGCGTCCCGCCGCCCCCATGATGACCACCCGCGTCGGCCTCGTCCCCAAGACTCCGCTCCCCTTTCCGCGCGGATCTATCCTCTCACCCATCCCATCTTCAGGCTCCCAACAACAACGTGAGAATGGCCTTCTGGGCATGGAGCCGGTTTTCGGCTTGATCCCACACGATGGAGCGAGGCCCGTCGATCACCTCGTCGGTGATCTCCTCGCCGCGATGCGCCGGCAAGCAGTGCATGACCACCACGTGGGACGCCGCTTGCTCCAGCAGCGCCCGGTTGACCTGATAGGCGGCCAGGTCCTGCACCCTGCGGTCGTGGTCGGCCTCCTGGCCCATGCTCGCCCACACGTCGGTGTAAACGACGTCGGCACCCACGACCGCCCGGCGGGGATCCGCCTCCACCTCGACGCTCCCCCCCGACGCACGCGCATCCTCCCGGGCCATGGCCAGGGCCTGCTCGTCGAGCTGATACCCTACGGGGCTGGAGAGTACCACGCGCATGCCCAGGCGAGCCCCGCCGAGCGCCAGAGAGCGCGCCACGTTGTTGGAGTCTCCGACGTACGTGAGCTGCACCCCGCTGAGCCGCCCGAAGCGTTCCTGGATGGTGAGGAAGTCGGCCAGGGCTTGAGCCGGGTGCAGGTAGTCCGTGAGGCCGTTGATGACCGGCACGGTGGAGGCCGCGGCCAGCTGCACCACGTCGTCGTGCGAGTAGGTACGGATCATGATGGCGTCGACGTAGCGGGAGAGCACGCGCCCTGTATCCTCGATGGTCTCGCCCCGGCGCAACTGCAGCTCCTGCGCGCTCAGGAAGAGCGCGTGGCCCCCGAGCTGGTACATGGCCACTTCGAAGGAGACCCGGGTGCGGGTGGAAGGCTTCTGGAAGATCATGGCCAGCGTCCGCCCGGCCAGCGGCCGCACGTGCAGCCCGGCCTTGTGCCACGTCTTCAGCAAACGTGCCAGCTCGAGCATGCGCTCCAGCTCGGTGCGGGAGAAGTCCCGCAAGCAGAGGAAGTCCCGGCCGCTCAGTGCCGTCGCTACCGGGTCCCGGGTGAGCCGCTCCCACTCACGCAGGTGTTGGACCTGTACCTCCATGCCCGCCGCCTTCCCCTCCGTGTCATATGCAGCAGTGCATACGCCTGCTCGCGCCAACCCGCCCTCATTCTACCACCGCCCGGGGGGCCCGGCGCCGCAACTGCGCCCACCAGAGCGTCCCGCCGAGGGCCAGCGCGACGCTCACCCACTGCGCCAGGGTCAGGCCCAGAGCCAGCGGCTCTCCGAGGCGGAAAAACTCCATGAGGAAGCGGCCGGCCGAGTAGGTCGCCAGATACAAGGCCGTGATCTCCCCAGGCTCCCTATCGGGCCGGCGCCGGTACCAGACCAGGAACAGGACGCCGGCGGCGTCGCAGAGGGACTCGTAGAAAAACGCCGGGTGGAAGTAAGCGTCGGACGCCCACTCGAGCGGGCGCATCTCGGGGCGGATGTAGACACGCCACGGCACCGAAGTCGGGTAACCGAACACCTCGTTGTTGAAGAAGTTGCCCCACCGGCCGATCGCCTGTCCCAGCAGGATCGAGGGCATGGCCAGGTCGGCGAGCCCCAGGGGAGCCACGCCCCGCCGCCGGGACATGACCCAGATGGTCAGCATCGCGCCGGCCAGGGCGCCGTGGATGGACAGCCCCCCCATCCAGGTGCGCAGCATGTCCACCGGATGCTGCCAGAAATAGACGGCGTTTTGGACCACGAAGGCAAGACGCGCCCCCAGCAGGCTGAGGGGGATTCCCAGGAGGACCACGTCGATCAGGTCGTCCACGCTCAAGCCGAGGCGCCGGCGCTCGGGCTGCGCAAGCGCCCATCCGGGCACGAAGGCAAGCGCCATCAACAACCCGTACCATCGCACCTGGACCGGCCCGATCCGGATGGCCACCGGATCCGCCGGCACCGCGCCCGTCCAGATGGGCAGGACCCAGGCTACGGCCTTCCACGCTACGGCCGCCGTCGCCAGGGCTACCAAGACGGTGGCGGCCCCGCGCCCCGGTTTCACGCGGTCTCCGGCCACATGGCGTCACCGCCCACGTCGGCCGCCGGCGGTGCCACCGGCACGCCCGTCTTTTCGTCGACCGGTACGCGCGTGGCCAGCACGGGGCGCTCGGCGAGGGCCATCCGCAGCACCTCGTCCATGTGGGAGACAGGATGCAGGGTCAGCTGGCGCCGCACGTTCGCAGGGATCTCTTCGGCGTCCCGCAGGTTGTCCACCGGCAGCACCACCTGCTCGATGCCGTACCGGTGAGCCGCCAGGAGCTTCTCCTTCACCCCGCCTACGGGGAGCACCCGGCCGCGCAAGGTAATTTCCCCGGTCAGCGCCACGTCGCGCCGTACGGGCCGGCCGGTCAGGGCCGAGATCAGGGCCACCGCCATCGAGACGCCCGCCGATGGCCCATCCTTGGGGATGGCTCCCTCCGGCACGTGCACGTGGATGTCCAGCCGTTCGTAGAAGCCCGGCGGGATGCCCAGCTGCTCTGCCCGGGACCGGACATAGCTGTAGGACGCCTGGGCCGACTCCCGCATGACCTCGCCCAGCTTGCCCGTCAACCACAGCTTGCCCCGCCCCGGCACCACCGCCACCTCGATGGAGAGGAGATCCCCGCCGGCATCCGTGTAGGCCAGCCCCAGCGCCAGCCCGACCCGGTCCTCCGCCTCCGTCGGGCTGTCGTGGTAGCGCGGCGGGCCCAACCACCGGTGGAGGTTGGCCGCCGTCACCTTGAGGCGGCAAGCCGGATCCTCGACGACCCTCCGGGCCGTCTTGCGGCATATGGCGGCCAGCTGCCGTTCGAGCTCGCGCACCCCCGCCTCCCGGGTATAGGCACGCACAATGGCAGTCACGGCGCCTGGAGCCACGCTCAGGTGCTTGGGGGACAACCCGTGGTCCCGGAGCTGCCGGGGAATGAGGTGGCGGCGGGCGATCTGGACCTTCTCGAACTCGGTGTATCCCGGAATCGCGATGACCTCCATACGGTCCCGCAAAGCCCGGGGGATGGCCTGCAGCAGGTTGCCCGTGGTGATGAACAGCACGTCGGACAGGTCGATGGGCAGCTCCAGGTAGTGGTCGGAGAACGCGTGGTTTTGCTCCGGGTCGAGCACCTCGAGCAGCGCGGCCGCCGGGTCTCCCCGGAAGTCGTAGCTCATCTTGTCGACCTCGTCGAGCAGCATGACCGGATTACGGGTCCCGGCCTGGCGAAGGGCCTGCACGATCTTGCCCGGCATCGCCCCTACGTAGGTCCGCCGGTGTCCCCGGATCTCCGCCTCGTCGCGTACCCCTCCCAGGCTGAACCGCACGAACTTGCGCTCGAGCGCCCGCGCCACGGAGCGCGCCAGGGAGGTCTTGCCGACCCCCGGTGGCCCCACCAGGCACAGGATGGGCCCCTTGAGGCGGCTTCGCACCAGCTGGCGAACGGCCAGGAACTCCAGGACGCGCTCCTTGACGTGGGCCAGGCCGTAGTGGTCCTCGTCCAGGATGCGTTCTGCGGTCTCGAGATCGAGCCGGTCGGGGGTCGTGCGGTTCCACGGAAGCGCCAGCAGCCAGTCGAGGTACGTGCGGATGACCGCCGCCTCGGCCGACATGGGCGCCATCTTCTCCAGGCGCGCCACTTCGTGCTCGGCCTTCTCCCGCACGGCCTCGGGCAGCTTCAGCTCCTGGATCCGCCGGCGAAGCTCGCCCGCCTCGGAGTCGCGTTCTTCCGCCTCGCCGAGTTCCCGCTGGATGGCCCGCATCTGCTCGCGCAGCAGGAATTCCTTCTGTGTCTTCTCCATCTGGCGGCGCACGCGGCTTTGGATGCGGCGCTGCACGTCGAGCACCTCGGTCTCGCGGTGCAGCAGGGCGAGCAGCTTCTCGAGGCGCTCGAGGCGGCCGGCCACCTCCAGGAGCATCTGCTTCTCCTCGAAAGGCAAGGGAATCTGGCCCGCGATGGCGTCGGCCAGGCGCCCCGGGTCGGCCACCCCGCTCATCGCGCTGACGAAGTCGGCGGGGAGATAGCCGCTCAGCCGCACGTACTCGTCGAGGGCCGTGAGCACGCTGCGGATCAGCGCCTGGCGACGCATCCCGCCGGGATCCTCGGGGCTCCCGGGCCCGTCGTCGGTCTCCTGCACGGGCGCCACCCGGGCATGCATGGCGCCCTGCGACGGCCCGGGCTCGGTGGTCATGACGAGGCGTGCCCGGAAGAGGCCCTCTACCAGGACGCGAGTCTTGCCCTCCGGCATTCGCAGGAGCTGCTTGACCTCGGCCACCACTCCGACGTCGTGGACGTCAGCGGGGGCCGGCTCGGCGATCTTGGGGTCGCGCTGCGCCGCCAGCACGATGAGGCGGTTGTGCATCATGGCCTCGTCCACGGCGGCCACGGATCGGGGCCGGCCCACCTCCAGGGGCGACACCATGTGCGGAAAGACCACCAGCCCGCGCAGGGCCAACAACGGAAGCTCAAGCTCCTGGTCGGCCCCCGTCCCCACGCGACCGCCCCCCACCCGACAAAGCTCGAAAAAACGCCACGGCGCCCGAGCCGTTGCGCCGGGCCGCCCTTCGATCTTACCCTGCCCCGGAACAGGCCGTCAAAGCTTCCCGGGGCGCCGGTTCCAGGGCCCGGTCGAGCACGTCCTGCATCGTGACCGCCGGCACGACTTCGATTCCCTCGGCGTACCCAAAGATCTCCAGGTGGTTTTCCCGGGGAATGATCACGCTCCGGATGCCGGCACGGCGGGCCGCTTCTACCTTCGGGACGATGCCCCCCACCGGCTTGAGCAGCCCCCGCACCGACAGCTCGCCGGTGATGGCCACGGCCGGCTGCACCGCCCGGCCCGTGATGGCCGAGTACGCGGCAAGCGCCATGGCTGCCCCGGCCGACGGGCCGTCCACCGGTGCGCCGCCCGGGAAGTTGAGGTGAACGTCGTAGTCGCGCACGTGCACCCCGAAGTGCGCCTCGAGCACCGTTGCCAGCACCTGCACCGAGCTCATGGCCAGGCTCTTGCGCCGCACGGTGCGCCCGACGCCGGTCATCTCCTCCTCCTCGGTCACGCCCGTGACGGTGAGCCTGCCTGTGCCCGGGCCGGCCGCCGGCGCGGCGGTGGCCTCGATTTCGACCACCATACCGGCGTTGGGGCCCCAGACCGCCAGCCCGTAGACGCACCCGACCTGGGGCTCGTGCCGGACCTGTACGTCGGGCCGGGGCGTGAGCTGGCTGTGGTTGACCACCCACTCGAGGTCGGCCCGGGCGATCCGGTCGCGCCCCTCGGAGACCACCAGACCTGCTGCCACCTGCACCATGTTGACCGCTTCCCGCCCGTTGGAGGCGTACCGGCGGACCACTTCGACGGCCCCCGGCTCCAGGGGAAGCCCAATCTTCTGCGCGGCGTTGGTGGCGATGCGGGCCACGTCGTCAGGGGTGAGCGGCTTGAAGAAGATCTCGATGCACCGGGACCGGATGGCCGGGGATATCTCCTCCGGGAGCCGGGTCGTGGCCCCGATGAGGCGGAAGTCGGCCGGCAGCCCGTTCTGGAAGATGTCGTGGATGTGGGGCGGGATGTTGGAGTCCTCGCTCGAGTAGTAGGCGCTCTCGAAGAAGACCTTGCGATCCTCGAGGACCTTCAGCAGGCGGTTGAGCTGGATGGGATGCAGCTCCCCGAGCTCGTCGATGAAGAGCACCCCCCCGTGGGCCTTGGTCACCGCACCCGGCTTGGGCTGGGGGATGCCCGCGATCCCCATGGGCCCGGCCCCCTGGTAGATGGGGTCGTGCACGGAACCGAGCAGGGGATCGGCGATCCCCCGGTCGTCGAAGCGGGACGCGGTGGCGTCCACCTCCACGAAGCGGGCATCGGGCTTGAACGGCGAAAGGGGGTTGCGCTTGGCCTCTTCGAGCACGAGCCGGGCCGCGGCCGTCTTGCCCACGCCCGGCGGGCCGTAGATGATGACGTGTTGGGGGTTGGGCCCGCACAGCGCGGCGCGCAGCGCCCGCACGCCCTCCTCCTGGCCGACCACTTCCTCGAAGCTGGTGGGGCGCGTGCGCTCCGCCAGGGGTTGGGTCAAGGAGTTGGAGCGCAGCTTGCGCAGCCGTTCGAGCTCTTTGCGGGCTTCCCGGTCGATGGCCGAGCGATTGACCTGCTGCGCCCGCAGGAGGTTGAAGAAGTAAAGGCCCGTGACCGCGGCAAAGAACAGGTTGACCAGCGCGAACAAAGCGACCAGATCCATGGGCCACCCCCGTGGAGACCGTCCTGGCCGGTTTCCAGGCAGTGGCTAGTATGCCGCGCGGCGCCCGCCTCCAAACGGTGCGATCGGGCGCGAAAAGGCCGGCGGCCCCTGGCCGCCGGCCTTTGCTTGCGAGCTAGGCCGTCTCCTCCCGGCGCTTG
Organism: Limnochorda sp. L945t; assembly: GCF_035593305.1. Classification (GTDB taxonomy): domain Bacteria; phylum Bacillota; class Limnochordia; order Limnochordales; family Geochordaceae; genus Carboxydichorda; species Carboxydichorda subterranea. The sequence goes on along the minus strand of NZ_CP141615.1, from coordinate 857,411 downwards.
GCCCCCGCCCTGGTCGCCCGATCCACCCGGATCAACCGGGGCGGCTCCCTGCGCTCGACCACCTCGACGGTCACCGTGCACTTCTTCACGTCTCCGGCCGAAGGCACATCGTACATCACGTCGAGCATGATCTCCTCCAATACCGACCGCAGACCCCGGGCGCCGCTCTTGCGCTCCATCGCCTTGCGGGCGATGGCCCGCACCGCGTCATCGGTGAACTCCAGCTCGACGCCGTCCATTTCCAGGAACTTCTTGAACTGCTTGATCAGGGCGTTTTTCGGCTCGACCAGGATGCGCACCATGTCGTCCAGCGTCAGCGCATCGAGGGCCACCACCACGGGCAGCCGCCCAATGAACTCGGGGATCATGCCGAACTTGAGGAGGTCCTCCGGCATGACCTGGCGCAGGACCTCGCCGATCTGGCGTTCTTGCTTGCGCACGATGGGGGCGCCGAAGCCCATGCTCTTTTGCTGGATGCGGTGCTCGATGATCTTGTCCAGGCTCTCGAAGGCCCCGCCGCAAATGAACAGGATGTTGGTCGTGTCGATCTGGATGAACTCCTGGTGAGGGTGCTTGCGCCCGCCCTGGGGCGGCACGCTGGCGACCGTCCCCTCCAGGATCTTGAGGAGGGCTTGCTGCACGCCCTCGCCGGAGACGTCCCGGGTGATGGAGGGGTTTTCCGACTTGCGGGCGATCTTGTCGATCTCGTCGATGTAGACGATGCCCCGCTCCGCCCGCTCCACGTCGTAGTCTGCGTTTTGGATGAGGCGCAGCAGGATGTTTTCGACGTCCTCGCCGACGTAGCCCGCCTCCGTCAGGGAAGTGGCGTCGGCGATGGCGAAGGGGACGTTGAGGATGCGGGCGAGGGTCTGGGCGAGCAGCGTCTTACCGGAGCCGGTCGGCCCGAGCAGGAGCACGTTGCTCTTCTGCAGCTCCACGTCGTCCGCCCCGACGCCGGCGTTGATGCGCTTGTAGTGGTTGTACACCGCCACGGAGAGGACTTTCTTGGCGTGCTCCTGACCGATGACGTACTGGTCCAGGATCGCCTTGATCTCCTTGGGTTTGGGGAGCGTACCGAGCTGGGTGTCGGTCTCCTCGACCGTCTGGTCCTCGATGATCTCGTTGCACAGCTCGACGCACTCGTCGCAGATGTAGACGCCGGGCCCCGCAATGAGCTTCTTCACCTGCTCCTGGGACTTGCCGCAAAAGGAGCACTTCAGCTGTCCTTTTTCGTCTCCGAACTTGAACATGCCCGGCGTGTCTCCTCCGCTCCCCTGCCTGCGCTTGCCCATGATACCAGCGCCTACCGCCGCACGCCCGGTCGGCCCGTGGCCTCCCGCAGGATCTCGTCGATGATGCCGTACTCCTTGGCTTCCTCGGCCGACATGTAGAAGTTGCGGTCGGTGTCCTTCTCGATCCGGTCCATGGGCTGGCCCGTGTGGCGGCTCAAGATCTCGTTGCCGATCTGCTTGAGGCGCAGGATCTCCCTCGCCTCGATCTCGATCTCCGTCGCCTGCCCCCTCACGCCACCCATCGGCTGGTGGATCATGATACGTGAGTACGGCAGGGCGTAGCGCTTCCCTTTGGCGCCGGCAGCGAGCAACAGCGCGGCCATGCTCGCCGCCATGCCCATGCAGATGGTGGAGACCGGCGGGCTCACGTACTGCATCGTGTCATAGATGGCGAGCCCGGCGTAGACCAGCCCACCGGGGCTGTTGATGTACAGCGAGATCTCCTTCTCCGGGTCCTCGGCGGCGAGAAAGAGCATCTGGGCGATGACCAGGTTGGCCACGTAGTCGTCGATGGGGCCGCCGACGAAGATGATGCGTTCCTTGAGCAGGCGGGAGTAGATGTCGTAGGCGCGCTCGCCCCGGGCCGTCTGCTCCACCACGATGGGAACCAACGTGCTCATGGGAGACTGCACCCCTCCTTCAAGCCGGTTGCTGCTGGGACTGCTCCACCCGCAGGATGGCCTCCAGCTCCGCCTCGTCGTCGATGCCGCCCTCGGCCTCCTGCTCGGTGACCTCGGCGTGCTCCACCAACCAGTCTACCGCTTTGTCACGCCGCATGGAGGTGCGGACCGACTCCCGGACCTCTTCCTCGAGCGCTTCCAGCCTTGCCTGCTGCTCCCGCTGCCGCCGGTCACCGCGCGGCCTCTCGGAGGCCACTCCCACATCCTGCCCCTGCCGGTAGGAGGCCATGAGTTGCTCGACGCGCTTTTCGACCGCGTCCGGGTCGGGCTCCAGCTGCTCCTGGCGGGCCACGGCGTCCAGCACGAGTTCCTCCAGGATCTGCCGACGGGCATCGGGCTCGATGCTGCTGACGAGCTCGCTCGCCGAGCGGCCCGAAAGCTCGAGGTAACGCTCGAGCGTGAGGCCCTGCATGGCGAGGCGCTCCGCGAAGTTGCGCAAGAGCCGGTCCGCGCGACGCTGCACCATGGTCTCGGGCACCTCGACCGATGCGGCCTGGGTGACCTTCTCGACCACCTGGCGGCGCACGCCGGCCCGGGCGCGGCGCTCGACCACCTCCTGGAGCTCCGCGCGGATCGCCTGCTTGAGGGCGTCCAGCGTCTCGTACGGGCCCACGTCCTTGGCCAGGTCGTCGTCGAGGGCCGGCAGGCGCTTCTTCTTGACGGCCTGCACGGTGACCTGAAAGGAAAGGGTCTTGCCGGCCAGATCCTTCGTGGGATGGTCCGCCGGCAGCGTCAATTCGAACTGCCGGCTTTCTCCGGCCCGGGCCCCCGTAATGGCCTCGTCGAACCCGGGCGCCACCTGGTCCCGGCCGATCTCGATGGTGCGGCCCCGTGCAGCGCCTCCCCGGAACGGCTTGCCATCCAGCAGGGCGTCATAGTCGACCTCGGCGTAGTAGCCCCGCTGGACCGCCTCGTCCACCGGCTCCAGCACGGCGAAGCGCTCCTGGATCCGCCGCAGCACGCGGTCCACGTCGCCGTCGCCGACCCGCACCACCCGCCGCTCGACCCGCATCCCCTTGGTGTCACCCAGCTTGACCTCGGGCTTGACCGTCACCTCGGCCTTGAAGACGAGCGGCTTGTCCTCCTCCATCTGCACCACGTCGAACCGGGGCTCGTCGACCGGCTCGATGCGGGCGTCCTCGACCGCCTCCCGGTAAGCCCGGGGAAGCAGGTACTCGAGCGCCTCGTCGTAGATGGGCTGGCGCCCCAACCGGGCCCGCAGCACCTGGGGCGGGACCCGCCCGGGGCGAAAGCCGGGGACCCGGACCCGCCGGGCGAGGCGCTGGTAAGCTTGGTCGAGGCTGCGCTGCACCTCGTCGGCCGGCACCTCGACCTGCAGGGAGACCTTGCTGCCTTCCAGGACCTGGACCGTTGCCTTGACGCTCACCGACGTGGCTCCTTCCACCGAGGCGCTGCAGGACGTGGCGATGGAGGCCCCGCAACGCAAAAGCAGCCTGATCGACTCGGTCGACCAGGCTGTTTCCGAACTTCGCAAAGGATGGAGCGGATGACGGGATTCGAACCCGCGGCCCTCGCCATGGCAAGGCGATGCTCTACCGCTGAGCTACATCCGCTCGCCCTAGAACCCCGGCGGCACCCGCTGCCTCGCCGCCCCAAGCGGGAGTCTACCGGACGCCGCGCGCCTTGTCAAGGCTGGCCTGGACGGCGTCGCCGGACCGGCGGCCCCTCGGTTCGTGCCCGCAGTTGGGCCCGCCCGTGGGCGGCCGCCTCCTCGGGTACTCCTGCGTTGCTCAGCCCTTCAACGCGCCGGCCAGGAGTCCCCGCATGAAGAATCGCCCCAGCAGGATGTAGACGAGCACCGTCGGCAGGGCGGCCAGGATGGAGCCCGCCGTGGGGAGGTTCCAGTAGACCGCCTGGCCCCCGGCCAGGTTGGCCAGGGCAACGGTCACGGGCTGCGCATCCGGCCGGGTCAGGGTCACGGCGAACAGGAACTCGTTCCATATCTGGGTGAACTGCCAGATGGCCACCACCACGAACGCCGGGCCCGACAGCGGCAGCATGATCCAGCGGTAGATGCGGAAAAAGTCGCCGCCGTCGATCGACGCCGAGCTCACCAGTTCGTCGGGGATTTCGGCGTAGAAGTTGCGAAAGAGCAGGGTCGTGATGGGCAGCCCGTACACGACGTGCACCAGGATCAGCCCGGGCAGCCCGCCGTAAAGATTGATGTTACGCAGGAACTGAAACAGAGGAATCAGAATGCTCTGATAAGGTATGAACATCCCGAAGACCATCAAGGGAAAAATGACGCCGGCACCGCGGAAGGTCCATTTGGAAAGCACGTACCCGTTCAAACTCCCGAGCGCCGCTGACAGCAAGGTCGCCGTCACCGCCAGGAGGAGGCTGTTCTTCAGCTTCGGAGCGAACTGGTCCCAGGCCGTCGCGTAGCTTTGCCAGTGAGGCCGGTCGGGAGGAAGCCACGCACTGGCCAGCTGGATGGCTTCGGGCGCCTTGAGGCTCGTGATGACCGTCATGTAGACCGGCACGAGATAGACGGCGGCCAGCATCACCAGCGCCGCGTAGATCAAGAGCCGCCCCGGGCGTACCTTCTTCATCCCAGCTCAGCCCGCCGCGACCGGAAAGCGTTGACCAGGTACGGGATGATGAGCACCGACACCATGATGAGCAGAATCACGGCGATGGAGGCTCCTTTGGCCAACTGGTTGCCCCGGAAGGTGGTCAGGTACATCGAGATGGCCGGGACGCTGGTCGGAGCGTTGTCGGGTCCCGCCATGGCAAAGACCAGGTCGAAGATCTTGAGGGCGATGTGCCCGAGGATGATGAGCGCGCTGAGCGTGATGGGCTTGAGGAGCGGGAGGTCGACATACCGGTAGACTTGCAGCTCGCTCGCCCCATCCACGCGCGCCGCCTCCCGGAGCTCGGAGGGTACCCCCCGGAGCCCCGCCAGGTAAAGCGCCATGGTATACCCCGCCATCTGCCAGGTGGCAGCGAGCACGACTCCGATCAGGGCGTCGTTGAACCCGTGCAGTTCGGGGAAGGGCAGCAGCTTGACGTGCGAGCCGGGCCCGAAAAGCGCCCACCCCAGGGTGGCCCCCGCCGCCACCCCGGCCAGCGCAGGCCCGAGCCGCCGCCTCCTCCGAAGCCCGACGGATGCGACCAGGGCCAGCGCGATGGCGATCCCGACGCCCAGGTACCGGGGGAGATGCTGCCAATCGAAGCGCAGGTACTGGGATCGGCTGCTCAACCACAGAAACGTCCACGGCTCACGTCCGATCATCGCCGGCAGTACGTTGACACCGCCCCGGGGCTGGAGCACCCAGCGCCACATGGTGCCCGTCACGACAAGTGAAAGCGACATGGGAAACAAGAAGATGGTGCGGAAGATGGCCTCGCCGCGCACCTGCTGATCGATCAGGATGGCCAGCGCCAGTCCCAACGAGAGGCTCGCTCCCACGAAGAGCAACGTGAAGTAGAGCATGTTGACCAGGTCCTGGCGGAACCGGACGTCGAGGAACCCGGTGAAGAGTTCCCGGTAGTTGTCGAGCCCCACGAAGTGGATCGTCGGATGGAGAGCCAGCGCCATTTGTCGGCCCCAGTCGGTCAAGGAGAGGTACACCGTCCGGCCGATGAAGCCGTACACGAAGATGGCCAGCAGCACCAGCGACGGCGACAGCATCAAGATCGCGAGGATGCGGTCTCTTCGGGAACCCACCGGGCGCCTTCCCCTCTACCCCAGCGCACCTGCCGGATGACCGGAGCGGGAGCCTCAGGTCCCGCCCCGGCCGTGCAGGTTGTCTTCGTGGCCCACGCTCTAGGACGCTTTCGGCATCACTTCGCAATGCCTGCCTGGATGGCGATGGCCTGAGCGGCGTTGCTCGCAGCCTGCGCATCGCGGGTGTTGAGGAAGATCTCCATGACCGTGGCAAAGTCGTTCATGAAGCGCTCGTTGGCCACGACCCCGTGAACCAGGCTGCCCACGATCTTGTTGGTGCGCCAGTCCTGAGCGGCGCTCTTCAGGTAGTCGTTGTACTTGGACAGATCGCTGTCGGTGCGCGGGCTGATCGATCCCTTCAGCGGGTTGAAGATGTCCTGGGCTTCGCGGCTACCCAGCATGCGCAGCCACGCTACCGTGTGGTCCCGGTGCGGCGCGCCCACCGGCAACCCGAAGGTGTCGGACAGCATCATGAAGATCCCGCGGGTACCCGGGGAGGGCGCCCATGCGAAGTCGGTGCCCGGCTTCAGCTTGAGCGTGGTGGTCATGTAGCCCGCGGCCCAGTCGCCCATGACGTTGAACGCGGCCTGGCCGTTGACCACCATGTCAATGGCCTGCTGCCAGCTCAGCGAAGGCGCGTCCGCGTTGGTGTATTGCAGGATCTGGCCGAACAGCTTCCACACGTCGAGGACCTCGGGGCTCGTCCAGGAGAGCTTTCCTTCCCACAGGGCCTGCCACTTCTCCGGCCCCAGCTTGGACAGGGCCACGCTCTCCCAGAGGTGCGAGGCCGTCCAGTTCTCGCCAAGAGCGAGCGGGGTCACGCCCTTCTCCTTCAGCGACGGGGCGATCTTGAGGAAGTCATCCCACGTGGCGGGAGCCTTGACACCCCACTTCTGCAGGTTGCGAGGGATGTACCACAGCACGTTGGAGCGGTGGATGTTGACGGGGACCGACCAGATACCTTTGTCCGTGCTGAGAAGCTTGATGAGCCCCTCGGGCAGGACCGAACGCCAGCCTTCCTGCTTGTACAGCCAGGTGAGGTCCTCCATGCGGTTGGCGACGACCCACGTGCCGATGAGCTCCTGGCCGGCGTGCACCTGGAACGTGTCGGGCGGATAGCCCCCGAGCATGCGGGTCTTCAGCACGGCCTTGGCGGCCACGCCCGCCCCACCGGCCACCGTCGCGTTGATGACCTTTACGTTCGGGTAGAGCTGCTGGTAACGGGCGATGAGCGCCTCAAGGGCCGGCCCCTCGTCGCCCGACCACCAGGAGAAGATTTCGAGCTCTTGAGCAGGCGCTGCCAGGGCCGAAACGGGCCCGGCCAAAGAGACCGCAACGACTGCGAGCGCTACCAGGAGCGCTCGGATGCCGCGCCATCGCATCTCCGGTCACCCTCTCCTTCGCTTCCTTCGTCTCCTTTGGCGCACACGCTTCCCGCTGGCCGGTACACCGGGCGCGCGACCACCCCCGTCCAGGTAGACTTAGTTGCCGACGACAACCATTTCGCCCCATGAGTACGGCACGGGGAAGCGAAAATCCTTCCCTCCGGTCCGTGTGCCGGAAACCGATATGAGACTCGCGCATCCGGTGCGAATGTGCATCATTCCTACAGGAAGCGCCGGGGCAACCGGGGAGCTTCTGAAACCGTGTTTCCCTTGATCCGGCCCTCCTCGCCGGATAAGATTGTCGCAGGCCCGAAGAGGAAGTCGCACGGCTTGGTTGTCATTCTCGATGAATGAGGTGACATCTCCTGGACTTCTCCGGCCCCACTGCCCACCACTCCCTCATGAGGGCGCGCAATGAGGCCGTGGTCCTCAACCTCCTGCGCCTGAGGGGGCCGATGTCCCGCGCGGACATCGCCCGCATCACGGGTCTTCACAAAGCTACGGCCTCCGGTCTCCTGGAAGCCCTGCTGGCGCGCCAGCTCGTCAAGGAGATCGGCACGGGTCCGTCCACCGGCGGCCGGCGTCCCAAACTGGTCACCCTCAACGCTTCGGCCGGCACCGTGATCGGTGCGGACCTCGGCGTCGACTACCTGCTCGTCGTGATGCTCAACCTGCACGGACAGGTCGTCTGGCGAAAGCGCATCCTCGAGCCGGGCTCCGCCAACCCGGGGGAGGAGGTCGAGCGGCTGGCTCACCTGATCGAGGAGGCGGTGGCGTCCGTTCCGCCGGCCCCCCTGGGGTTGCTCGGTATCGGAGTGGCGGTACCCGGTCTGGTCGAGGACGAGACGGGCCGGTTGTTGTTCGCCCCTAACCTCGGCTGGCAGGACGTACCCGTGGGCGATTTGCTGCGGCGGCGGTTCGACGTTCCCGTACGGGTGGAAAACGACGGCAACACCGGAGCCCTGGCCGAGGTATGGGCAGGGGCACTGGAAGGCGCCGGCCATCTGTTTTTCCTCAATGTCGGCGTGGGCGTCGGCGCCGGCATCATCATCGACGGTGAGATCTACCGCGGCGCTCGCGGCATGGCCGGGGAGTTCGGCCATACCACTGTGGACCCGGCCGGGCCGTTGTGCAACTGTGGTAACCGCGGCTGTCTGGAGACCTTCGTATCGCAGCGCGCGCTCACCGGGCTGGTGCGGAGGGGTGCCGACACCGGGCCCACCACGCTGAGCGCCGAAGCCGTCTTCCAGGCCGCGGAGCGAGGCGACCCGGCCGCCATCGCCGCACTGGCCCGGGTGGGAGAGTACCTGGGCATCGGGATCGCCAACGCGCTCCACACGTTCGATCCGGACGTCGTCGTCATCGGCGGCCCCATGGCCCGCGGCGGCCCCTCGATCCTCAACGCGGTGCGGCGGGTGGTCGAGCAGCGGGCCATGCCTTCCATCCGGAGCCACGTTCGCATCGTCGTTTCGACGCTGGGAGAAGATGCCCCGGCCATCGGTGCCGGGGCGATGATCCTGCAGGAGTTCTTCCGGATCCCGGGGACGAGGGCGCCGGCGCGCCCGTTCCGCAGTTACGACGACGCGGCCGGCGCCCCGTTGTTGGGCACCCGAGGGTCCCGCCATCGTCGGAGCCGTTCATCCGGGACAGGATCCAGATGAGAGAGCGGTCCGGGAGGGGGGCGCGAGCCCGGAGCGGCTCCTCATCGGCGCCGTACCCGCCGCCTACCTCGAGCAGCGGGTGGCCGGGCTCAGGATCGGCGAGACGGGCTTTGGGATCCTCGTCGACCAGGCCGGTCTGGTCCTGGCCCACCCGGACTCCGGTCAGGTGCTCGAGGCCAACCTGCTGCAGGGGCCGGTGGACGATGCGACGCGCACCGTCTACAAACAACTCCTGAGCGCCGACCGTCCCACCGTCAGTTTCGTCCGGATCGCCGGTCAACAGCGCATGGTGGGGGTACGGCCCATCGAAGGCTCCTCGTGGCGGCTGGTCGTCAGCGTGCCGCGGGACGAACTCACCCGGCCCCTCGGCACCTTGTTCCGTCAGGCGCTTTTCATCGGGGCCGGCATGGTGCTGGTGTCCCTGTTAGCGGCCTACGGGATCGGGCGCGTGCAGTCCCGCGGCGTCGTGGAAGTAGCGGAGGCCATGGCGGCCCTGGCCCAGGGCGACCTGACCCGGAGGGTGCCGGTGCGGAGCCGCACGGAGGTAGGGCGCCTCGCCGAAGCGTTCAACACGACCCTGGAAAGGCTGCGGCACCTGGTCTCCCAGGTGCGAGGCGAGGCGCAGCAGGTGGCCGCTGCGAGCCAGGAGCTGGCTTCCTCCTCCGAGCAGGTGGGCCAGTCCGTACGGGAGGTAGCCGCGACCGTCGACCAGATGGCCAGGGGCAGCGAGCGCCAGTCTGCTGCGGCAGCCAACGCCTCCGGCAGCGTCCGGCAGGTGGGGGAGACCGTGCGGGGCGTCACCTCGCGGATTCAGCGCATCGCGGAGGGCAGCCACGAAGTTGCTCGCCTTTCCCAGGAGGGCCGGGCAGCGCTTGCCGGCATCACGGAGCGGATGGCGCAGATCGAGCAGACGGCAGGCCAATCCGGCAGGGCAGTCGAGGACCTGGGGCAACGCTCCCAGCGCATTGTCAATGGCCACTTGAAAAACCGCACTTTTGGCCACGAAAATTCCGCAATCGTGGCCAGGTAGGTGGCGGGATCTACGCGGGGGTCCCTCCCTCCCCTCGGCCCCCCGCCCGTAGGGCGGGGGGCCGCCGGCGCCTCTTCCCGTGTGTTGCTGGGTTGGGGCGGCACCAGCCGGCTGCGCATCCGGTAGCTCTCGCCCTTGAGGGTGATGACGTGGGCATGATGCAACAGCCGGTCGAGCACCGCCGCCGCGGTGGCCGGGCTGTCGAACAGCGCCCCCCACTCCTGGAACTCCAGGTTGCTGGTCACGATGAGCGAGCGCCGCTCGTACGCCTTGGCCACCAGTTGAAACAGGTAGTCCGAGGCGGTGGCGTCCATCTTCAGATAGCCCAACTCGTCCAGGATGATGAGGTCGTGCGCCAGGATGGCCTTCAGCTTCTGGGCCATGCTGCCATCGGCCAGGGTCGCATAAAGCTCCTGGACCAGGTCCTGCACGGTCAGGAAGAGCACCCGGTAGCCGCGGTTGACCGCCTCGATGCCCAGGCCGATCGCCAGGTGGCTCTTGCCGACCCCCGGGGGTCCGAGAAGGACGAGCGACTCGTGCGCCTCCACGAACTGCAGCGTGGCCAGGTCCCGGATGGTCTGGGCGCTCACCGACGTCTGGAAGGAGAAGTCGAAACTGTCCAGCGTGCGCAGCATGGGAAAGCGGGCCGCCTTCAGGCGCTTGTCCCGCTGGGTGGCCTCTCGGGCCTCGACCTCGGCGTCGACCAGGTAGCCCAGGAAGTCGAGGTACGAGGGCTCTTCCTGCAGCGCCAGCTCGCTGACCGCGTCCAGCATCTCCCGGATACGGCGCAGCTTCAAGCGCTTGAGGCCCTGCTCGAGGCGGGCCCGGTCGGCCGGCGCAATGGTGCGAATCATCGGGCCACCTCCTGATAGTAGGTCAAGTCCCGGCGCTCCACCTCGACCCGATAAGGCAGGACGACGTGGCCCTGGGCCGCGGGCTTGGCCGGCTGGGGAAGGCTTGAGGGCGCCTTCTGCAGCCGCTCCACCAGGCGCTTGAGGATGCCGTAGCCGTACGCCTCGAAGTGAATGGCCCGCTGCATGGCCTGCTCCAGCACGTCGGACGGGCAGCTTTCGGCCAGCGTCACGATGCGCTCCATCTGCTCCCGCAGATGCCCACTCCGGGAGCGGCTGAGACCCTCCAGGTACGTGCGGGCACTGGGGGCCAAGGCCTCAAAGCGGGCCTGAAGGGGATGGGCCGGTTGGCGGCGCGCTTGGTGCTGCGGGTCATGGTCGTCCCGAATCATGACGCGACCCCGTCCGGGGACGAGCTCGATCCGGTCGACCACCTGGCCGTCCTCCAGGATCTCGATGCGGTCCTCGAATCGCCGGTAGCTCACGGGCCGCCGGGCAAAGCGGGCCGGCACCGAGTACCGGTTTCCCTCGATGGAGATGAGGTTGGTGCGGGTGGCCTTCCGCTGCTCCAGGATGCCCTGCGGGGCGCTCACCTCCAGCGGCTTGAGGTGGGGCGCCTCCTGTGCCAGCCGATCCCACGGCACCGCTCCGGTCGTGGCATGCGTGCGGGCGTTGGCCACCTGGTCCATCCAGGACCGGACCTGGCGGTTGAGGTCGGCCAGATCCGTGAACTCCCGGCCGTAGAAGAAGCCCCGGCGCACGTACTTGACCATGGACTCGACCTTGCCCTTCGACTCGGGGTCGTGAGCCCAGCAGGCCCTCGGCGCAAAGCCGTACAGGGCCGCCAGGTGCAAGAGTTCCCGCTGGTAGCGGACGACCCCGCCGACCCGTTCCGCCACCACGGTCTTCGCGTTATCGAAGAGCAGGGTGCGAGGCACCCCGCCGATGTACTGGAAGGCCCGGTGCAAACACCCCGCCAGCGTGGCCATGGAGAGCGACGTGATGAACTCCACGTAGATCACCCGCGACCACGCCAGCGTCAGGATGAAGGCGTACAGCCGCACCCGAGCCCCCTCGACCACGAGGGTTCCGAAGTGGCCCCAGTCCACCTGGGCCTGCTCCCCGGGCAGCGTCTCGATGGGCTTGTACTCCCGGACTGGGTGCGGCCGGATCGCAGCGACGAACCGGCGCACGCTGCGGCGGGAACCCGTGTAGCCCTGCTGGCGGATCTCTTGGTAGAGCCGTTCTGCCGTCAGCTCGGGCCAACGGGCCAGCCGGGCCGTGATATACTCGGCGTAGCGGTCGATCTTGCGGGCCCGCTGGCGGTAGCGGGGAGGCTCCGCGGGGAGCGTGGGACCTTCCCAGTACTTGGCCACGCTGTCCCGGTGGATGCCGAGGCGTTCGGCCACCTGAACCTTCTTCAACCCTTCGTCACGCAAGTGCCGCAACTGGATCACCAACTCCTGTCCAACCAGGTTTGCTCGCTCCTTCGCCGGATCCGTCTGGGTGGTGCCCCAGCGGAGCCGATACGGGGGAGCGGGCATTTCCCCTACCTGGCCGGATGTGCGGCTTTTTCGTGGCCATTCATGCCGGTTTTTCGTGGCCACTTATGCCGATTTTAACGTGGCCACGGACACGCATCGGCCAGATCGTGGACGTCATCACCGGAATCGCCGATCAGACCAACCTCCTGGCGCTCAACGCCGCCATAGAGGCGGCTCGTGCCGGCCAACAGGGCCGAGGCTTCGCGGTGGTGGCCGAAGAGGTGAGAAAGCTCGCCGAACAATCCCGCCAGGCCGCATCCGAGATCGCCGGGCTCATCGCCGAGATCCGCCAGGAAGTCCAACGGGCCGTTCGCGACACGGAGGCGGTGCGGGCTGCGGTGGCGGAGGGCGTCGAGGCGGTCAGCGCCTCAGGGCAGACGTTCACGGCCATCGCCCGGGCGGTAGAGGTGTCCGTCGCGCAGATCAACGAGGTCCATGCTGCGGCGCAGGCCATGGCCGCGGCGAGCGAAGCCGCCGTCCGGGCGGTGGACGAGATTGCGACCATCACCCGGTCGAACGCTGCCGCTGCCGAAGAGGTGGCCTCGAGCACCGAGGAGCAGTCGTCAGCCGTCGAGCAGATCGCCGGCTCGGCGCAGCGCCTGGCCCGCATGGCGCAGGAGCTGCTGGCGGCGGTGGGCGCCTTCAAGGTGGAGTAACCGGCCTTCGGCCTGGGTCGAGACCTGCAACCCGAGGACAGCCGGCCGGTCCTCTCCCTCCCGCGGAGTGCCCGGCGGAGCTCAGACCAGGTCGACCTCCACGCCCGCCTGCCGGATGTGCTCGACCTCCCGGGGGTCGGCGGCCTGGTCGGTAACGACCCGGTCGACGGCCGAGAGCGGTGCGACGTGGGCGACCGCCACGCTGCCGATCTTGCTGTGGTCGGCCACCACGATCACCTGTTTGGCCGCCGCGATCATGGCCCGCTTGATCTCCGCCTCCTGCAGGTTGGCGTTGGTGATCCCCTTGGCCGCCGACACCCCGTTGCACCCGAGGAAGAGCTTGTCGGCGTTGACCTGGGAGAGAAGCAGCGTCCCGTAGGGGTTGACCAGGGAGTGCTGCAGCGAGCGTAGGGTCCCGCCCGTCACCAGCACCGTCACGTACGGGTACTTCTCCAGCTCCAGGGCAATGTTGAGGCTGCTCGTGATGACCACGACATCCGTCAGCCCCGCCGGCAGGTGGCGGGCCACCTCGGTCGTGGTCGTCCCCACATCCAGGATGATGGTGTCGCCGTCCTCGACCAAGCGCGCTGCCGCCTGGCCGATGCGCCGCTTCTCTTCCCGAAAGCGCGCCTCCTGCTCGGCGAACGGCCGCTCGTAGCGCGTGCCCCTCGCCAGCACGGCTCCCCCGTGCGTCCTCCGGGCGAACCCCTCCTGCTCGAGCTGCGAGAGGTCCGACCGGATGGTGACCTCGGAGACGCCCAATTCCCGGCTCAGCGTCGCCACCCGTACGGACCCCTGCCGGCCGAGGAGCTCCCTGATGCGCTGGAGCCGCTCGGCCGGAAGCAGCTGGACATGGTCCCCACGCGGCGTGCCATCTCCCCGCTCGGTCATCGAGTGCCGGCTCCGTGGGTGTCCGTCAGGATAAGAACGTCCCTCGGAGCGAGCTCCACCTCCCTCTCAATCTCTTGATCGGCCAGCAGGTTTCGCAGGCGCCTATTACCCAGTGAAATCACGGTGGGCCGGTCACGGTGGTTCAAGATGAAAAGGAAGCTCTGGCCGCCACCGCGCCGCTCCACAACCTCCACCCCGTCAGGTACCTGGAGCGGCGCGCCGATCCCGTGCTTGTCGCACAAGAAACGCACCAGCCTGTCAACGAACCGTTGCTCGGGAGCCGAGCCCACGTACCACGCCTCGCCCGCTCCTACACGATGGCGGGTGAGAACGGGCCGGCCAGCGTAGAAGTCGGCCCCGTACCGCCCGACCACCTCGGCCCCCTCCGTGTGGAGAAGGTCGAACAGCAGTGAGCAAGCATACTGGCCGTCCAACCCAGGGTAGCCCTGCACGACAATCCGGTTGGTCATCTCGGGAGGTAGCGCGTCGGTCTCTTCTACCCACACCCCTAGCAGGCGCCGCAGCGGGCCCGGGTACCCCCCGAGGATGATCCTGTCGTTCTCATCCACGATCCCGCTGAAAAACGTGGTGAGGAAGGTGCCACCCCCGGCGACGAACGTCTCGACCTTCTCGGCGAAGCCGGGATGCATCATGTAAGCTACCGGGGCGATCACCAGCCGGTAGCGACCGAGAGGAGCCCCGGGACTGACGACATCGACCGCCACGTTGGCCCGCCACAACGCCCGGTAGTAGGCCTCGACCTGAGGCAGATACTTTAGGGCGACGCTGGGCCCGCTCGAGTATTCGATAGCCCACCAGTTCTCCCAGTCGAACACGAGGGCCACTTGGGCGTCGATCCGGCTACCGAGGAATGTATCCCCCAGGGCTTCCAGCTCCCGCCCGAGGGCCTGTACCTCGCGGAAGACGCGCGTGTCGGGGGTTCCGGCGTGAGAGATGACGGCCCCATGGAACTTCTCACACGCTCCTTGCGACTGGCGGAGCTGAAAGAACATCACGGTCTCAGCGCCATGAGCCAGTGCCTGGTAGCTCCACAGGCGCATGACCCCGGGCCGCTTCAGCGAGTTGTACGGCTGCCAGTTTTGCTGGCTGGGCGTTTGCTCCATCAGCATAAATGGCTGACCGTCCTTGAGCCCGCGCATCAGGTCGTGGCGAAAGGCCACGGTGGCAACATCCACGTCCATCGGGGGATAGCTGTCCCAGGAGACCACGTCCATCTCCCGTGCCCACTTGAAGTAGTCGAGCGGTTTGTACGCTCCCATCAGGTTGGTGGTGACGGGTACGTCCGGCGTCCACCGCTTGATAGTGTCGCGTTCGGCCTTGAAGCACTCCAGCAGGCTGTCGGACATGAACCGGTCGTAGTCGAGGGAGATGGGCTGGAAGGCGGTCCGGGTCGGGTCGTGGTCGTCGAGGTGCTCACTCAAGATGTTGGGAGGCACGATCTCCTCCCAGTCGTACAGCGTGTGCCCCCAGAAGCGGGTATTCCAACGCCGGTTGAGCTCGTCGAGCGCCCCGTACCTGCGCTGCAGCCAGACCCGGAACTCCCTTGCACACCGATCACAGTAGCAACGGCCTCCGTACTCGTTGTTGACGTGCCAGGCCACGAGACCAGGGTAATCTTTGTAGCGCCTGGCAAGCTGCTCGGCGAGCCGCACCGAGTACTGGCGATAGGTGGGGCTGTTGGGGCAGAAGTTGTGCCGTGCGCCGAAGCGCCGCTCGCGTCCTTGAAAGTCTACCCGCAGCACATCCGGATGGCGCCGTGCCATCCAGGCAGGAACGGCCGCGGTGGAGGTAGCTAGGCACACGCCGATGCCATGCTTATCGAGTTCCTCCAGGACCTCGTCGAGCCATCCAAACTCGTACCGCTCCTCTTCGGGCTGCAGCAGCGCCCAACTGAACACCGGCAGCGTCACGATGTTGATGTGCGCCTGCTTGAACAGCTCGATGTCGCGCTCCCAGACCTCCCGAGGCCACTGGTCCGGGTTCCAATCGCCACCGTACCAGATGCGGTTCGCGCTACCGGAAGCCACCAACGACCCCTCCCTAGCCCCGCAAGCTCCCTATAGTGAGCCCGCTTTGCCAGTATCGCTGTAGGAAGAAGAACAGGACCACTAGCGGCACGACCGAAAGCACCGTACCTGTGATGACAACGTTATACAGCAACTCTCTCCCGAAGGTGGATGCTGCGTTCCATGTGGCCAGCCCAACGGTTAACGGGAAATACTTCGGATCGTTCAAGGCAACCAGGGGAAGGAAAAAGTTGTTCCACGTCCCGACAAACGTCAGAAGGAAAAGGGTGGCAATGCCAGGACCGATTAGCCTCAGCACGATGCCAGAAAAGATACGCAGTTCTGATGCGCCATCAACGCGAGCCGCGTCGAGCAGATCGTCGGGAATGCTGTCCCTGATATACATTCTCATAAGAAACGTCCCAAACGGGTTAGCGACAGACGGGACTATAATGGCCCAGTACGAGTTAATCCATCCCAATTGCCGCAAAATCAAGAAAAGAGGAAGAACGAGCGCGGTTGAAGGAATCATCAGGGACACTAGGACAGCTCCGAAGACGGCTTCCCTTCCCCGGAACCTGTACTTCGCCAGAGCATAGCCAGCCAGGGAAGCCACCAGGCTAGCCAGTGCTGCGGTAACGCCCGAGTACAAGAACGAGTTCGCCGTCCACACGGCGTAGATACCATCTTGATACGATAGAACCGTCCTAACGTTGTCGAACAATGCAAAGGGGTCGCTGAACCACAGGCCAAACGACCCGAACAGGCTGGAATTCGTCTTCGTCATCGCGATGACAAGCCAATAAAAGGGGAACACGAAGTAAAGGGCTGCAGTTCCCAGCACTACGGCCCATAACCCTTGGCTTGCATGGCGCACCTCCGATCTCAAGCGTGTCCGATCCGGAAGGCTCTCACGTACGAGCAGCGGCTTCGTTATCGAATTGTTAGCCACCTCGGGTCGTTGTCCCCCCATGACGCTACTGTCCCTCCCGGGTGATACGCATAAAGATAGCCGAGAATAGCGCAATGATCGACGCAAGGATGAAGGCCAGCGTAGCGGCGTACGTGAACGCCCCTCTGCTGAAAGCCGTAGCGTAAATGTACAGGTTAGGGGTATAGTTGAAAGGTACACTCGTCATTGCAGCGAGGACGAACGGCTCGTTGAACAACTGAAAGCTTCCGATAATCGAGAGGACGGTAACGAAGACGATCATGGGGCGTATGAGAGGTATCTTGATAGTCCATGCAATCCTGAGGTCGCTGGCACCGTCAATGCGAGCGGCATCGTATAGTTCTGGCGATATTGTGGTGAGCGCCGCGGTTAAGATCACCATGTTGTACCCGGTCCACTGCCACGTTACCATGTTGATGATTGCACTGAGTAACCTATCACTCGCAAGAAAGTTGACCGGAGCGATCCCCAGGAATTCGAAGAGTTGTCGCAGAGGGCCAATAGTTGGAGCATAGATGTACCCCCACATGAGGCTACTCACGACACCCGGAATGGCGTACGGGAGGAAGTAAGTGATACGCACCATCTTCTTTGCACGGGCCGACAAGAGCCCCGTGTCCAGAACCAAGGCGAACATGAGGGCCAGCGAGATCATAATGGTAATTTGGATTACACCGAATAGCAGAACGGTCTTCAAGGACCCGAAGAACAGTCCATCCTGGAGCGCACGCTCGTAGTTGGAGAAGCCAACGAAAACCCGGCGAGCCCCTCGTTGGCTAAACAGGCTCATGTAGAATGCGTACCCAATCGGGAAGACGAAAAAGGTAGAAAAGAGCACGAGGAAGGGAGCCATCATAACGTACGGGGTCAATCGTGTCCCAACGGACCGGTTCATATGCTGCGGACCCTCCCTCGTATCTCTTGCGGACAGGCCTGCGGCGTCAAAGTCTGGAGTACCGCAGGCCTGTCTCGTCATCAACAGTCTATCTGCTTCTCACCTGGTACCCCTGGAAGTTTGCCTCGTCTACGACCGCTTTCTGCATATTCGCCAAAGCCGCGTCCGGAGTCTGCTTTCCCGCTATCAGGCCGGACATCTGGACCTGAAAAGCATTGGAAACGGCGGTCTCCCAAGGACTGAACGTCCATGGGAGAACGTGTTGGGATGCCTCCTCGAAGAACGCGCCAATGTCCTGTCCACCAAAGTACTTCTGTGGTTGATGGAGCTCGGGGAGCCTCAGGCCCGCTGACGCTGCCGGCCACAGCCCGCCGCCAATCCAGTTCTGGCGGATAGCACCTAGGTTCGTGTTGATCCAGGCGGCAAAGAGCAAAGCTGCCTGTGGGGACTTGGTTTGAGTCGTTACAACGGATGTCGATCCGCCCCAGTTGGCCGTCGCGAACTCGCCGGGCTTCCACTGGGGAATGCGTGCTACTCGCCACTTCCCCGATGTCTGTTCAGATCCTTGCATAAAGAGCAAGGGAGACCAAGCAGCAGCGATGTCGGACGCGATTTTACCTGTGTTGA
Source organism: Limnochorda sp. L945t (assembly GCF_035593305.1). Classification (GTDB taxonomy): domain Bacteria; phylum Bacillota; class Limnochordia; order Limnochordales; family Geochordaceae; genus Carboxydichorda; species Carboxydichorda subterranea. The sequence goes on along the minus strand of NZ_CP141615.1, from coordinate 839,229 downwards.
TGGCGTTCCACCACTCGACTTGACCCGAGACTGTGGATACAAGACCATTGCGGATCATATCGTACCAGTAATTTAGGACTCGCCTGGTTGCTGAGTCATCGATACTAACCGTCCACTGGTCCCCGCTGACCCCGAACCATTGTGCGCCTGCCGCCCAGGCATATGTCATGAACCGGTTTCGATCAGTAGCGTCGAAGTTCGCGATGTACACCCCTTGCTTGTACGAGTGCAACTTGCGCGCGGCCACAAGGTAGTCTTCCCACGTGACCGGGAAAGAGCCAATTCCTGCGGCATCGAAAAGATCCTTGCGGTACAAGAAGGCGACAGGGCCGGTGTCTTGCGGAATCGCGAAGACCCCATCTCCTCGCTTTACCTGTTCCCAGGTCCAGGGAACGAAATACCGAGCATACCGGTCCGCGCCGTGCTTGCTCAGGTCAAGGAGACCGCCGGTATCGATGAACTGAGGAAGGAACTGGAATTCCACCTGTGCCACGTCCGGAGCCCCCGACCCTGCACTGATGGCCGTCAACAGCTTGTTGTAATGGTCCGGTCCGACTCCCACGTTCTGGTACTTGACATGGATATTCGGAAACTCTTTTTCGAAAAGCGACACGACCTTGTCAATACCGGGGACCCATGACCAAAAAACGATAGTGTGCTCTCCCTTGACCTCCGGGTAGGTCGGTTCTGAACTTGCGGCCCGGGACGTAGGAGCAGCAACGAGAGCAGTTGCCGTGACGATCATTGCCACAAACCAAAACATATGCAGCCGGTTGCTCCTCATGCATGAGCCCTCCTCACGGCCGAGCGTGTATCGACACTGCCCAAACGAGACTACCCTGACGTCCTTCCCAACGAGAACCATCTCAACTCGTGTCCTACTCCTGCGCCCTCCTTTCTTCTTTCATCCCGATAATCTCCTCGATGCTCTCCTATCGCGCCCATTGCCTTCCGCAGCCACTCGCTAGAGGAGCGGCTACCTTCGAAAAGCGTTATGACCACTTAACAAGTAGCCGGTTGACCAGCCTCCACACTTGTCCTCCCTGCTGTGAAGGGCTGCTGCTAATGCCATTATGCCCACGTTTCGATAACGCTCTCAATGTCGTGGGCCCCGAGCCTTTCTCCGTTCTTACCCGAGGCGTCCGGGCTTCTAGCAAAGGCACCGGCTTGCACAAAATTACGGGAGATTACGCATGATCGTGCACTTAGGGAGCACGCCGTAGCATATCACAACTTGGCGTAAGGCAACAAGCAGGGACGTCAAAGGGGGAGAGTGCTCCCGCTGGTGTCCCTATGCCCCATTGCGGCTGTTGATCGTAGGCTGGACTTCGTGGTACCTTAGGCGTGGCAGAGACGCAAATATGAGAAACGATACGGAACGGGAGTCCGAACGGCTTCCTAGCGGCGTTAGCCGTAGGGTTTATGCCCAGCTAGCGGTCCGGGTACGCCGGAGCGCAGAGGGCGATGGTAGGGCGTTGTACCTGTACCGTATCGCCATCCTTTCGCGGCCCACCGAGCTTACCAGCTCTCGGATCCGCGCCGAAAGGTCTCCCCGTCATGGCTGAGCTTCGCTGGCACCCTTTGTTGCAGCAATGGGTGGTGGTAGCCGGCCACCGCCAGGAGCGCACCTACAAGCCGCCGGCCTCGGTCTGCCCGCTTTGCCCGACCCGGGATCCGGCCCATCCTACCGAGATCCCCGACGCGGACTTCGACATCGCGGTCTTCGAAAACCGGTTCCCGTCTTTCGTCGAGAGCCCGCCGCCACCCGAGGTCGTGGGTACGTCGCTCAGCCCCGTCGCCCCGGCGCAGGGAGTCGCGGAGGTGGTCGTCTACTCTCCCGACCACGACCGCACGCTGGCCGAGCAGCCGGTCGAGCACATCCGCAAGCTGGTCGAGGTCTGGGCCCACCGGTACGAGGAACTCGGCCGCCGGGCGTTCGTGAAGTACGTCATGATCTTCGAAAACCGCGGCGAAGCGGTCGGCGTGACCCTGCACCATCCCCATGGGCAGATTTACGCCTTTCCCTTCATCCCACCCATCCCGGAGCGGGAGATCGCATCCTCCCGCGCGCACCTCGAGAAGACAGGCCGCTGCCTGTTGTGCGACGTCCTCTCTCATGAGGAGCGGCCCGCGACGGTCCCCGGCGGCTCATCCTCCGGGCCATCGGCCGCCAAACGCCCGGGCAACGCCGGCATCGCAGGCGCCAACAGCGCCACGAGGGTCGTGGTATCGAGCGGCAGCTTCGTCGCGTTCGTGCCCTTTTTCGCCCGTTTCCCTTTCGAGGCCTGGGTCGTGCCGCGCCGGCACGTTCCGTCCATCCTGCAGCTGGGTAATGCCCAGCGATGGGATCTCGCCTCTGTGCTCAAGCAGCTCCTCATGCGCTACGACGCATTGTTTGGGGTCAGGCTCCCCTACATGATGGTCATGCACCAAGCGCCTACGGATCGCCCGCCCGAGGAGTACCCCGAGTGTCACTTCCACGTCGAGTTCCTGCCGATCCAGCGTACCGCCGACAAGCTCAAGTACCTGGCCGGCAGCGAATCGGGCGCCGGCACGTTCATCACCGACATGAGCCCGGAAGAGATGGCCCATCACCTGCGACAGGCGGGAGGATGACCCATGGCGACCACGGATCCGGCCTCGGCGACCGGCGGGCCCGCAGCCCGCTTACGCGACCACCCGGCTGGCGCACGCGCGAGCACAGCCTTCACCGAACGATTTGGACGCCGGCCCGCTCTTGTGGCCAGCGCTCCTGGCCGGGTCAACCTCATCGGTGAACACACGGACTACACCGGCGGCTACGTGCTCCCCGTGGCCATCGACCGGCGGATCTACGTGGCCGGCATCCCTCGCCCGGATCGCACCGTGCGGCTCTATTCGGTGGACTATGGCGCCTCGGTAGATTTTTCGCTGGACGACGCCCGGTTGGACGCGCCGCGGCGTGACTCCGAGCACCCCTGGAGCAACTACGTGCGGGGAGTGTTCGCTGCGCTACAGGCGGAGGGCTACGCTCTTCGGGGGGCCGACATGGTCATCGCCGGCGACGTTCCCCAGGGGGCCGGGCTCTCCTCTTCGGCCGCCCTCGAGGTGGCGACCGCCCTCTTCGCGGCGGCCGCCGGTGCGTTCGAGCTGCCGCCGATGGAGGCCATACGCCTGGCCCGGCGTGCCGAAAACGAGTGGGTCGGGGTCGCCTGCGGCATCATGGACCAGTTCGTCTCGAGGATGGCCCGGCGGGGGCACGCCCTGTTCCTCGACACGGACAGCCTCCGCTACGAGCACGTGCCGTTGCCGCCCGGGGCTGCCATGGTCGTGATCGACACCCGCGTGCGGCGCAGCCTCGCCTCGTCCGCCTACAACCTCCGCCGCCAGGAGGCCGAGGACGCCATCGCCGCCGCCCGCCGTCACGTCCCCGGCTGGCGGCTCGTGCGGGAGCTCCCGTCCCCGTCACTGCCCGGGCTCGCCTCCCATATGCCGCCGGCCCAGCACCGGCGCCTCCGCCACCTGGTGGAAGAAAACGCCCGGGTCGTCGAGGCCGTGGCCGCCCTGCGCCGCTCGGACCTGGCGGCCTTCGGAGCCCTGATGAACGCCTCGCACGAAAGCCTGCGGGATCTCTTCGAGGTGAGCTGCCCCGAACTCGATGCGGTCGTGGAGATCGCCCGCGGCGTACCGGGCGTCTTGGGAGCCCGGATGACCGGCGCCGGATTCGGCGGATCGGCCGTGGCCCTGGTGAGAGCCGAGGCGACGGGCGCGCTGCTGCAGGCCATCGAGCGGGAGTACCCCCTGCGCGCCGGCAAGACGCCTCAGCTCTTCGTCCTGGAGGCCGGCGAGGGTGCCCGCGTCGAGGCGCTGCCCTCGTAAGAGGGGCCGCCCCCACGAGAGGCCCTGCCTTCCTGACCCGGGTCCAGCAGGACGCAGCGCGCCAGGTGACCCGGCCCGACCGTCACCATCCGGGGCAGGCCCTGCCGGCACTCCGGTCGCGCCAGCGGGCAGCGCGGCTCGAACGGGCAGCCGGGCGGAGGGGCGGCGAGGTCGGGTACCTCCCCGGGGGCCTCCAGCCGCTCCGGCCGTAGTCCGAGCTCCGGCTTGGGCGCCGCCTTGCGCAGGAGCTGGGTGTACGGATGGCGGGGAGCCCCGATGACCTCTTCCGACGGGCCTACTTCGACCACGTGCCCGGCGTACAGCACGGCCACCCGGTCGCACAGGTAGTGGGCCGCGGCCAGGTCGTGGGTGATGAAGAGCAAGGAGAGGTCACGGCTTTCTTTCAGGTCCCACAGGAGGTTCATGATGTCGAGGCGCACCGATACGTCGAGCATGGAGGTCGGCTCGTCCGCGAGCAACAGGCGCGGCTCGACGGCAAGCGCCCGGGCGATCCCCACCCGCTGGCGCTGCCCGCCACTCAGTTCATGCGGGTAGCGGTCGACGAACCGTTCGGCCGGCGTCAGCCCGCACTGCTCCAGAAGCCTGCCCACCTGCCGCCGGACCTCCCCCCGGCGTGCGAGGCCGTGCACGACGAACGGCCGGGCCAGCGTCTCTCCCACCGTCCGCAAGGGATTGAGCGAGGCGAAAGGATCCTGGAACACCATCTGGACCTTCTTGCGGTACGCGAGGAGCGCGTGGCGGGAGAGGCGTGCCGGTACCGGCTGGCCGTCGAGGATCACCCGCCCGGCGCTGGGGGCTTCGAGACGGGCGACGATACGCGCCAGCGTCGATTTCCCGGAGCCCGATTCGCCCACGAGGCCCAGGATCTCCCGGTGCCCCACGTCGAGGTCGACGTCCACCAGGGCCTTCACCAAGCGGACCCGGGGCCAGCGCCCGATGCGAAAGGTCTTGCTCAGCCCCTCGAGGCGCAACAGCGGTGCCGCGTCCCCGGCCAGGCCGGAGGTGGCCATGGCCGGTGCCTGCCGGCTCATGCGCGCATGGCCCCCTCCGAGCGGGCGAGGGCACCGGCCGCCGCGGCGTTCTCCCCGTAGAGGTGGCAGGCCACCCAGTGGCCGGGCGCTACTTCCTGCAAGGGTGCCGTGACAGCTTCGCACACGGTGCCAAGGCGCCGCTCGCAGCGTGGCGCAAACGGGCAGCCTCGTGCCGGCCCGCGCAGATCCGGCGGCTGGCCGGCAATCCCTCGCAGGCGCTCGCGGGGGCCGCTGATGGGTGGGAAGGCGGCCATGAGGCGTTCCGTGTACGGATGGAGTGGCCGCTCGTAGAGCTCCCTCGACGGGGCTCTTTCCACCAGCGCCCCGGCGTACATGATGGCGATGGTGTCACTGATTTCCACCAGGAGCGACAGGTCGTGGGTGATGAAAAGCACGGCAAAGCCGAGGCGCCGTCTCAGCTCGTCGATCTCCTGCAGGATGGTGCGCTGGACCACCACGTCGAGCCCCGTCGTCGGCTCGTCCATGATCACGAGGCGCGGATCGAGCGCGAGCGCGGTGGCGATGACCACCCGCTGGCGCATGCCGCCGCTCAGCTGATGCGGGTAGGCGTAGCGGTACTGCGACGCCAGCCCCACGAGCTGCAGCATCCGCTCGATGCGCTCGTCGATGGCCTTGCGCTCCGTCACCCCATGCGCCCGTAGCGCGTCGGCCATCTGGTCGCCGATGCGCAGCACGGGGTTGAGGACGTTCATGGATGCCTGGAAGACGATGGCCATCTCCTTCCCACGCAGCCGCCGAAGGGCCTCTTCCCCGGCCTTCGTGAGGTCGCGGCCGTCGAAGCGCACCTCGCCCCCGAGGACCTGCCCCGGTGCCGGCAACAGCCCCGCCACTGCGAAAGCGAGGGTCGTCTTGCCGCACCCTGACTCGCCTGCCAGTCCGAGGAATTCCCCGGCCGCGAGATCGAGGTCGACGCCCCGCACCGCTTCCACGGCGCCGTCCCGGTAGACGTAGCCGGCCCGCAGGCCTCGGACCTCCAACAACGTCCCCACCGCTCTCACCGTACTCTCAGCCTCGGATTGGCGACCTCGTCCACCGCGAAGTTGATGAGCGCGAACGCCGTGCCGAGCAGGGCGATGCACAGCCCGGGCACGGCCATCCACTGCCATTGGCCGAGCAGGATGGCCTGGTTGTTTTGCGCCCAGTACAGCATGGTCCCCCACGTCACCACATTGACGTTGCCGAGCCCCAGAAACTCCAGGCTCGCCTCGCTCAGCACCGCATACACCGCAGCGCCGAAGAAGTTGGCGGCGATGAGACCGGAGAGGTTGGGCAAGAGCTCGCCGAAGACGATCCGTGCCGGCCGCTCACCCACCACGACCGATGCCTGCACGAAGTCGCGCGATTTCAAGCTCATGGCCTGGGCTCGCAGCAGCCTGGCCCCCCACGCCCAACCCGTGACCGAGATGACCAGGATGATGGGAACGACGCCCTTCACCTTGACGTAGGCGGCCACGATGATCATCAGCGGCAACCCCGGCAGCACCAGGAAGATGTTGGTGAGGGTGGTGAGCACGTCGTCCAACACCCCGCCGGCGTAACCCGCCGTGAGCCCGACCACCACCGACAACAGCGTCGCCGCCGCTCCCGTCACGAGCCCGACCACCAGGGAAAGGCGGCTACCCCAGACGACCTGGGCGAAGATGTCCTGTCCGGTGGCCGTCGTACCCAGGGGATGGCGCCAGCTCGGCGGCTCCGACGGAGCAAAGGCCATGGCAGACGGCGACGTGGGGGCAATGACCGGCGCGAGCAGCGCGACCGCCACGAAGAAGCCCAGGATGCCGAGGCCCCACGCCGCCTTGCGATTGCGCAGCACGGCTCTGAACGTGCCCATCGAGACTTACCCGCCCCCTGCTCGCACCCGGGGATCGAGCAGCGCCAGGGTCATGTCGGCCAGGAAGTTGGCCAGCAGCACCGCCAGCGAGATGAAGAGGAAGATGGCCTGCATCAGAGGATAGTCGAGGCTCGTCACCGCCTGGTACAAGATGAAGCCCACCCCTGGATAGGCGAACACCATCTCGGTCAGCAGCGCCCCGCCCACCACGAAGCCGAGCGCCATCGAAAGCCCTGTGAAGCTCGGCAGGATGGCATTACGGGCCGCGTAGCGGTACTTGATCGCACGGTCTCGCAGCCCCTTCGCCCGCGCGAAGGCGATGTACTCCTCCCCCAGCACGCTCATCATGTTGTTGCGCATGGTCAGCAGCCACCCGCCCATGGCCGTCACGGTGATCGTCAACGCCGGGAGCACCGCGTGGCGCACCACGCCTGCCCAGTACGCCCACCCCTCGCCTCCCCCCGGCGAGGACCCGCCCCCGAGGGGAAACCATCCGAGCAGGAAGGCGAAGACGTAGAGCACGACCAGGGCAAACCAGAAGTACGGCATGCTGTTGAGGAAAAGCGCCACGGGTACCACGGCGTCGGCCAGCCGTGACCCGTGGCGCCACGCCGAGTGGATGCCGATGAGCGTACCTGCCCCGAAGGCGAGGAGCGTGGATACCCCGACCAGCCCCAGCGTCCACGGCAGTGCCTGGGCCAGCACCTCGGCGACCGGGGTGGGATAGTACGTGAGCGAGACGCCCAGGTCCCCCCGGAAGATCTGCTTCCAGTACTCCACGTACTGGGCGACCAGGCTCTGCCGCACGTTGAGCCCGAACGCCAGCTCGAGCGCCTCCAGCGCCCTGGGGCTGAGGCGCCCCTGGAACTTGGCGATCATCACCTGGGCCGGGTTGCCCGGCATCATCCTGGGCAGCACGAAGTTGATGGTGAGCGCCGCCCACGCCGTGAACGCCAGGAACCCCAGCCGCCGCAGCAGGTATCGCACGCTCGATCCCGCCTACTTCAAGTGCACGTTGAGGAACATCCAGACCGCCCCGATGCCGTCCGGCGGGTCACCCCCGTTGTACGGGTCGTCCGCCGACGGCCAACCTGTGAAGCGTGACTCGTTGTAGTCCAGGAAGTTGGTGCGTTCCGTCAGCGGGATGAACGGCACCTTGTCCAACACGATCCCGGCGATGGTTTCGATGGCCTGCTTCTGTTGCGACCGGTCGCTCGTGCGCCGGTACCGGGCAAGGGCCTCGGTGATGGCCGGATCGGTGAACCTTGCCCAGTTGGAGGTCGCCGTGTCGCCGATCTTGGCCCCCGAGAACTCCGGGCTGAACTCCATGTAGTACAGGTAGTAAGGCGTCGGCCCGGTCCCGGAACCCCACGAGATCGCCATGTCGTAGGTACCGCTCATGAGAGAGGTGATGTAGCTATTCCAGGGCTGCTGGTCGATGACGGTCTCGATGCCGATGGCGGCCAGGTTCTGCGAAATGATCTGGGCCATGGTGATGAAGTCCGTCCAGCCCGAGCCCACCAGGATGCGCAACGCCGGGAGCTTCTTGCCGTCCGGGCCGAGCAGGTCGCCCGCCGAGTTCCACCGGAATCCCGCCTGCTGCAAGAGCTGCCGGGCCCCGGCCGGGTCGTACTGGAAGGCCTGCTTCTCGAGGGACGGGTCGATCCACTGCCCGACCTGTCCCGGGACGATCCCCGTCGGGTGGGCAGGCTTGACCACGCCGTAGTAAGCCCGCTCCGCCATGGCCTGGCGGTCGAGGGCCATCGCCACCGCCTTACGGAACCGGCTATCGTTGAAAGGCTCCTTGGCGGTGTTGAGGTAGAGGATGTTGGTGTTGTTGACGGGCCACCAGAACTTGTGCACCGCTGGGTCTCGGGCGGCGAACGACTTGGCCGGATCCGGGAAGAAGGTGTAGGTGACGTCCGCCTCGTTGCGCAGCATCATCAGGAGCACGGTGGTGTTGGAGTCGACCGCCCGGTACGTGATCGCGTCGATGTAGGGCCGTCCCTCCATCCAGTAGCGGGGGTTGCGTACCACCGTCATGGACTGGGGTGTGAAGCTCTTCAGCACGAAGGGCCCGGTGCCGACCGGCTCTCGGTTGGTGAAGCTCATGGGGTCGTCGACCTTGGACCAGACGTGCTCGGGCACGATCGGGACCATGGCCAGGTAGTACCAGAGGGGAGTGTTGGGCGAGGAGAAGGTGAAGACCACCGTATGGTCGTCGGTCGTCTCGACCCTCTCGAGGCCTCCCTTCCAAACGGCCGCCAGGTCGGCGGCGGGATGCTGCTTGATGTAGTTGAAGGTGAAGGCCACGTCTTTCGCGCTGAACGGCTTACCGTCGCTCCAGAGCACGCCCTGCCGGGTCTTGACCGTGAGCCGCAGGTTATCCGCGCTCCACTGGTACGAGACGCCCAGGCGCGGCCGTTCCTGGCCGTTGGTCTCGTTGATGTAGTACAGGCCCTCGTAGATGGTCGCCATAGTGGCCGGCATGTTTTGCCCGCCGGGGAGGAAGGGGTTACCGTTGTACACCATGGTCCCCCATGGCATGACCACCTGCAGCGTGCCGCCGCGCTTGGCCTCCTGGGCGAGCCCTCCGGTCGCCACCACCCCGACGAGGGTAAGGGCCACGGCCAGCGTGATCCATCGACGCATCGCAAGCCGCCTCCTCTCGATTCTCGGAGCGTTTTCATGACTCCGCCCGAGCACTGCGAGCCACGCCACCACCACGACGGGTATTTCCTGCCGCCCACACGACCCCTCAGCACCCACACGAACGCCGCACCACGAGATCTGCCGGCAGCACCCACTGTTCGTGCCCCGCGACTCCCTTGAGACGGTCGAGCGCGCTCTGCGCCAACCGGAAGCCGATGTCCAGCTTGGGCTGGTGTACGGTAGTGAGCGCCGGGGTCACCAGCCTCGCGCAGCGGATGTTGTCGAACCCGACCAGCGCGATATCCTCCGGCACCCGCACCCCCAACTCCCGTGCCCCCACCAGCACTCCCATGGCCATCTCGTCGTTGGCGGCCAGTATCGCGTCGGGCGGAGGACGCCGCTCCAGAAGGGCTCGCAGCGCGGCTCGGCCTCCTTCTTCGGAGAAGTGCCCCACCTCCACCGCGATTGCGCTCTCCCGCCCGTGACGCTGCATGGCGTCCCGGTATCCTTCCAGGCGCGCCTCGCCGTCGGGTATGCCCGGGGTCCCGGCGATGAAGGCGATCCGCTCACGCCCGTGGCTGATCAGGTGCTCGGTCGCCTGCTCGGCAGCCTGCCGGTTGGCAACGGTGACCGATGTGACCGGTCCACCGGAGACTACCCTGCCGAACACGGCCACCGGTGGTCCCTGCGAGGCCACTTCTGCGATGAAGGCATCGGTGGTCGTCGGGGCGAGCAGCAGGATGGCATCCACGGTACCGTCGGCGAGCCAACGGATGTGCGCCTCTTCCCGGCTCCTGTCGTTGCGGGCGTCGCAAACCAGGACCCGGTAGTCGTTGAGGCTCAGCGTGTGCTCGATCCCCTGGATGATCTCGACGAAGAAGGAGGCCGACAGATCCGGCACCACCACGCCGGCGAGCCCCGTGCGTGCCCCCCGGAGCCGGCGGGCGACGGGCGCCGGGGTGAAGTGGAGGTCCCTGGCCACCGCCAGCACTCGCTCTCGGGTGCGAGCGCTTACGCCCGGAGCCTGGTTGATCGCCCGGGAAACGGTTGCCTCCGAAACCCCTGCCGCCCTGGCTACGTCCCGAATCGTCGGCACCGATCCGTCCGCCTCCGAGGCGCCGATCCCCCGACCGGCGCTCGCGTTCACGCGAGACTGTTTCGTAACGCGCAGCGTAGGTTCCTTCTCCAAGACCGCGGTCGTGGACCATCTATATGTTGCCACGACGTATTCGGAATCGATTTCTAAATGATCCACGGGTAACCCATCCCGCCCGCCGTTGCGGTCACCCCGGCGGCTTTCCCTCCCGATCCGCTGCCCGCTCCAAGAGGCAAACCCCGGCCGCCCGCGGAAATGGGTCCTCGTGGCCGATACCGATACGGACGGAGGCACACCGATGCAGGGCCAGGCCGGGAGAGAGCGTCGATGACTTATCGGGTGGGCGCGGATCTCGGGGGCACGTACTCCAAAGCCGCCGTGGTAGACCAAGAAGGCCGCGTGGTAGCGCGTTTCTCGGAGCCCACGCCTCGTGCTCGGGCCCCAGAGGCATGCGTGGAGGGCCTCTTGACGGCCATCCGCCGGGCGGCCGACTGGGTCGAGGCCCGTATGGGCCGCTCTCCGGAGGGGTACGGGGTATCGGTCAACTCCCCCTTCGAGCACGGCGACGTCATCCACCTCAACAACAACCTCCCCGCGCTGGAGGGCTTCGCCCTGCGCTCCTACCTGCGCCGGCGGCTCGAAGCGCCGGTCGTGCTGGAGTGGGACATCAACGCCGCGCTCCTGGGCGAGCTCTGGGCGGGAGCGGCCAGCGGCCGCCGGCGCGTCGTCATGGTCAGCATCGGCACCGGCGTCGCCGCGGCCATCAGCGTACGAGGCCAGCTCCTTCGCTGGGTCTACGACCAGACTCCGGGCGAGATGGGGCACATGGTGGTGGCCCGGGACGGCCCGGTATGCACCTGTGGCGGGCGTGGCTGTTGGGAGGAGATGGTCTCGTCGCGGGCCGTCTTGCGCATCGCCCGCGAAATCGCCGCCGGCGGCGAATTTCCGGCTCTCCGAGCCCTGCTGGACGGCGGGGAAGGGCTCACCCCGGAGGCCATCTCCCGCCTGGCCGATACGGGTGACCCGGGAGCGCGGGCCGTCTGGCAGGAGGTTGGGGAGTGGCTGGGCGTCGGGGTCGCAAGCCTCGCCCAGATTTTCCTTCCCGACCGGGTGGTGGTGGGCGGCGGCATCAGCCTTGCCGGGGAGAAGCTCCTCGCGCCCTGCCGGGCCTCCGTCGACCGGCACGTGGGGGATGCGCTGCGGGGTAGCTTCGACATCGTACCGGCGGCGCTGGGACAGGACTCCGCCCTGGTGGGAGCCGCCTCGCTCGTGAGCGAATCGCCCGGCGGGCAGGCGTCCCGTTGACAGCACACCATCCCGGAGCAGGTGGTGCGGGCGAAGGGAGTCGAACCCCCAAGGGCTCTCGCCCAGCAGGTCCTAAGCCTGCCGCGTCTGCCGGTTCCGCCACGCCCGCACCGTCTCACCTCGGAGTATAGCACAGGGGATGGGGCGGGCGCCGCGCGGTACCGCCCGGCGGGCCGCCACGGCGCACGGCACGAGTTCCGGCGGCATGTGCTGAAAATGGTATTGACACCCGCTCGTTGCCTGTGCTACCATCCGACCAAACCAAACAGCGGTCCCTTATCAAGAGCGGGCGAGAGACCGGCTCGATGACCCCCGGCAACCTGCGAGCCTGACGGCGGTAAGGTGCCAATCCCGGAGGATAAGAGGACGAGGTACATCGTCCTCTCCCGCGCGGCGCATCAGCCGCAGGAGAGGATTTTCGTGGACCGTCCTTCTTCGGTTTGCGTTCTGCCCATTCGCGGACGCCCCTCCGGCCGGTGCGGGTGCAACGGTGGACCTTCTGTGCCCTGTCGGCGGCATGCAGGCCGCCTGCGGTCGCCGGTGGGAATGCACGTGGCACGGGGTGTCGACCCCGCTCCTGGGACGCTGGCTCATGGGGGGTGCCTCGGTATTGGCAGCCGCGGGCCTTCAGTGCCGGGAGTGTGGCAAGACCTTCCTGATGGGCCCTCAGTACGCGTGCGACGCCTGTTTCGGGCCGCTCGAACCGATCTACGACTACGGCGCGCTCCCGGGGCCGGCCCAACTCCGGGCGCGCATCGCCTCGGGCCCCGCCAGCATGTGGCGCTACGCCGACCTGCTCCCGGTGGCTCACGACCCGGAGACCGACCTTCAGGCCGGCTTCACTCCCCTGCTGCACGCCCGGCGGTTGGGCCGCTTGCTGGGGCTGGAGCGGCTCTTCCTCAAGAACGACGCCGTCAACCCCACGTGGTCGTTCAAGGATCGAGTGGTCTCGGTGGCCGCTGCCGCGGCGCGCCGCTTCGGCTTCGAGGTGCTGGCGTGTGCCTCTACCGGCAATCTGGCCAACTCGGTGGCCGCCCACGCCGCCCGGGCCGGCATGCCCGCCTACGTCTTCATCCCGGCGGGCCTCGAGCGCCCCAAGGTCGTCACCTCGGCCATCTACCACCCCACCATCGTGGAGGTGGAGGGGACCTACGACGACGTCAACCGACTCTGCGCCCAGATCGCCGACGAGCGGCCCTGGGCTTTCGTCAATGTCAATCTACGGCCGTTCTACGCCGAGGGTGCCAAGACCCTCGCCTACGAGGTCGCCGAGCAGCTCGGCTGGCACGTCCCCGATCACATCGTGGTCCCGGTCGCTTCGGGCAACCTGCTCGTCAAGATCACCAAGGGCTTCCGCGAGCTCCAGCGCCTGCGCCTGGTGGAAGCGAGCCCGGCACCGCGGGTGCACGGAGCCCAGGCGGCCGGATGCTCTCCGGTGGCCAGGGCTTTTCGCGAGGGCCGCGAGTACGTGGACCCGGTCGTCCCCGACACCATCGCCCGCAGCCTGGCCATCGGTAACCCGGCCGACGGCCGTTACGTCCTGCAGATCGCCCGCTCGAGCGGGGGCGTGGTCGAGGCGGTCAGCGATCAGGAGATCGTCGAGGGGATCGCGCTCCTGGCCCGTACCGAGGGCATCTTCACCGAGACGGCCGGCGGGACCACCGTCGCCGTGCTTCAGCGCCTCGCCGAGCGCGGGGCCTTCGGGCGCGACGAGACGGTAGTGGCCTATATTACAGGGATGGGTTTGAAGACGCTGGACGCCGCCGAGGGTGTCGCGGGCCGGGCCGTGACCATCGCTCCCACCCTGCGCAGCTTCGAGCAGGCCTTGCACGAGGCGGTGGCGGCCGGAGGCAGGGCCGGCCACGGGCTTGCCGGCAACGGACACCTGCATGGCGGCCGGCTCCAGCCGGCCGGCGTACCGGCGTCGGATCGGTAGCATGGATGGCGTGCGTGCGCCCCAGGCGCACCACTCGGGGGGAGACGTGTCGCACCATGGCAGTGACGGTGAGAGTACCCCAGCTCTTGCGTGGCCTGACCAACGGGGAGAAGGAGGTCCAGGTCGAGGCGTCCACCGTGGCCGAGGCCATCCAGGCCCTCGAGCTGCGTTATCCGGGCATCCGCCAGCGCCTGGTCGACGGGGGAGGAGACCTGCACCGCTACGTCAACCTGTTCGTCAACGACCAGGACGTCCGGCTGCTCTCGGGCCTCGACACGCCGCTGCCCGAAGGATCCGAAATCGCCATCGTGCCCGCCATGGCCGGCGGGTGTTGACCTTCACCCACGGCGGCGCCCCGCTCTGACGGCGCGGGCGCCGCCATCCCGCCCGTAACCCGCGCACACCGGCTCTGATCTTACCCGGCGGCTGCAAAGACCGCCTGGACGAAGGAGGAGAGGGTACCCGTGTACCTTTCAGACCGTCCCGTTTCTCGTTGCTCTGCCGGGTCCTCGAGGTGCCTGCGGCGTTCGTCCGGGAGCTGGATGCTCGTTGCCGCACTCCTGGCCCTGCTGTTGTCCGTGGTTCCGCTGGGCCGCGGCCCTGCGGTGCTGGCGGCCGGCACCACCGCACCGCTCCCCGGCCCGCTGGTCGACCCCGCCTGGCTGGCCGCTCATCTCGACGGGCCTTTCGCTCCCCGTCTGCTCGACGTCCGCACGGATCCCTCCGCGTTCGCTCGAGGGCACATCCCCGGCGCCCTGCCGGTCGACCCCAGGGCCGATCTGGTGGATCCCTCCAACCCCGTCGAAGGGATGGCCGCTACGCCCCAGCAGTTCCAGCGGCTGATGCAGCGGCTGGGGATCGGGCGGGAGGAGCCGGTGGTGCTCTACGACGACCAGCGGGGCCTGTGGGCCGCCCGGGCCTACTGGGTCTTCAAGCTGTACGGGCATCCGCACGTGGCCATCCTGGACGGCGGCATCACGCGCTGGACGCGGGAGGGGCGCGAGGTCGAGGCCGGCTCCCCGCCCTCGCCGGCCCTCTCCTCCCGCGACCTCTCGCCGTACCCCGTCCCCACGCCCGACAGGCAGCTGGTGGCGACCTGGCAAGACGTGCAGCGGGTGCTCGGCCAGGCTCGGGTCTGTGACGTGCGCTCCCCCCAGGAGTACGCCGGCCTCGACGTGAGGGCGGCCCGGGGCGGGCACATCCCGGGCTCGGTCAATCTCGAGTGGTCGCTCGTGACTCGTCCCGACGGCACCTTCAAACCCGTACCGGAGCTCCGGAAGCTCTTCGAGAGCGCGGGGCTCGGCCCCGGTGCCGCCGGCGAAATCGTGGTCTATTGCCAGACGGGCGTCCGGGCGGCCCATACCTGGTTCGTCCTGCACGAACTGCTGGGCTACCCGTCGGTGCGCGTCTACGACGGCTCCTGGGCCGAGTGGGGCAACCGGCCCGATCTCCCCGTGGAACGCTGAGCGAAACGCTGAGCGAAAGGAGGAGCGCCCGTGAACTCCCTGGGTCAACCCGCCGCCGCAACGGCCTGGCACCTTCCCGCCAGCACCGCCCTGGTCGCCGCCCTCGGGGCGCTCGGAGTCGCCGCAGCCGGCTGGTATGTGTCGCAGCTCGGCCGGGACTACGTGCTCTTCTGGGCCTTCGGGGTGGCCCTCGGCGTGGTGTTGCAGCGCAGCCGCTTCTGCTTTGCGTCGGCGTTTCGGGACCTGTTCTTGTTCGGCGGCTCGTCCACGCTGAAGGGGATTCTGGCCGGCATGGCAGTGGCCTCGACGGGGTTCGCCCTGCTCGAGTCCAAAATGGTGAGCATGCCGGGCCTGCCGGGGGTGCTCCCGCCGGAGGCGCACCTGTTCCCGCTGGGGTGGCACCTGGTGGTGGGCGGGGTGCTGTTCGGCATCGGGATGACCGTGGCCGGCGGGTGCGTCTCGGGCACGCTGTATCGGATGGGCGAAGGCTACGCCGCCTCCTACGCCGCCTTCGCCGGGATCGTGGTGGGCCTGGGCCTTGCCGCTCATAGCTGGGGCTTCTGGTGGGAGCACTTCATCGGGCCGGGGCCCGTCGTCTGGCTCCCCCGTTACCTGGGGTACGCCGGAGCGCTGGCACTGACGCTGGCGGGGATCGGGGCAGTGTGGCTGCTGCTCGAAGTCCGGGAGGCCCGTTTGCCGGTGGCCGCCTTCGTGACGACCGGGCCGGCCGGAGGAGCGACTTGGTCGCCCGCCGATCCGGCCTCCGTACCGGCCGCCGGGCCGGGTGCCGGGGGGATCGCGACGCCCGGTCCGTCAGCGGTGCGCCGGCGCCTTGCAGCCCTTGCCCGCCCGATTCTGCGAGATGGCTGGCCGGCGCTTACCGGGGGCGTCCTGCTGGGCCTGCTCAACGTGTACCTTTACGTAGCCCACATGCCGTGGGGGGTGACCGGGGAGATCTCCCGTTGGGCGGTAGAGCTCTCGACCCTGCTCGGCTGGCCGCCGGGGCCCCTGCCCGGAGCCGACCAGCTGCCCGGGTGCACCCTGACCCTGGGCGGCAGCCGCCTGGTGAGCCACTCCCTCATGCTCGATCTCGGGATGGTCGCCGGGAGCTTCACGGCGGCCCTGGCGTCTGGAGAATGGCGGTGGCGTATGCCACGCCGGCCCCGGCGCTTCGTCCAGTCCGCTGCCGGTGGCATCCTCATGGGCTACGGGGCGGCGCTGGCCGGAGGGTGCACCATCGGCGCCTTCTTCTCGGCCATCCCGTCCCTCGGCCTCAACGGGTGGGTCTTCGGGGCCGCCCTGCTGGCCGGCGCCGGCCTCGGGAGCCGGCTGGTGCGGCGGTTCGCGTGAGACGTGACCCGGTGGCTCGCGAAAAACGGTACAATGCTCCACGCGGAGCGGCGAAGGGGGTTTCGATGACCCGTGGTGCTGGACGTTCGGGGCGAGATCTGCCCCTACCCGATGCTGAAGGCCGTGGAGGCACTCGCGCGGCTTGCTCCGGGCGAATCCCTCGAGGTGATCACCGATCACCCACCCGCGCTCCAGACCATCCCGGCATACACCTCCCGCCTGGGCTACTCGAGCCGGATCGAACCGGCGGGGCCGGGCGTGTGGAAGGTCGTCGTATCCAAGACGGAGGCGCCGCCTCGCCCGCAAGTGGCCGGAGCGCCTTCCGTGAAGGGAGCTGCATCGCGGCCATGAGAGGTGTCCCCTTGCTCACCGGCGAGCAGATGCAGCGGTACAGCCGCCAGATCCTCCTGCAGGAGGTCGGGGTGGAAGGCCAGCGCAAGCTCCTCGAGTCGCGGGTGCTGATCGTGGGGGCGGGCGGGCTCGGCTCGCCCACCGCCCTCTACCTGGCGGCGGCCGGGGTCGGCACCCTGGGCATCGTCGACGGCGACCGGGTCGACCTCACCAACCTGCAGCGCCAGATCCTCCACTTCACCCACGACGTGGGCCGCCCCAAGACCCAATCGGCCCGGCGCACCCTGGAGGACGTCAATCCCGAGGTCGAGGTGCGCCCTTACCAGACAGTGCTCACCTCGGACAACGCCATGGAGATCCTGCGGGACTACGACGTGGTCGTCAACGGGTGCGACAACTTCCCGACCCGGTACCTGGTCAACGACGCCTGCGTCTTGCTGGGAAAGCCCCTCGTCGACGCCAGCATCCTGCGCTGGGAGGGCCAGGCGACGACGTATCTGCCGGGTCACGGGTGCTACCGCTGCCTCTTTCCCACCCCGCCGCCCCCCGGCAGCGTGCCCAGCTGCGCGGACGCCGGGATCATCGGGGCTCTCGCCGGCTTCTTCGGCACGCTGCAGGCGCTCGAGGCCGTCAAGGTGCTGCTCGGGATCGGGGAGACCCTGGTCAACCGGCTGCTGCTGTTCGACGCGCTGGCCGCCGACATCCGGGTGGTGCGCTACCAGCGCGACCCTGCCTGCCCGGTCTGCGGCGACCACCCGACCGTAACCCGCCTCATCGACTACGAGGAATTTTGCGGCGTGCCCCACCGCCACCCGGCGCCGCAGGCGCAGGCCCAGCAAGCGGCTGGCTCGGGCGACGGCCCGGCCGGCGAGGCCACGCCGGCCGTCGACGGCGGGGTCGCGCAGCTGAGCCCTCCCGACGTGTGGAAGAGGGTGCAGGAGGGCGGGGTGGTGCTCCTCGACGTGCGAGAGAAAGCCGAACGGGACATCATGCGCATCGAGGGCTCGCTCTGGATTCCCCTGGGAGAGTTGCCCCAGCGGCTCCACGAGCTGCCGAAGGGCCGTGACCTGGTCGCCTACTGCGCGGTCGGCGAACGAAGCGCCAGAGCAGTCGCCCTCTTGCGCCGATCGGGATGGGAGCGTGCCTTCAACCTGCAGGGTGGCATCATCGCCTGGCTCAACCACCAGCTGCCGGTGGAAGGCCCTTCGTCCTGACCCCGGCCGGGCGCCGGAGCTCTCGGCCGGCCGTCAGTCCTGGCCTTGCACAGCGCCCGCTTCCGTGACGCCCGCGAGGCTTTCCACCAGCGTGGCCAGGGCCGAGTGATCCGCCTCGCCCTGGCCCTTTGCCTCCAGGGCGCCCAGCAGCTCGTTGACCATGGCCGTGGCGGGCAGCGACACCCCTGCGGCCCGGCCCGTGGCGAGGGCAATCCCGAGGTCCTTGTGGTGGAGCCTCACCTTGAAGCCCGGCCGGAAGTTGCGCTCCAGGATCCTCTGGCCGTGGATCTCCAGGATCCGGCTCTGAGCAAACCCGCCCAGGAGGGCCTGCCGCACCTTCGCCGGGTCGACGCCCGCTTTGCGGGCCAGGGTGAGCGCCTCGCTCACCGCCTGGATGGTGACCGCCACGACGATCTGGTTGCACGCCTTGGTGACCTGCCCGGCTCCCGCCGGGCCCATGTAGACGATCGACTTGCCCATGACCTCGAGCAGCGGCCGGCATGCTTCGAAGACCTCGGCGGGGCCGCCGACCATGATGGAGAGCGTCGCCTCGATGGCCCCCTTCTCCCCGCCGCTCACGGGCGCGTCCAGCATGAAGCAACCCCGCTCCTCGAGCCGGGAGGCGATCTCCCGGGTCACCATGGGCGAGATCGTGCTCATGTCGATGAGGATGCGCCCCGGCCGCAGGCCTTCGACGACCCCGTGGGGGCCGAGCACGACCTGCTGCACGTCCGGCGAGTCCGGCAGCATGGTGATGACCACGTCGGCCTCCCGGGCCACCTCCTCGGGCGAGCGGGCCTCCACGGCGCCCTCGGCCACCAGGCTCTCGACGGTGGTGCGGCTACGGTTGTGCACCCGCAGCCGGTAGCCGGCCTGGAGCACGTGGCGGGCCATGGGCCGGCCCATGATGCCCAGCCCGATGAACCCTACGGTCGTGCGACCCGGAGCGACGGGCGGTAGGGACGACGTAGACGGCATGACGGCAGCGCCTCCTCGCTAACCCTCGTGCGGTAAGCCCAGCGCGGCAAGGCCGGCCTCGGCCGCCTGCCGCAGCGACTCCTCCGTGCTCCCCTGCGGCACGTACTCGAGGCTGACCCACCCGTCGTACCCGGCCTCGTCGAGCGCCTGCAGCACGAACGGGTAGCGAATCTCCCCGGTGCCCGGCTGGTGACGCCCCGGCACGTCGGCGATCTGCACGTGGCCGATGCGGGGCAGGTAAGCCTTGAGCGTCTGCGTGAGGTTGCCCTCCATGATCTGCATGTGGTAGGCATCGTACTGCACCTTGACGTTGGATCGCCCGACCTCGTCGAGCAGGGCCACGGCCTGGCGGGTCGAGGTCAACAAGAAGCCCGGCACGTCCCGGTCGTTGAGCGGCTCGACCAAGAGCGTGATCCCGTGCCGGGCGAGATGGTCGGCCGCCCGGCGCAGGTTGTCCACCAGGCAGGCGTGCTGGTCGGCGTAAGGCACCCCCGGCAACAACCGGCCGGCCAGGCAGTTGAGGCGGCGCACCCCGAGCCTCTGGGCGATGGCCACCGCCTGGCGCACCCCCTCGGCGAACTCCTCCCGGCGGCTCGGGTCCGCCGCAATCCCCCGTTCTCCGCTCTCCCACCGCCCTGCCGGCAGGTTGAACAGCACCTGCTCCAGATGGTGTTTCTCGAGCTCCCTTGCGATGGCATCGACATCCTGTCCGTAGGGGAACAGGAACTCCACGTAGCGAAACCCTGCCCTGGCCGCCCGCTCGAACCGCTCGAGGAACGGCACCTCCGTGAACAGCATGGTCACGTTGCACACCCAGCGGATCATCCGCCGCCTCCTCCTTCAGGCCGGGCATAGGCCCGATCGAGCAACTCCACCGTGTGCTGCACTCTCACGCGCCCGGCCCCCCGGCGGGCCAGCCCCTCCCGAATCTGCACGATACACCCGATGTTGCCCGCCACGACGGTGCCGGCCCCCGTCCGCAAGATGGCCTCCACCTTGCGCTCCTGCAACCGGCGCGCCAGCTCCGGGTGCTCCAGGTGATAGATGCCCGCAGATCCGCAGCACGTATCGCCGTCGGGGATCTCCACGAGCTCCACCCCGGGCATCCGTGAAAGGAGCCTTCTCGGCGCATCCCGTACTCCCTGCCCGTGGCCGAGGTGGCAGGCATCGTGATACGCGACGCGCCCCGGGCGCCCGGCAGCGCTCGGCGGCGTGATGCCCATCGCGTCGAGAAACTCCGAAATGTCCCGCACCTTCGCCGAGAAGGCTCGAGCCCTGTCCTGCTCGGGTCGCCCGGCAAAGAGCGCCGGGTACTCCTTCATCGCCGAACCACACCCGGCCGCGGTCGTGACGATGGCGTCCACCTCTTCAGGGCGCAACGCCCGGAGGTTGCGCCTCGCCAGCGCCCGGGCCTGAGCGGCGGCCCCGGCGTGCAGGGCGAGGGCGCCGCAGCACCCCTGCCCCTCGGGGACGACTGCCTCGACCCCGTTGGCGGTCAGCACCCGCACGGCCGCTTCCAGGATCCCGGGAGCCAGCACCGATTCCACGCAGCCCCGCAACAACGCCACCCGGGCGCGCCGCGGACCTCGGGTCGGGATGGCCGGGGGTACCCCGGCAGCCCGCACCGGCTCCGGCGGGATGCGATCGATCATCGCCCGCAGCCGCCGGGGGAGCCACCGCCTCATCCCCCCGGCCGCCCGTCCCAGCGCCACCGCGGCCCGCAAGCGGCGCGGGTAGGGCAGGACCGACAGCAGGCCCCGCCGCCACCACCTCGACAGGGCGGAACGCTTGCGCCGCGTCTCTTGCCACTCCCGGAAGCCCACCAGGAGCAGGTCGTAGCGCACGCCCGACGGGCAAGCCTCCACGCAGGCCAGGCAGCCCAGGCATCGATCCACGTGCTGGCCGGCCGCTCCGTCGACGCTCAGGCGCCCTTCCAGCGCCTCTTTGATGAGGTAGATACGGCCTCGGGGAGAGTCCATCTCCTCGCCCAGTTCCTGATAGGTGGGGCAGGCCGGCAGGCAAAAGCCGCAGTGCACGCACGCCTCGATCGCCGCGGCCATGGCCGGGCCGTACGGCCCCAGGCGAGCCCCATCGATTCGATGCTGCACCGGCACTCCTCCCCCTTACCCGTTCCCGCCGAAGCGCCCCGCCGGATCCAGCGCCCGCTTGACCCTGCGGGCGAAGCCCTCCCCCGGCATCAGCACGTGCGGAGAGCCCTGTGCGCCCCGCAGGGCCAGAGCCGCGTCCGCCAGCCCGGCGAGCTCGGAGACCACCAGGGAGCGCGCCGGCACGGACTCCACGGCCGCCCACGCCACGTGGCCCGCGACGCTGTAGTGGCGGAGGGCGCCGAGACGCTGCAAGGCTTCGTCGAGCCGTTCGATCCGCCCCGGGGTCGTGTGCAGCCGGAGCACGGCCGGAGCGCGGGAGGCCCAGTCCAGGTCCCGCAAGCCGTCCCACAGGGCCTGCTCGGGCGGGCCGTGCAGCCGCGCGCCCGGTGCCCCCACCACGTCCTCCACCCGATCGAGCCGGGCGGCGACGTGCGCTTCCTCGCCGCTCACCCGCACCCACAGCGACCACGGGTCGTCTCCGGCAACCTCCGGCCCGCTTGCGGCCTGCAGCGCCCGGCGCTCGACCAGGTCGACCGCATCCGGCTCGAGCGGGGTGCGCAACAGCCTCCGCAAGGCCGCCGCCGCGTCGGGCAGCCGGTCGAATCCGAACCGGGCGGTGCCGGAGGATGGCGGGGCCGGCAGCACCTTGAACGTCACCTCGACGAGCACGCCCAGCTCTCCCAGGCTGCCGCAGAAGAGCTTCGGCAAGTCGAAGCCGGCCGCGTTCTTGACGACCTTGCCGCCGGCTCGTACCAGCCGCCCCTCGCCGTCGACGAACCGGATGCCCAGTACGAAGTCGCGAACACCCCCGCGGAGCAGTCGCCCCGGGCCACTCAGACCCGAGGCGACGGCCCCTCCGGCAGTTGCGCCCCTGCCGGCCAACGGCGGGTCGAAGGGCAGGTATTGCCCGGCACGCCGGAGCACTTGCCCGAGATCGTCCAACCGGGTGCCCGCGAGCACCGTCACCGTGTACTCCGCCGGGTCGTATTGGAGGATGCCGGCCAGGCGAGTCGTGTCGACGATCCGCACCCCGCCCTGGGTACCGGCGACGCTGGCCATCCTGGCCGCGACGAGCCCCCACTTCGTGCCGCCTCCACGGGGCACCACCACCCGGCTGGCCTTGACCGCCTCTGCTGCCTCGCCGGGATCGGCCGGCGCCAGGACGTCCGCACCTTGCACCTCTTCGACCGCCATTGCCCGTCCCACCCCTCAGCCTGCGGCCGCGGATGGCAGCAGCGCCCGTCCCGCCTCGCCGGCCTCCTCGAAGCCGGGCGGAAACATCTTGCCGCGGTTGGCGATCCCCAGAGGATCCATCTCCCTGCGCAGGCGGGCCATGGCGCGCAGGTCGTCCTCGGCGAACATCTCGCCGAGGAACTGCCGCTTCTCCAGGCCGACCCCGTGCTCGCCGGTGATGGAGCCTCCCTGGCGGATGCAGACCCGCAGGATGGCCGCCGCCAGCTCCTCGGCCCGCTCCCGCTCGCCGTGCCTGCGCCCGTCGTACAGGATCAGGGGGTGCAGGTTGCCGTCGCCGGCGTGAAAGACGTTGGCCACGCGCAACCCCGCCGCGGCGGCCAGCTGCTCGATCTCGCACAGGGCCTCCCCGAGGCGGGTGCGGGGCACCACCCCGTCTTGCACCAGGTAGGCCGGGCTGAGCCTGCCGACCGCGGAAAAGGCGCCTTTCCTGCCCTTCCAGATCTTCAGGCGCTCGGCGTCGTCGGAAGCCACGCGCACCTCGGTCGCCCCCGAGCGCCGGATGAGCTCGTGAAGCCGCACGAAGTCCGACTCGACCTCGTCCCGGGGGCCGTCCAGCTCGACGATGAGCAGCGCTCCGGCGCCTTTCGGGTAGTTGGCGTGCACGGCCGCTTCCGCCGCTTCGATGGCGAGGCGGTCCATGATCTCCATCGCGGCCGGCAGAAGCCCGCTCTCCACCACGGCCGCCACGGCCTCGCCCGCCTGCTGCAGGCTCCCGTAAGCGGCAAGCAGGGTCCGCACTGCCTCGGGTTTGGGCAACAGGCGCACCGTGATCTCGACGGCGACCCCCATCAGCCCTTCCGACCCCACGAAAAGCCCCACCAGGTCCGGCCCGGGCACCTCCAGGCTGCTCCCGCCGAGGCGCTCGACCGTGCCGTCGGGGAGCACCACCCGGAGGCCCAGCACGTGGTTGGAGGTCATGCCGTACTTCAGGCAGTGGGCGCCCCCGGAGTTGAAGGCCACGTTGCCCCCCAGGGTGCAGATGACCTGGCTCGAGGGGTCGGGGGCGTAGTAGAGGCCGTAGGGGGCGGCCGCCTGGCTCAGATGGGCGTTGACGACCCCCGGCTCCACCACGGCCCGCTGCTCGTCGGGGTCGAGCCGGAGAATGCGGTTCATGCGGTTGAGGGCGATCACCACACCACCGGGAGGCGGCACCGACCCTCCGCTCAAGCTGGTACCGCTCCCACGCGCGACGAACGCAACCTCATCCTCGAAGCAGGCCCGCACGGTGGCCACCACCTCGTCGGCCTCGCGAGGAAAGACCACGGTGAGCGGCATCTGGCGCTCCGAGGCGAGGCCGTCGGTCTCGTAGACCCGCAGGGCCGCCGGGTCACTGACCATCCGTTCCGGGCCGTAGATACGCCGCAGCCGTTCGACGATGCCCACGGGCGCTCCCTCCCCCGTCACCCAGGCGGGTGTGGCCCGAAGGTTCGCTCTCGGCCGGCGCCTACCTCCACCGGGTCGCGAGGCGACGGCCCGACCCCTGCACTGCGCTATGCGCTCCTTCAGGTCACGAAGGAGTGGCGGCGAGCTCGGGATGGAACTTGCGCCAGTAGCGCAGGTACCCGTTGACCATGAGGGGCGTCGGAACGATCACGTCGTAGTGCTCGAGGATGGCCGCATGAGCCGCGCTTTTCACTCCTCGGGTGGCCAGGCGCTCTCTTTCGAGCTCCAGCAGCCCTTCGGTCATCGCCTCTACCGCCGCCCCTCGCCGCGACTGCTCCAGGACGCGGTCGGCGCCGGTGCGCAGGCTTTCGCGGACCTGTCCCAGGTGCCACGCGACGTCCTGCTCGTAAGGGCCGAAGTGCGTCAGCACCAGCCTGCGGGGTCGCAGCCCCTCCATCCGGTCGATGGTCCGGCTCCACTGCTCCACGTGGAGCTCCGGGGGCATCGCCGGCGCCCGCACGAGCGGCACCTCGGGAACCCGCACCCCCGCCGCGTCTCCCGTGAACAGCGTCTCCCCATCCAGCAAGTAGACGACGTGGTGCGAGGCGTGCCCCGGGGTGTGGTACGCCTCCAGCCGGTGCCCGAGGATGTCGATGCGGGCGTACTCCCCGATGGGGCGCAGCAACTCCCGGTCGATCGGCGTGATGCCGCCCCAAAGCGCCTGCATGTGGTCGTGGCCGAACACCCTCCCCGCGCTCTCCCACAGCCGGGCCGGGTCGGCCAGGTGGGGCGCCCCGATCTCGTGCACCCACACCGGGCAGCGCGCCTTCTGCGCGAGCGCACCGGCCGCTCCGGCGTGATCCAGATGAATGTGAGTGACGAAAACCCCCTCGAGGCCGTCCAGGTGCAGCCCTGCCTCCTGTAGACCGCGCTCGAGCCCGCCAAGCGTGCTCTCCGGGCCCACCTCGATCAAGGCGAACCGGCCGCCCTCGCCCCGCAGCACGAAGCTGGCGATGGCCCGTTGCCGCCCCTGGAACTCCAGATCGATGCCGTCGACGCCGTCGGCCACGGCGAAGACGCGCCGCAAGCCCCCCTGTTGCATGGCGGAAAATCGCGCCCCCCTCTTGTGCGGTTTCGACCGGTCGTTTGGTCCCACTATTCCGAGATGGGACATTCGGTCCTGCCAAGTCCTCTTGATTGTGACCCACCCCTATGCCAGACTGAAACGGGCACGGGGCTTGCCGGTCATGAACCGGCGGCCGGCACCGGGAGGCGCTGGCCGGGAAGGGCAGGGGTGCGTGCCTCGTTTTTTGCGAAAGCTCGTGAATGTCTTCACTAAGACTACCCTTTCCCTTCTCGATCCTCCCGCCACGAAGGAGTCGGGCGAGCATGAACGATGAGGCCCTGCGACCGGCCGGGAGCCGTCCCCTGGCGACGACCCCGGGCATACGGTTCACCCTGACCGCTCCCTGGGGTCCCGGCCGCGGCCCCCACCCTGGAGCCTACCCGGTCGTACGCAAGGGGGATCGGGTCGCGGCAGGCCAGGTCCTCCTGGAGCCCGATGCCCCGGACGATGGGCCAACCGCGCCGGAGGAGGGTGCCCAGGCGGCCCGGGCAGGCGTCCCGGTGCACAGCCCGGTATCGGGCAAGGTCGTGGACGTCGGCCCGCTTTGCACGCCGGCAGGCGTCCTGCATGCGGTGACCGTAGAGTCGGACGGGCTCGACGAGTGGGCAGCCCCCCTGGAGCGGCCGTGGGATTGTGCTCACCCGGAGTCGTGGCCGCGCCAGGAGCTGGCGCGTTACTTGCTCCAGGCCGGGCTGACCGGCAGGTTGACCGCGGCGCACCCGGGTGACGGCTCACTCCAACTCGCTGCAAGCCTCCCGGCGCTGCTGCGCCGGGGAGCCGGCGGCGCCACGCTGGTGATCAACGCCGTAGGGCCGGAGCCGGCGATCCCGAGCGAGGCCCTGGAGGCCGCTGCGGAGCCGGACGCCCTCGTATTGGGGACGAGGGCGCTGGTGAGAGCCCTGGGCGCCGCCGGCGCCGTCGTCGCCGTCCTCTCCTCCTCCCCTGCCCGGCCCGCGGTGGAAGAGGCGCTGCGCCGCCAGGCATCCGCCAGGGGCGCCGGTGATACCTCCCGACCGGCCGCCATCCGGCTGGTCACCCTTAGAGAGCTCGACTGGCGGGAGGTACCGGTCCTGCTGGCCGCCCGGGCCATGCGGCTTTCCGGGCTAGGGGCGGCCCCCTTCGTCGTGGAGTCGGCGGGTACCGCGGTGGCCGCCGGGCACGCGTTGCAGGATGGCTTTCCCGTGACCCACAGGCTTCTGGCCGTGGCCACGGGTCCGAGAGGGCCCGTACGGGCTTTCTACGTGCCCATCGGGCTCGCTTTGGAGGTCGTCGCCGCATGGGCGATGGCCCCGAAGCCGGACACTCGCACGCCGGCTGCACCGGGGGCCGACGGCCAGGTGCCGCCCGCGCCCGCCGTCGCCATGGCGCTGGCGGGTGGGCCCCTGCGAGGCGAGGCCATCCCCGACCTCAGCCTTCCGGTCACCGCGTCGCTTCCCGCCCTGGCCCTCCTGCAGGAGCGCCATCTCGAGCGCCTCCACCCGGAAGCGGCCTGTATCCGATGCGGCCGGTGCGTGGAGGTCTGCCCGGTGGGCCTGCTCCCATTGTACATCGCCCGGGCGGCGGGCGCCGGCCAGATGGCCGAGGCCCGGGACCTGGGCGCTCGTGCCTGTGTCGAGTGCGCTGCGTGCGCTGCCGTTTGCCCGGCCCGCCGGCCGCTCCTGCAGTGGATCACGCTGGCCAAGGGCCGCCCCTCCGCTCCCCGGAGGCGTCCGGCCGAGCGGGCGGCCGAAAAGGTGGCGACCCGATCGTGAAAGGGCAGGAGACGGTCACGCATCCCATGCTGTGGGTCCAGCCGGCACCCCACGTTCACGTGGCGGAGCCGGTCACGACCCTGGTGCGCCTGACGCTGCTGGCGGCCGCCATACCGGGCGCCGCCGCCGTCGCCGTCTACGGGCTGGATGCCGTACGGCTGATGGCGGCCGGCATGGCCGGCGCCGCCGCGGTCGAGGCAGCGTGCGAGTGGTTGCTGCGCCGCAAGGCGCTCGCTACCCTCGCCGACGGCAGCGCCCTGGTCACGGGGCTCTTGCTCGCGCTCACCCTTCCCCCGACCGCACCGACCTGGATGGCGCTCCTCGGTGCGGCCGCTGCCATCGCGCTGGGCAAGTACGTGTTCGGCGGCCTGGGACACAACCTGTTCAACCCGGCCCTGGTCGGGCACGTCTTCTTGCTGGGGAGCTTCGCGGCCGCGCTGTCCGGCGGCACCGCGTCCAGGCCGGCGCTCATGGCCGTCGCCAAGGCAGGCAAGGTGATTCCCGATTACCTGCCCCTGCTCTGGCACGCCGGTCCCGGCCCCCTTGCAGCGGCCTCTCCCCTGGCGGTGCTGGTGGCCGGCGTTCTGGTGATGGGCTGGGGCGCGGGGCGCTGGCAGGCACCGGCCGGTTTTTTCGTGGGCAGCGGGCTTCTGGCCGTGAGCATGGGGTGGCACCCGGCTTACCACTGGCTCGTGGGCCTGGCGCCCCTGACGGTGGCTTTCTTCGTCCACGACCCGCCCACGACGCCGGTCGCCGCCGAAGGGCGGTTCGTGTTCGGACTGGGCGCCGGGGCGCTGACGGTGTTGCTGCGGCTGCAGGGGTCGTTCCTCGAGGGAGCAGCCTTTGCCGTACTGGTGATGAACGCTTTGACGCCACTGCTCAACCGGGCGTCGGTCGCGTTGCGCCGGCGCCACTGGCGTGTCGTCCGGGAGGCGAAGTCATTGCAGGCGGTCCACGGCACGAGATGGCGCGGCGAGCTCCAGGCCGTCCTGGTGCTGGTGCTGGTCACGTCGGCAGCGGGGGTCTTGCTGGCGAGCTTCTACCACGCTACGGCTCCTCTGATCGCCAGCCAGCAACAAAGGCGGGAGATCGAGCTCGGCCTCAAGACGCTGATTCCCGAGGCGGTCACCTTCAACCGGCTGTCGCAGACCGACGGCGCCCGGGTTTTCGAGGCTCTGGATGCGCAGGGCAACCGGGTGGGCTACGGGGTGTTCACCGAGGGGCAGGGGTACCACGACGTGATCCGGCTGGCCGTCGGCATCGACCCCGAGGTCAAGGAGTTGCTCGGTGTGCGGGTCTTGCAGCAGAGCGAGACGCCGGGACTGGGCTCGCGCATCGAGGAAGAGGGCTTCTTGGGGCAGTTCGCCGGGAAGCCCCTGGACGACGCTTTCATGCCGGGTGAGGACGTGGACGGGATCTCCGGGGCCACGGTCTCGTCGGTAGCCGTGTGCGACATCGTGGTGCAAGCCATCGAGGCGGTACGGGCCGCCACGGAGGGGCGGTGAGCGGAGGTGGCCGACGACAGCCGGGGCGGGCTGATCAAGACCCTGGCCGGCGACGTGGCCCGGGGCATCTGGGCCGAAAACCCGCCGCTTCGCATGCTCATCGGCATGTGCCCCGTGCTCGCCATTACGACGGCGGCCATCAACGGCCTGATCATGGGCCTGGCCGTGACCGCGGTGCTGCTGATCACCGGCGTGATCGTCTCGGCCATGCACCGGGTGATCCCCGACAACGTCCGCATCCCGGTCTTCGTGGTGATCATCGCCACGGCCGTGACCGTCACCGACATGACCCTGGCCGGGTTGCTCCCGGCGGTCCACGACGCGCTGGGCATCTTCGTCCCGCTCATCGTGGTCAACTGCATCATCCTCGCCCGCGCCGAGGCCTTCGCCTCCAAGCACGGCGTGATGCGCTCCGCGGCGGACGCGCTGGGCATGGGCCTGGGTGAGATATGGGGCTTGACGCTCATCGCCGCCCTGCGGGAGCTGCTGGCGAGAGGCACCATCTTCGGCTGGCAGTTGCTGGGCGACTGGTTTACGCCGCTCGGGCTCTTCTCGCTGCCTCCGGGAGCTTTCCTGACGCTGGGAGCCGTCGTGGCGGGCCTCAACGCCGCCGTGCGGGTCGCACAGGAGCGAGCGCAAGCCCGTAAGGCCGCCGGGATGGCGGGAGCCAGAGTCGCCGAGGCGGCCGGGATGGGAGGAGGGGTCCGGTGAAGCTGCTGTTGCTGCTGATCAGTTCGGCGCTGGTCAACAACATCGTGCTGGTGCGCTTCCTCGGCACCTGCCCGTTCCTCGGTACGAGCCGCCAGATGAAGACGGCCGTGAGCATGGGACTGGCTACCACCTTCGTCCTGGTAGGAGCCGGGGTGGTGACGTGGATCGTCGATCGCGCGGTGCTGGTGCCGATGCAACTGAGCTACCTGAGGACCCTCGCCTTCATCCTGGTGATCGCCGTCTTCGTGCAGTTCGTCGAGATGGTGATCCGCAAGGCCAACCAGGCCCTGTACGAGGCGTTCGGCATCTACCTGGCGCTCATCACCACCAACTGCGCCGTGCTGGGGCTGGCGCTCATGGCCTCCAACAAGGCGTACGACCTGGCCGAGACCGCCGTCTTCGGAGTGGGGACGGGGCTTGGCTTTACGCTGGCGCTGGTGCTGATGGCGGGCATCCGGGAAGAGCTCGCCTACACCCGGGTGCCCAAGGCGTTCGAGGGCACGGCTCTGGCGCTCACCATCGCGGGGCTGCTGTCGTTGGCGTTCATGGGGTTCTCCGGGATGGTGCCCATTTGACGGCACGAGCGGCGCTCCGAGCCGCAAGCGCGAGCCTGGAAAGGCAGGGGCTTGGCACATGGTACAGGGGATTCTGGCCGCGGTGGGCCTCCTGGGGAGCCTGGGGCTGCTCTTCGGCATCGGGCTGGTGATCGCGGGGCGCTTCCTGCGGGTCGAGGAGGATCCCCGGATCGCCCAGGTGACGGAGAGCCTGCCCGGCGCCAATTGCGGGGCGTGCGGTTTCTCCGGGTGCAGCGGCTTTGCCAGGGCCTTGATAGCGGGCGGGGCTCCCGTGGAAGGGTGCCGGGCTGGTGGCGACTCCACGGTCCAGAAGCTGGCGGCCATCCTCGGGCGGTCCGTGGGCCACACTGCCCGGCGGATCGCCAGGGTGCTCTGCGGAGGTGACTGCCACAGCGCCGTACAGCGGGCACGCTACGACGGGGTCATGGACTGCCGGGCGGCCGATTTGGTGGCCGGAGGCCCGAAGGGGTGCCCGGACGGCTGCCTCGGTCTCGGGAGCTGCGTGGAGGCCTGCCCGTTTGGAGCGCTCGCGATCGGGCCCGACGGGCTCCCGGTGGTGGACGAGCAGCGCTGCACCGGCTGCGGGCTGTGCGAACTGGTTTGCCCCCGGGGCGTCATCCAGGTCATGGACGCCGGCGCCTCCTACGTGAGGTGTCTCTCGACCCTCCCCGGCAAACAGGTGCGCCAGGTGTGCCGGTCAGGGTGCATCGGGTGCCTGATCTGCCAGCGGGCGTGCGACCGCGAGGCCATCACCGTCCTCGACAACCTGGCCTCCATCGATCCGGCCCGGTGCGACGGGTGCGGCAAGTGCGCCGAGAAGTGCCCGACCCACTGCATCGTGATCACGCCGGCGCCCGCTCGGGTCGAGCCGGTGCGGGTAGGTAGCGGCCCGGCGTGAACGGGGGCGGGGGTGACCCCGTGAGGCAGGCGGCTACACGCTCCGGGAGCCGGTGGCTCGAGGCGGGTGCCGTGGCGGCTTTGGCCCTGGCAATGGCAGGCGCGGCGCTCGCGACGAGGGGGATGCCGTGGAGCGGGAGGGCCCCCGGCGGCGCCGGCTCACCGCTGCCCGGGAGCGCCCCGGACTCCACGGCGCCTTCGGACACCTCCGTGGTGCGCCGTGCCGGCTTCGCCATGGGAAGCTTCGTGCAGGTCACGGCGGCAGGGCCTGGCGCTCGAGCGGCGGTGGATGCCGCCATGGCGGAGGTCGAGCGCCTGGACGCCCTATTCGACCGGTTCGATCCGGACGGCCCCCTGGCGCGAGTGGCCAAAGGGGCGGGGCGCCATGCCGTAGAGGTACCCGAAGAGGTCGGGCGGCTGACTCGCCTGGCTCTCACCGTCGCCCAACAGACGGAGGGCGCCTTCGATCCGACCGTGGCTCCGGTCGTCGATCTCTGGGGGTTCGGGGCGAGCTACGACCGGGATCCGCCACGGCACCCTCCGAAGGCGCAGGAGCTGGCCCAGGCCGTGGGTCTGGTCGATTTCCGGCAGGTCTGTGTACGCCACGAAGGTACCAGCTGGTCGATCTATCTCGAGCAGCCGGGGATGGCTCTCGACCTGGGCGCCGTGGCTCAGGGGTATGCGGCCGACCGGGCCATCGAAGTCCTCGAGAAAGCCGGCCTTTCGAGCGCGTTGGTGGACGTCGGCGGGGAGGTACGGGCGCTCGGCCGGCGTCCGGGAGACGGCAAGCCCTGGCGGCTCGGTATCCAGCACCCGCGCCAGAGCGGCAAGCTGCTGGATACGGTCACGCTCCAGGACGGAGCGGCGGCTACGTCCGGAGATTACGAGCGTTACTTCGAATTCGAGGGTGTGCGCTACACGCACCTGATCGACGCCCGCACCGGGCAGCCATCCCGCCGGGCGATCTCCGTCACGGTCTTCCACCCCACTTCGGCCGCCGTGGCCGACGCCCTTTCGACGGCCCTCGCCATCGTCGGGCCGGAGCAGGGAGAGCGCTTGTTGCGGCAATGGCCGGGGACGAGCGCCATCCTGGTCGATCCGTCCATGCGCGTGCGCCGGATCGGGCAGGTGCCACGATGACGGGTAACGGCCAGGCGCCGGCGGCTCCGGCCTTTCCGCCCACGCCCGTGGCGAGCGCGGCGCTGGAGGGGGTCCATGCCGGGATCGACGCCCGGATCCGGCGGCTCACCACCGAGGCTATGCTGTTGGGGATGGCGCTGGCCCTGCACGTGATCGAGTCGGCGGTGATCGTCCTTCCCGTGCCCGGGGCCAGGCTCGGCCTGGCCAACGCCGTGGGCTTGCTGGTCTTGTGGCAGTGGGGGCCAGGGGCTGCCGCCCGGTTCGCACTCGTCCGCGTGCTGCTCAGCTCGGCCCTGACCGGCAAGCTGGGGGCACCGGGGTTCTGGCTGGCCGGCGCAGGCGCGCTGGCCAGCCTCGCCGTCATGACCCTTGCGCTGTCGTGGGCTCGCGGACGCCTTCCCCGGCTGGTGGTCACCAGCGTGCTGGGAGGGGTCGCGCACAACCTGGGACAACTGCTGGCCGCCCGCTACCTCGTGAGCCACCCCGGAGTCGGCGCGCTGGCCGGTCCCCTGGTCCCGCTGGGAGGGCTGGCTGGACTGGTCACCGGGGAGTTGGCCCGCCGCTGCCTGCAGACAGGCGCGTGGCAGCGGGCCTCGGGCCAACGGCCGGCCGGGACGCCGGCTGCGGCGGGATGGGTGGGACTCGCCCTGTCAGGGCTGGCGTGCACGGCTTTGACGGTCCTCGTGGCGGCAGGGGCAGGAAGGCTGCCGGGAGCCGTGACCGGGCCGGCAGGGGGCGCCTCGAGCCCCCATGACCTCGCGGCCGTGGTGCAGCTGGCCGGCGACGAAGGCCATGGGAAGCAGGGTGCAGGCCGTCTTACCTTGAGGGTGCCCCTCGATCGCGACGGGCAGTGGGCCCTCCGAAGCGGATCCGTCGAGCTGGTCCTGGAAGTGCGCGACGGGCGGATCCGGGTGAAGTCCTCCACCTGCCCGCATCAGGTCTGCGTTCACACCGGGTGGATCGACCGGCCCGGCCAGGTCATCGTCTGCGTACCGGGCCGGGCCGTCGTGGCGATCGAGCGACGAGCGGGCGCCTCCCCGGCCTGGCCGGACCTAGAGCAAGGCGTCGACGCCATCACCCGGTGAGGGGCCTGTCCCCCGTCGCCAGGGCCGGCTTGCTGTGGCAAACGCCGGGGATACCACGACGGGTTACCTCCACACGCAGCAGTCCGGCTCAGACGGGGACCTCGACCCATATCGCGACGAAGTACGCGACGAAGGTGCCGTCCGTCTCGTAAGTGAAGGCGAGGTTGGTGCCCGGAGCCACCACCCAGACGGAAGGGACCTGGGGTTGGTAGAGGATTCCTCCCAGCACGTCCGTGTCCAGTAGCTTCGTCCCCGTGGCAAGCGCGTCGACAACGCCCGCATGAGCCGACGTCTGCGATGCTCTCGGCACTGCCGTGTTGGTGGAGACGACCGGGATGGACGGCACGCCGGAAGGATCGACCCCCGTCAACAGCCGCAAGCGCCCCTCGCCGCCGAAGAACTGCGTGCTCGCCAGCAACGACCACTCGACCAGCTGCAGGACGACCGGCGAGCCCGGCGGGTTGACCAGGACGATTTGTGCCACCTGGTTGGGGTTACCCGGCAGCGGGCCGGACGTGGCCGCGAACGCACGGCCTTCGACCCGGGACAGCGTCGCCGGGTCGAACACGTCGGCAGGAGGACCGGGTGGCCCGGATGGCCCCGGGGGGCCCGGTGGACCGGCCACCCCGCGGCGCTCCAGCGTGGGCAGGACCTGCGAGTCGATGCACTCCTCACAGCGCGAGCTGTAGACACCCATTGGCGCCAACTGCGTCGCCCCCTTCGTTGCCACGGTATCGGGGGGCGCGGCTCGTTGCGCCAGGACCTCCGGTCCATCTGGCAGGCCGCCCGGGCATGAGCGGGGGGGCTCCAAGGGACCGATGACCGGGACACCTTGCCCTGGCCGAGGCCCATCGAAAAGCTATATCGTATATTCGCAATGTTGAATAGCTCTTCGCCGCGGAAAGCGGCCCGGCTGCTACGGGCTCTCGGTCACCAAGACCGCCTTCGCATCGTCCTGGAGCTGGCCAGGAGTGAGGCGTGCGTTTGCCACCTGACGGCCACGCTGGGCCTGCGCCAGGCGGCGGTCTCCCAGCATCTTGCGGTGCTCCGGCGGGCCGGGATCGTCAAGGCCCGCCGCGACGGGCTTTACGTGCTCTACCGGCTGGCCAACCCCCGCGTCCCGGCCCTTCTCGATGCCGTAGGGCTGCAGCCTGTGCCCCCGACACCGCCGGGTCCCACTTCGTGCCGGTGCCCGCGGTGCGCGGCGGGTGCTGCGGCAGGTTGGCTCACCACGCAAGGAGATGACCTTGGATGATCGGGCAACTCCTCCTCGCCGGGCTGCGAGCGCTCGAGGAGTACGTCGCGCTGCACGTGCTCACGTGCCTCGTGCCGGCCTTCCTGCTGGCCGGCGCGATGGTGAGCCTGGTGTCGAAAGAGGCGATTGCCGCCTACCTGGGCAGCGCCACCCATCGCCTGCGCTCGTTCGTGGCTTCCGCCATCGGCAGCGTCTTCGTCGCGGCTTGCTCGTGCACCGTCATTCCCGTGGCAAGCGGGCTCTACTACGGTGGCGCCGGGATCGGGGCGGCGTTCATCGTGCTATGGGTGGCGCCGGCCGCCAACGTCCTGGCGCTCTCCTACACGGCTTCCGTGCTCGGGGGTTCGATGGCGGTCGTCCGGCTGGTGGCCGCGATGTCCACCGCTCTCGTGGTAGGGTTCGTGATGACCTGGGCCTTCTGGCGCTCGGAGGCCGCTCGGGCGGCGGGGACGGAGCCGGCTGCCACCCTCGACCCGCCCGGCGAGTCCGCGCCCGCCCCGGGCCTAGGCGCCTTTGCGGACCGGGCCGGCATCGTGCTCATGGCGCTGCTGGCTATCAGCCTCCTGGCTCCTAACTACCTGGTTCGGACGGGGCCGTACTGGGTAAAGGTGTCCGTCTGGGCGGTCCCCATGAGCGCGGCCTTCGCATGGGCTCGGTGGCGCCTGGAGCGAGAGCGATGGAGCGCGTGGCTGCACGAGACGTGGTGGTTCGTGCGCTTGATCGTGCCCACCTTGCTCGCCGGCGTCTTTGCCGTGGGCGTCATCGCGGCCCTGCTTCCGCCGGAGTGGGTGCAGCGCTGGCTGGGCGGGTCGGGATTGGGGGCGTCGTTCGCCGCCACGCTCATCGGGGCCGTGAGCTACTTTGCCACGATGACCGAGGCGCCGTTCGTGGCGCGGCTCATGGAGCTCGGCATGGGTAAAGGGCCGGCGCTCGGGCTTCTGCTCGCCGGGCCGGGGCTCAGCCTACCGAGCATGCTGACCATCGGCCGAGTCTTCGGGGCAAGGAAGGCGACCGTGTACGTGGCGGTCACGGTCGCCCTGGCGACCGCCTGGGCGTGGGCGGCGGGTAACTGGCTGTTTTGACGCGCAAAGGCGCGGCCGGGCAGACCCGGCCTTGACGTCGAAGGGAGCATGGGATGATGCGCGTGGAGATCCTGGGCACCGGGTGCCCCAAGTGCAAAGCAACCGAACAGGTGGTGCGGCAGGCGCTCGCCGGACTCGGCATTCAGGCCGAGGTACTGCACGTGACCGACCCGCTGGAGATCCGGCGGCGCCGGGTGATGTTCACACCGGCAGTGGTCATCGACGGCGAGCTCGTCTCGGCCGGCCACGTCCCCACTGAGGAGCAGGCCAGAGGGTTCGTGCAGCGCAAACTGGCGCGCTAGCCGGCGCTCGCGCAGGCCGCTGCAGGCTTGCCGCTGCCGGAACGGGTGGTGCCAGGGCCCGTGACGCCGTCACTGCCCGGACAGCGCTGGGGCGCTCCCCCGGGCAACCTCGATCACCCGGGTATCGTAGGCGAACGTGATCGACAGCGCCCGTACGTCCTCCCTCTCCTCCAGCCGCCGCAGGGCGTCATAGCTCAAGCCGTCGGGCTCCTCGATGTGGCTGAGGACGACCTTTCCCGCCCCGAGCGCCCGGGCGCAAGCGAGCACCTCGTCGAACGTGGCTTCCTCCTTCAGGAGCGGGTGCTCGGGCGCCATGTTGCGCTCTCCCGTGAACGGGTCGACGTCGAAGATGCCCGCCGGCAGCACCGCCAGGTCGACTCCCCGGACGGCCTCGGGGGGCCTCCACCCGTGGAGCTCGTCCATGGCCACGAAAAGCCGTCCGGTCTGCCTCGCCGGGCCAGGCACGGCGACCTCGAGCGGGCCTTCGATCAGGAAGGCGTAGGTACGCTCCATGGCAAGCGGCACGGCCACGATGGCGTAGCCGTTCACGTCGTAGGGGCGCCAGGGATCCATGGCGTGCAGGTTGATCCATCGCTCCGCCAGGAATTCGAAGTGCCCCATCAGCCCGAAGCGGCGGAAGTCCTCGAGCACCCCCTGGGGCACGTACACGTCTGTGCGCCGGTGCCGCGTCGGTAAACGTCGCTGGTCCGCGTTGAGGGTTTCCCACACCCGCCGGCCCATCGTGTGGTCGGGGTGCCAGTGGGAGTAGAGCCCGGCGCGTATGGCCGGCAGCCGGGCTCGGTCGAGCTGCATGTAGATGTCTTCCGACGTGTCGATGAGCACGCCGGGCCCGTGGACGAAGATCCCCGGGCCGCTGCGGGCGTAAGGGACCCCGCGCTCTCTCGCCTGGGTGCACACGGAGCAGCTGCACCCGGGCCTGGGCGTCCGGAAAGCCCCGCCGCTCCCCAAGATCTCTACCTTCATGCCCGCCTCACCTTCCACCTGCCCTGTCTTCCGTCCGCACGGGCCGGAGCGTCGTGCCTTTGCCGCGCCGCGTTGGGACCGATTATACTGTCGGCATACTGTCGGCACCATGTTCACGGAGGTGGGTTCCATGGCCCTCTTCGTCG
This sequence comes from Limnochorda sp. L945t, assembly GCF_035593305.1. Lineage (GTDB taxonomy): Bacteria > Bacillota > Limnochordia > Limnochordales > Geochordaceae > Carboxydichorda > Carboxydichorda subterranea. Next base: position 802,815 of record NZ_CP141615.1, on the reverse strand, counting down.
TGCGTCACCAGCACCCGCCCGAGAGTTGCCCCGCCAGGGATCCGCGGATGGGGATGATGCTCCTGCGCCACCTGAGCGAAGCGAATGCCCGGCAGCACGGCATCACGCTCCATGGAGAAGGGGTGGTCGACGGGCAGCATACCCTTTACCTCATCGTCGAGGCGGACGGGCGGGAGAAGGTCGAGGCGTTCATGCAGCCGTTCGCCCAGGCCGGCAGTGTCGAGGTGTGGCCCGCCTCCCGCTGCGAAACCGTGGTGAGCCGCCAGGGCTGCTGACGGGCCGAGTGCCATCCGCCGGTCCTCCGGATCCTCGAAGGACCCGAACGACGTTATGCCGTCGGGTTCGGTTGGCCGCTCCCGATCCCTTCCCGGCCTCTCCGCGCCGTTGTCCCGCCTACCCCCCGGCGATGGCCCCAACGACCCGCAGGGGCTCCTCTCCCAAGCCAACCTCAGGGGGAAGGGTGGCGTCGAGACCTGCCGGTGTGAGGTCTATCGAGGCGGCGAAGGCCCGCAGGTAGGGCCGCAGCCGGGCCGGGGCTCCGGCGCGAATCTCCATGAGGGTGCCGCGCAGCGCCGGGTGGGCCCGCTCGAGCTCTTCGAGCACGGTCCCGAGGGTAGGCTCCGGGACGCCGGGGGTGAGCTCCGAGACGGGGACCTCGACCACGCGCCCCTGAAGCCCGGCCAGGCGGCACAGGTGTCCCGGGAGGATGACCCGGATCTTGCCGGGCAGTGGGTCCACCTCATTGCGCCCCCACGGTGTGCGCCTCGACCGAAAGGATGCGAGGCAGGTGCAGCGCGACGGCCTCCCACGAGTCGCCTTCGTCGGCGCTGGCGTAGACCTCCCCGGTCGTCGTGCCGAAGTAGAGGCCGCAAGGATACAGCGTGTCCACTGCCATCGCGCCACGCAGCACGTTGCCGTAGAAATGCCGGCCGGGCAGCCCGTCCGAGAGCGGCTCCCACGTGCCGCCGCCATCCCGGCTGCGCCACACTCGAAGCGCTCCGTCGACCGGGAAATGCCGCTCGTCGTCTTTCATGGGTACCACGTAGACGGTGTCCGGGTCATGAGCGTGCACGGCAATCGGAAATCCGAAGGGAGACGGCAGACCCTCGGAGACGTTACGCCAGCTCTCCCCGGCGTCGTCGCTCCGGTAGACGCCGGAGTGAGCCTGGATGTAGACGACCTCCGGGCGGGCCGGGTGCAGCACCAGTGAGTGCACGCAGTAGCCCGCCTCGGGTTGCGAATCGGCGGTATGCGAGGCGTAAAGGCCCCGGTTGGCCGGTCTCCAGGTCGCACCTCCATCGTCCGACCGGAAGACCCCGGCCGCCGAGATGGCGACCAACATCCGGCCAGGACGGGTAGGGTCGAAGCCGAGCGTATGCAGGCAAAGGCCGCCGGCGCCTGGCTCCCAGGCCTCGTGGGTCGGGTGGTGGCGCAGGGCCGCGAGCTCACGCCACGTCCGGCCGCCATCCTCGGAACGAAACAGCGCCGCATCTTCAGCGCCTGCGAAGAGCACCCCCGGGCCTCCCGTGGGAGCGTTCCCGTCCCCGCTTGCGGAAGGTGGCGAGGCAAACCGCCAGACCCGGCGGAACTGCCACGGCTGCGTGGCGCCGCCCAGGCTCTTGTACGCGGCAATGGGGGGCTCCAGCCGGAACTCGCCTCCCGCCACCTGCCACGTCCGGCCCCCGTCCCCGCTCGTCTGGATCACGTTGCCGTACCAGGGCGTCCACAACGACGCCCACAGGCGGTCGGGGTCGCCTGGCAAGGCGTAGAGATGGTACACCTCCCACCCCTCGAACAGCGGCCCGGCTACGTCCCATCGCCGCCGGGACGCGTCCGAAGTGAAGAGAAAACCTCCCTTGCTGGTGCCCACCAGGAGCCGAATCTGGGCCACGCCGGAGCCCCCCTTCTTCAAACCAAGGGTATCCGAAGGCGCCGGTAGCTCGCTTCACTGTCTCCACGGCCTGCCGGTGCTCGGACGCCCGGCGCTGCTGCTCGGCGCTCCGGTCATTGGGCACGGGCGCATCCCCCCGGCACTTCCCTTGGAACGTTCGTCCGGCCCGGTTTGCACTACGACGGCAATGCGAAGTCTCCTGCGTGACCCGTCCACGACCGCCCCGCAAGGCGTCCCGGCTCGACCAGGTCGCCGAGGACCATGGTCGCCCGAAGCCCGTCCTGCAAGGCTCTGCTCTCGCTGAAGGGTCGGCGACGAAGGCGCCGAAGGTCCCTGCCCGTCCGAGACGTTTCGACGTCTGAGCTGCGTGACGGAGGTTGGACCATGCCTGGCAAGTTGGGGCGCAACCCGGGAGGAGTACCGGTGCTGGGGTGCTGCGCCGGCATCCTGTTGGTCCTGAGCCCGGTGGCCGCTACGCCCTCTTTCGCCGCCAGCCCGCCGCCGGGCGACGTCGCCCTGGTAGCGCTGCTCGACTTCGTGCCCTCCACCCGCTTGGTCGTCCGCGGCACCGACGGGCGCGTCAGTGCGGCCATCGAACCCACCGACCCCAAGGGGAAGGTACGGCTGGCGCCGCCGGGAAGTGTCCAGATCCGCTTCTTGCAGCCGGCCCAGGACAAGCCGGTGCCGGCCGGCTCGGTTTGGGTCATCCTGGGCTTTCGGAGCGACCGCCCCGTGCGGTCCGTGCGCCTGTACTGGGGGCCGTGGGGCGGCCCAGGGTCGGCGACGGAGATGGAGGTGGCCGGCCCCACGCAGCAGGAAGGGAGCGCCTGGGCGGAGCTCGAGGTGCCGGCCGGCCGCTGGGTGGCGGCGGCGGTGGTGCAGACGGCCGACGGGTACCTGGCGGCGGCGGCCGCGTCGTATCAGGTCGTGGGCGACGTGAGCCTGGCGCCCGGGCTGCGACGGCTCAGCCAGCGGCTCGACGGGCCTGTCACTCCCACCGGAACCGCCAGGCGGCCATGGCGAGAGCTACCGCTCCCCACGCCGCCAGGTAGGCAAGCCCTCCTGCATACGGGGCCAGGCTCGCCCCCTCCGTGGCGACCGCCCGCATGCTGTCGATCAGCGGCGTGAGCGGCAGTACTCCCACGATGGGCTGCATGAACGCCGGCATGATGTCCTTCGGCCAGAAGGTGCCCGAGAGGAACATCATGGGGAAGTTGAGCAGGCTTCCGAGGATGTTGGCCGACTCCGCGGTGGGGGCCAGCGTGGAGATGGCCAGACCCACGGACAAGAACGCCATGGACCCCAGGGCGGCCAGCAAGAAGAGCAGCCATACGCTCCCGACGACCTTCGCCCCGAACCCGTACACGCCGACGGCGAAGATGAGCGCAGACTGCAGCAGCGTCACCAGCGTGAACCGGGTCAACAACCCTCCCAGGAATCCCATGGGGTGAAAGGGGGTGGCCAGTACCCGTTTGAGGACTCTTCGCTCCCGGTAGTCGGCGATGGACCAGCTCACGCCCATGAGCCCCGTCTGCATGATGCTCATGGCCATGACACCCGGCAGCAGGAAGTCGAACATGCGAAACTGCCGCCCCGACACCGAGTGCGTCGACACGGAAAAGAGCCGGGGAGCACCGGTCATGGCCTGCTCGATCCGCCGCAGCACCTCCTGTACCACCGCCATGGCGGCCTGCCCCGTCTGCTCGTGCGCCTCGTCGAAGTAGAGGTCGACCCTGAGAAGCCGCCCAGCGCCCGCCGTCCCATCCGGCGTCGCCGGGGCTACCTCCACCACCAGGGTCCGGTTGCCCTTGCGCAGGGCAGCCAGGGCCTGCGCCCGGGGTTCATCCACGACTTTGAGGACCGGAACGGCGCCCAGCGCCTGCCGGATGACCGGTTCCAGCGAACCTGGAACATTGCCCGCCCCCGGGGCCGCCGGCCCGACGAACGCCACCGTGAAGGTCATCGACTCGGGCCGCCCGAACGCGCTACCGAGGAGTCCCATCAACATGAGAGGCAGGATCACGCCCCAGAAAGCGGACGACCGGTCCCGCCACCACACCCGGAAGCTCATGGCTGCGACCGCAAGAAAGCCTCGCATGGTACGCCCGCCCTTCAATCCCGCAACCTGCGCCCGGTGAGCTGCAGGAAAACGTCCTCCAGAGTGCCCCGGTCGACCCGGAGGCTGCCCAGGTCCAGCTGGCCGTCCGATGCAATCGAGACCAGGTGTTGCAGCACGAGCGAGGCCTGCCGGGTGACCAGAACCACCGTCCCGTTCTCGCCCTTCTCCACGCGGCTGACGCCCGGCAGCGACTCGACGGCGGCGCTGCCCGCCCGCGGCTCGAGGGCGATGTGAATGCGGTCTTCCGGCACGAACCGGCCGATGAGTTCATCGGGAGTGCCGGCGGCCAGCAACCGCCCGTGATCCATGATGGCCACCCGATCGCACAGCGCCTCGGCCTCTTCCATGTAGTGGGTGGTGAGCACCACCGTACGCCCCCGGTTGCGGATCTCCCGGATCACCTCCCACAGCGCCCGCCGGGCCTGTGGGTCGAGGCCCGTGGTCGGTTCATCGAGGAAGAGGATCTGCGGGTCGCCCACCAGGGCGCACGCGATGGAGAGTCGCTGGCGCTGCCCTCCCGACAGATCCCGCACCAGAGCCCGGCGCTTTTCCTGGAGGCTCAGCTCTTCGAGCACGCTCTCCACCGGGCGGGGATGGGGATGGAAGCTGGCAAACAGGCCCACCGTCTCCTGCACGGTGAGCAAGTTGAAGAACCCGGCGTCCTGCAATTGGACCCCGATACGCGCCTTCACCTGCCGCGGGTGGCGACGCACGTCGACGCCCGCCACCTCCACCCTCCCCGCGTCCGCCGTGCGCAGGCCCTCCAGGATTTCGAGCGTCGTGGTCTTGCCAGCGCCGTTGGGCCCGAGTAGCGCGAAGATCTCCCCCTCCTCGACCATGAAGCTGGCGCCGTCGACGGCCACCAGATCCTGATACCGCTTGACGAGCCCTTCCACCACGATAGCGGCCATCTCGCACCACCTTTTCCTCGAGGCTCGCCACTCGCCCGCAGCCAGCCGTAGCTGATCCGTCGTTTCCACTCGTTGCCAATCATTCCGGCGCACCGGCCGGGTGTCAAGGCCGCGGGGAACGCAGGTTCGACTGAGCCGGCGTCATGTCCTCTGCTTCGTCCTCTACTTCTGGGAAGAGAGGCGCCCCGCCGTCCGTGCCGTCAGGGCCAGCACCGCCAGGAAGCCGAGCACTGCCACCACGTTGGCAATCCCGCTCCAGAGGCGGAGCGGCATCCAGAGCAGCAGGTCACCCGCGATGCGGCTGACGAGGGAGGCGTGCAGCAGCACGAGCGGAGCGTACAAGCGGCGGGAGTACGGCACGGGGACACCGAGAAGCGCCGGCACGATGACGGGCGCGTGCCCGAAGATCATGGACATCACGAACCCCAGGAAGACCGCGTGCAGCATGGCGTCGTAGTAGACCCCGCCACCCCAGACGCCGGGCCCGAGCACCCAGGCGACGCCCCCGGCGATGAGCCAGAAGTACCCGGGCAGCAAGCACCAGGCGATGTAGCGGCTCAAGCCGGGAAGCCGGACGGTGCGCCACGCGATGTCGTACCGCACGAGCCATGCGCCGAGCCCGGCCAGCCCGGCCCCCGTGACGGCAATCCCCGCGGGGGCGGTCGCCAGGGAGATGACAGGGCCCAGGGCGACCGCCCCGGAAGCCGCGAAAAACGCGAGTTCGGCGAGCGCAGCGCGCGTGCGGATGCGCGCAAGCTCGAGGCGTTCGCCGGCGATGGTGAGCACCAGGAACGCCGACCACCATACCACGACCAGGGGCATGGCAACGCCGGCGCCCCATGCCACGTTGCCGCCCAGCCACATGGCGGCGGCGAGGGCCAGGACGGCGTTGGGCCGGTTGGGCCGGATCCGGTAGATGGCCCCGAAGGCGGCGACGAGCGTGGTGGCGGCCGCCGAGAAGACGGCGGCCGCCACCAGGTCGGGCAGCCCGGCCAGGAGCATCACCGAGCCGGCCGCCCCGAACGCCGGGGCCACATACGCCCAGCTCTTGCCGAGCCCCACCGCCCGCTCCAGGCTGATGAGGGTGCCGAGGAACGCGCTCACCATGAGGGGGCCGTGCCGGGCGACCAGGGCCGGCGACAGGGCGGGGAGCACCCACCCCATGCGAACGAGCCCCACCAGGCCCGCCACCACCAGGGCCAGCCCCGCCGCGGCCATGAACGGCACTCGGGCCGCCAACCGCGCGCCTCTCACGCCGGCCGCCGAACTCACGAGCCGGCCCCCGCTCGGTCGCCTGCCGCCTTGCCGATTCGCACCCGCCATACCTGCGGGCCCTGCTCGCACTATGGATTCGCGCCCGGTTCCCGGGAGGCCATCGCCGCCTTCACGGCCCGAAGCACATTGTCCGCACGGCGTATGGCGTCGTCAGCATCCTCGGCCCCGAATGCTTCGTGCGGGTTTTCGTCCGGGAGCGCGTCGGGGTAGCGGGTGGGGATGTAGCTGAGCCAACGCTCGGCCTCGCGGCGATTCTGATCCATGTCGGCAGTCGTAGAGGACCCTGCCTTCCCTGAGGATCGTGGCGATGAAATCGCGTCCCTCGCGTGCCAGGCGCTCGAATTCGTGTTCCGTGTACACAATGGGCTCTACCGGTACCTCGGTATCGAGGACGGCCAGAACATCGTCGATTCGCTTCAGAAACGGCCGGTCTGTCTGCTTGATGATCAGGAGGTCGATGTCACTGTCCTCGTGGACGTCTCCTCGGGCAAGGGAGCCGAAGAGGATGATGCGTGCCGGCCGGTACCGGGACGCAATCTGCTGGACAGCCTTCTGAAGCGATCGCTCGAGCCGGTCTCTCCAGGGCTGCTCGCTCACCTGACTTTCTCCCCTCGGCCCGGGGGCAGTATAGCCGAGCCCCTCGATTTCGTCTACTCCTGTCGAGGTGCCCACCCATCATCCGAAGGTCGTAAACCGATTCATCCCGGCGCCGGAAGACCCCACCGGGTGCCCCGGGCGATCCTGCAGCAGGCATCGTTCGATGCAACGGATGTCGGTCGCTCGATGAGCCGGACATCGCTCGATGCCATCGACATTGCCGATCGGACGGGAGCGTGGGGTTGCATGACCTTCTTTGCCTCATCATCCGCAGCGTCTCCGCAGGAGACGCCGGCACGGGTGGCGCTCGTCACCGGCGCGAGCCAGGGGTTGGGGCTCGCGCTGACCCGGGAACTCGCCTGCCGGGGGTGGGTCGTCGCCATGGCGGCTCGTCATGAGGAGCAGCTGCTCGCCGCAGTCGCCCAACTCGAGCAGGAATGCCCCGGTGCCCGGCTCCTCGCCCGGCGGGCCGACGTCTCGGTCGAAGCCGACCGGGCCGCCCTCGTCGATGCGGTCGCCCGCCGCTGGGGCCGTCTCGACCTCCTCGTCCACAACGCATCGGCCCTGGGGCCGGTGCCCCTTCCCTCGCTCTTGGAGGTGCCGTTCGAGGCTTTCGAACCCGTCTTCCGCACCAACGTGCTGGCGCCGGTACGCCTGATCCAGCTGGCCTGGCCCCTGCTCGAGGCGGCGCCCCGGGCGCTCGTGGTCAGCGTCACGTCGGACGCGGCCCTCGAAGGATACCCCGGGTGGGGGGTCTACGGCGCCAGCAAAGCGGCTCTCGAACTCGTGACCCGCACCTTCGCGCACGAACTGGCCGGGCGCTCGGTCCGGTTCGTCGCCGTGGATCCGGGCGACATGGACACCGCCATGCACCGGGCGGCCGTTCCCGATGCGGATCCGTCGGCCCTGGCCGACCCGCGCCGGGTCGCCCGCAAGATGGCGGATCTGGCGGAGTCCCTGCTGGACCCGTCCGCCCCGCCGCCCGGGCCATCCGTCCCGCTTCGTGTCACGCTCGGGGGGTGAACAGGTACCATGTTGCCCTACCCCGATTTGCGGCTGGCCCAGGAGATCATGGCCGAACGCAGGCGCCAGGCGGAACTGGACGGATGGATACGCAAGCTCCGTACGGCCCGTACGAACGGCGCCACCCGGCCCGGAGAGGCACCGCCTCCGCTCCCCCCAGCCCTCTCGGGCCTCGTCCTCCCGGACGGGACCGTGGCGGCTGCCCCGCCCGAAGCCGAGGGCCGCGAGCGCGAGGACGTGCGCCTGCTGGTGGTGCAAAGAGCCAGGCGGCGCTTCGAACACCATCGCTTCACCGAGCTGCCCGCGCTGCTCCGGCCGGGCGACCTGGTGGTCTTCAACGCATCCCAGACCCTCCCCGCCTCCGTCCCCGTGCGCCGGCCGACGGACGGCAGCCGCGTGCGCCTTCACTTCTCCACGTGCCTCGACGCATCCCGGGAACGCTGGGTCGTCGAAGTCCGCGCCGCCGAGGGCACCCGGCCGCTCGATGACGCCGTCCGTCCCGCCGAACGCTTCGAGGCCCCCGACGGCACCATCGTGGAGCTGCTGCACCGGTACCGAGGGTTCGCACGGCTCTGGGAGGCGGAGGTCCACGGCCGTGCCATGGAGCTGATGAACCGCTTCGGCGAGCCCGTTCGCTACGGCTACGTGGAGGCGCCGTGGCCTCTCAGCGCCTACCAGACGGCCGTCGGGGAGGTGCCGGGCTCGGCCGAGATGCCCTCTGCGGCACGCCCTTTCACGCACCGGATCCTGTGGGAACTGCGCCGGAGGGGGGTGGAGCTGGCCAAAGTGCTGCTCCACACGGGACTCTCGAGCCACGAACTGCGCTCCGGCCAGGCGGGCCCGGGAGCGGTCTATCCGGAGTGGTACGAGATCCCGGCGAGCAGCGCCGTCCAGATCGACCGGGCTCTGCGGCAACGCCGGCGCGTGGTGGCCGTGGGCACGACGGTGGTACGGGCGCTGGAGAGCGCCGCCCGCGCCAGGTGGGGCCGGGTGCGGGTGGAGGCCACCAGCGGCTGGACCGAGCTCTTCATCGGGCCGGGTTACCTCCCGCGCGTGGTCGGGGCCGTGGTCACGGGACTGCACGCCCCCCAGACCACTCACCTGGCCATGATGGCGGCGCTGGCGGATCCGGAGCTCCTCCGCGCGGCCTACGTGGATGCGATGGCTCGCGGGTACCGCTGGCACGAGTTCGGCGATCTTTGCCTCATCGAGTGAGGCGGTACGGTATGATACCAGCGTGGCAACCGGGCAAAGAAGGCCTGGGCAGACGATGGACGGGCCGGGCGCCGTGAGCGGGGATCTGCATGCCCTGGAGGTGCTCGACCGGATCGCCAGGCTCCTCAACTCCCGCGCCGATGTCGAGGCGGCGCTCGACGAGGTGCTGGCCCTGGTGGTACGCCTGTTGAGGCTGCGCACCGCCTGGCTCTTCTTGTCCGCGCCGCACGGCAGGCGCCTGGGGGTGACCGCTGCCCACGCCCTCCCTCCGGCGCTCTCGGCCGGCGAGTGGCGTCCCCTTCGCCGGGGCCTGTGCGAGTGTTTCCGGCAGTTCTACGACGGAAAGCTGCGTGAGGCCGTCAACATCGTCCAGTGCAGCCGGCTGGACGAGGCCCGGGGCGACCGCCAGGGGCTCGTGTACCATGCGAGCGTTCCCCTCAAGGGCACCTCGGGCACCCTGGGCATCCTCAACGTGGCCTCGCCCGGGCGGGCGCTCTTCGACCCGGCCGCGCTCCACCTGCTGACGGCGGCCGGCGAGCACCTCGGCACCGCGCTCGAGCGCTCGCGGCTGTTCGTCCGGGAGCGCCAGCGGGCACGCCTCTTCGAGGCGGTCGAACGGGTCAGCCGGGCGCTGGCCGCCGGCTCGCCGGCAGCGGCCGGGGCGGGAGCCGCGGACGATGCCGAGAACGCCCTCGCAGAAGTGGCCGGCCGGTTCGCCGAGGCATGCGTGGACGCCCTGGGAGTGGACGCGGTGAGCGTAGCGCTCGGCGAGGAGGAGCTGCGCCTGGCGGCGGCGGCGACGGCGCGGGGCTGCCCGGGGAGCAGGCCGGGCAGCCCCGAGGCGCAGGGCCACACGCTTGCATGGCGGGCGGGCGTCGAGGTTCCCGGGCGGAGCTTGCTGGGGTTGGCGTGGCGCTTCGGGAAGCTGCACCTCGGGTCGGCGGCCGGCTCCCGGCGCCGCCGCCTTTCCGTGGGGGTGCTCGACACTCCCGGGAGCTGGGCCGCCGTCCCCGTGCGGGTGGGCTCGCGCCGCGTGGGCGCCATCCTCATCGAGCGTTGGGCGGCGGTCCCGTGGCCCGAGGCTGCCGAGGAGGCGCTGCGCGCCCTGGGCGCTCACCTCGCCCTCGCCCTGGAAAGCTGCCGGCTGCGGATCCGGGCTCGAGAACTGGCCCGGCAGGAGGAACGCCACCGGATGGCGCGGCAGCTGCACGATGCCGTCAGCCAGGAGCTCTTCTCCCTCACCATGGTGCTGGCCGCCGCCCGTCACGCCGCTCGAGGCGGCGACCCCGGCCGGCTGCAGGAGGCTCTCGGGCAGGGAGAAGTGCGGGCCCGGGCGGCGCTCGAGGAGATGCGCCGCCTGGTTCACGAGCTGCGGCCCCGGCCCGGTCGCCACCGCACCGTCGCCGACCTCGCGGCGGCTCTGGGGGAGTTCGTACGCTATCATCCCCTGGCCCGGGGAGACCGGGTGCAGGTGCGCGTGGAAGGGCCGAGGCGCCCGGTTGGCGGGACCACCCGTCTGAGCGCCGAGCAGTTCGAGACGATGTGGATGGTGGGCCGGGAGGCGGTGCATAACGCGCTGCGCCACGCCGGCGCACGTACGGTTTGCGTCCGCCTCGGGCTGCCCGACGGCGGGCTTCGCATCACCGTGGCTGACGACGGCGCCGGGTTCGACGTGGCCTCCGTCCACTCCCATGGGACGGGGCACGGGCTTTCCATCATGGCCGAGCGGTGCGCGCTGGCAGGGGGCTGGCTGCGCCTGAAGTCGAAGCCCGGCCGCGGCACCGTTGCCGTGGCGTGGGTACCTCTCCGGCACCAACCCGCTGCCCCGTTCCGGGAGCCGGTGGAAGCCGGTGGCTGAAAGCCACGCGCCGGGGCGGCGCATCCGGGTGTTGCTCGCAGACGACCACGGCGTCGTGAGAACGGGCATTCAAATGTACCTGGCCACCCACCCGCAGATCGAGGTGGTCGGAGAGGCGGCCACCGCTCAGGAGACCGTCTCCCTTGCCCTCAAGTACCTGCCCGACGTCGTGTTGGTCGACCTCGTGATGCCCTTGGGTACGGCTCCCGTACCGTCATCACGGAGCCTAGATGAGGCACCCGGGCCGGCGTGGGGCACCCACGGCATCGAGGCCATCCGGCGCTTGAAACGGGAACTCCCCTCCGTGCGGTGCCTCGCCCTGACCAGCTTCTCGGACGAGGACAAGCTCCTTCCCGCGCTCGAGGCGGGGGCCGCCGGCTACCTCCTCAAGGACGTGAGCCCCGACGAACTCGCCCGGGCCATCCTGGCCGTGGCGGCCGGAGACATCTATCTCAGCAGCACGGTGGCGGGTACCGTGGTGCGGCAGCTGACCCGGCCGAAGACGCCCTCGCCCCTCGACCGTCTCACCCCCCGAGAACGGGACGTGCTGCGCTGTCTCGCCGAAGGGCAAAGCAACGCCGAGATCGCCGGGAAGCTGGTCATCTCGGAGGCGACGGTCAAGTCCCACGTCACCCGCATCCTGCGCAAGCTCGGCGTCGCCGACCGCACCCAGGCCGCCCTCCTGGCCGCTCGGGAAGGGCTGGGAGCAATGGGACCGGTGCGGCCCGCCCGAGGTCGCTGACCACGAGAGCTCCTCTCCCGGCCTGGCCGCATGCATCCGTCGGGAAGGAGAGCTCATCCACGGGAATCCTTGAGAACGGCGGCGGCCGATACGAACGGAGCACCTGGTGAGGGAGCTGCCCCGCATCCGCCAGGAGCTCGAGCAGGCCTTCCGCCGGTTCGAGGCCTACCTCCAGCGCATGATCGACGCCCTCAGCAGGGAAGGCTGCGGATCCCCCGGCAGCTAACGTGACGACTGAAGCGCCACCCTCGCAGCCGAACAGCGCAATCTTCCCGCACGGGTACGCCGTCCGCTCGGTTAGAGCCGCTCCAGGCGCAAGTGCAGCTCCCCTGTCGGTTCAGAACAGGCGTCGAGTGGTCTTGCTCGTCTACCCACTTCATAGCGCAGGTCACGGCGCGCCGTGACCCCGAGCCTGACCACCGTCACCGAGCGCGGCGCGATCAGGGCAGGAAGGGTGGCAGGCAGTGAAACCACGTCATCGTATGTCTCGAGAGATGTCTGGGTCAGTTGCTCCGCCGAAAGGACCCGCGTACCTGTTCCCTCGGCAGCCTCGAGGTGCATCCGGAACGCCGACGAAGCATCGGTGTTGACCACGAGCACCCTCAGAATGCCGTCGTCGCCGGCCACCGCGTACGCCGAGACCGTGGCCCTGGCACCGTTAAGCCGTACGGGAACGACGCTCCCGCGGAAATCGCTCAGCATCCGGAAGACGTAGTAGGTGGGCCGGGTGAACCCCGCCCCATCGAGCAGGCCATGGCCCCCGGTATCCTGCAAGGCGAAGTACTGGGCGAGTTCGACCCTTCCGGCCATCAGCCGGCCCGCCACGTCGGCCGTCCACAGCGCGGCCGTGAAGTCGGCGAGGTGGCGGAAGCTGGCCGAACGCCACGACAGCCCGAACTCCGTGACGCCAAGTCCAACCTCCCCTGCTCGCCGCCAGCCTCGGGGGTTGGTCACGGGGTCCCGAAGCCAGCTCCGCACGAGCTCGATTTCGGACGACACCTCGGCGGAGGTGGCCAGCGCCTCGTCTTCGCGCCAGGAGCCGTCGGTCGGGTAGACGTGCCAGGTGACCACGTCCACGACGTCCCCGCAGGCGAAGACGAACCGGCGCACCCACTCCATCTTGTGGCTGCCCCCCGAGACAGCCGGACCGGCAAACCGGGCTTGTGGGGCCTCAGGCCGGAGGACGTCGGCAAAGGCGCGGAAGGTTTCACAGTACCCCTCCGGCGTCCAGGATCCGGCCGGCGGATAGAGATCCGGCTCGTTGCCGATCTCCCAGTAAGCGATGGGCAAGCCGATGCTCGCGGCATAGTGCGCGGCCTCCACCGCCTGCTGGGGCGTCCCGCCGAAGACCCGCGCCTGCATCACGACCTGAGGCCGCCCGAGCAGCAGCCAGTGCCGGCGCAGCAGGTCGAGGTCGGCCGGCGTACGATCCCTCTGGTCCCCAAGGTTGCCGGCGGGGAAGCGTATGGAACGGATGCGAAGCTCGCCCAGTTCCCGTTCGAATCCCACCACCTGCATGAAGTTGGCAAAGTTGAAGCCCGACACGGCCAGTTCGGGCAGCCGCCCCACAGGCCGGCTCGGCCACTCGGTCGCGGTGACGGCTGCCCCGTCGGCGGAAGGAAGCCCGCTCGCCCCCGCCTGGATTTCCGACGGCTCCCACGCTCGGCTTCCCGCTCCAGCCAGCGCCCACCCGCCGGCCAACGCGGCAGCCAGGGAGAGCCAGCCCCGGATCCGGCTGGGAAGCAGGGCGCGGTGGCGAACAACGGCTCCCATCAGACCGCATCCCCATTCTCCAGCCCGTTTCGAGCGATGATCTCGCGGTACCAGTGCCCGCTTTGCTTGATAACGCGCCGCTGGGTCTCGTAGTCCACGTAGACGATTCCGAAGCGCTTCGAATAGCCGTGCGCCCACTCGAAGTTGTCCATGAGCGACCAAACGAAGTAGCCCTGCAGCCGTACCCCCGCCTCGATGGCCCGGTGCGCCTGTAGGAAGTGCCGTCGCAGGTAGTCGAGCCGGTCGGTGTCATGGACGCCGCCCGACGGCTCCAGGCGGTCATCGAAAGCCGCGCCGTTTTCCGTGATGTAGAGGGTGGGACCCCCGTACTCGCCGTGGATCCGGACCAGCAGTTCGAAGAGCCCCTCGGGATAGATCTCCCAGCCCATGGCCGTGTGCGGGCCAGGCTGGGCAACGCTCCGCGTCTCCAGGAACCCCGCCCCGGGCGCGTGGGCCACCACACCCCGGCTGTAGTAGTTGATGCCGAGAAAGTCGATGGGGGTGGCAATGGTCTCGAGGTCCGCCTGCGGCGCGTCAGGCCAGGCGTCGTTGAAGCGGCGGACCAGGAGCTCCGGATACCGACCGCTGAAGATGGGGTCGAGAACGAGACGATTGTGATAGGCGTCGGCGCGTTGGGCCGCGGCGAGGTCCGCCTCCGACCGGCTCGCCGGGTACTGAGGGGCCAGGTTGAGCGTGATGCCTATTCGACCCTTTTTGACGTTGCTCGCCCTAAACGCCTGCACCGCCCGGCCATGAGCCAGCAGCAGGTGGTGAACCGCCCTGAGCCCCGCCCACAGATCCCGCATCCCGGGGGCGTGGACGCCGGCGATGTACCCCAGGTGCGCCACACACCACGGCTCGTTCAGGGTGATCCAATGGCGCACCCGGTCCCCCAACCGGTCAAACAGGAGCGCCGCGTAGTCGGCGAACCACCCGGCCACGTCCCGGTTGGCCCAGCCACCGAGGTCCTGCAGGGCGCCCGGGAGATCCCAGTGATACAGCGTGATGAAGGGAACGATGCCGGCTTCGAGCAGCGCGTCCACCAGGCGATGGTAGAAAGCCAGGCCCGTCTCGTTGACCGCCCCCCGCCCGTCCGGCAGCACTCGGGGCCAGGCTACCGAAAACCGATACGCCTTCAACCCCAGCTCCCGCATGAGGGCGACGTCGTCCCGCCACCGGCGGTAGTGGTCGCAGGCCACGTCGCCGGTGTCGCCGCGTTCGACGTTTCCCGGCGTGTGGCTGAACCGGTGCCATATCGACGGGCCGGCACCATCGGCGAGCGGAGAGCCTTCTATCTGGTATGCCGCCGTCGCACAGCCCCACAGGAACCCCTCCGGAAAGCGGAGCACCCCTTCTCACCCCTTCAAAGCGCCTGCCGTGAGCCCCTCGATGATCCGGCGAGACCCCACGACGAAAGCCATCAGCAGCGGCAGCACGCTGAGGGCCGTCCCCAGCATGAGGGCGCCCCAGTCCGTCGAGATGAGCCCCTGCAGCGACCGCAGGGCCAGCGGGAGCGTGTAGGCCTCCCGCTCCTTTAGCACGATGAGGGCGCCCATGAAGTTGTTCCACTGCCCGACGAAGGTGATGATGCCGAGCGTGCCCATCGCGGGCTTGATCAGGGGGACCACCACCGTGCGGTACAGGCCGAACTCGCTGAGGCCGTCGATGCGCCCGGCGTCGAGCAGGTCGGCCGGCACGGCGCTTGCGATGTACTGGCGCATCAGGAAGATCCCGAACGCGGAAGCCATCCCCGGGACGTACAGCGCCCGGGGGAAGTTGAGCCAGCCCAACCACTTGATGATCAGGTAGTACGGGATGATCCCCAAAAGCCCCGGCACCATCATGGTGGCCAGCAAGAACCCGAACAGCGCATCCCGCCCCTTGAAGTCGTACATGGCAAAGCCGAACCCGGCCAGGCTGCAGAAGAACAGCGTCGTGGCCGTGGCCATGAGGGCCGTGTAGAGGCTGTTCCACGCGTTGCGCCAGAAGGGGAGGGTTCCCACGAGCCGGTGGTAGTTGGCCGAGGCGGCGTCCCCGAACCACATGGGCGGCGGCGCCCGGAAGATGGTCGAGCGGTCGTGGCTGGCCAGGACGAACATCCAGTAGAACGGGAACGCGGTCAGGGCCGCCATGGCTCCGAGCAAGATGTAAATGACTACCTTCGCCGGCCACGAAGCCAAACGCTGCATCGGTCGTTCCCGCCCTTCCTCACCCGCCGCGGCGCTCGAGCCCGGCCCGCCCGATGAGGCGGAAGTTGGCAAACGACAATCCGACGATGACGAGAAACAACGCCCACGACATGGCCGCCGCCGACCCCATGTACAGCCACTCGAAGCCCGTCCGGTACAGGTACAGCGCGACCGTCAACCCGGCCTCACTGGTACCGCCCGTGCCGTTGGTGAGGATGTAGGGTTCGTCGAAGAGCTGCATGTTGCCGATGATGGTGAGCGTCATCGCGAAGAAGACGATGGGCTTGAGTAGCGGCAGCGTGATCCACCGGAACTGCTGGTAAACGCCGGCGCCGTCCACCATGGCCGCCTCGTAAAGCTCCCGTGGAATGGTCTGAAGGCCCGCCAGGTAGAGCACGGTGTTCCAGCCAAACCATCGCCAGACGACCAGCATCGCGATAGCCGGCTTGATATAAGGGGCCCGCCCTAGCCAGTTGACCGGCATCTCGAGGCCGACCAGGTCGAACAGCCATCCAAGCCCGGCGTGCTGTTGCAGCCAGCTCAGCGCCGCATTCAGAGCCCCGTACTGGGTGCCGTAGATGGTGGCGAAGATCATGCTCACCGCGACGGTGGAGGTGATGTAGGGCATGAAGTACGAGGAGCTGAAGAGATTGCGTAGCCGCACCAGCCCCGAGTTGAGGATGAAAGCGAGCGGAATGGCGATGACGTGCTGCGGCAGGCCCGATACG
The DNA here is from genome assembly GCF_035593305.1 of Limnochorda sp. L945t. Lineage (GTDB taxonomy): Bacteria > Bacillota > Limnochordia > Limnochordales > Geochordaceae > Carboxydichorda > Carboxydichorda subterranea. The sequence goes on along the minus strand of NZ_CP141615.1, from coordinate 786,494 downwards.
ACCAGCAGCACCACGGTATTCCACAGGGACTTCCAGAACCAGGGGTCGGTCAGCAAGAACGCGTAGTTCTCAATGCCGACCCATTCCATCGTCCCGAGCCCGCCCACGGCGTTCCAGTTGTGAAACGACAGGTACAATGAGAAGGCGATGGGGTACAGACCGAAGATGGCAAACAGGATGAAAAACGGGCTGACGAAGATGTAGGGCGCGGCCCGCCGCTGCCAGCGGGACCGGTTGACCCCCCAGCGCCTCGTGCGGAGCGCTGTGTCGGCCGCCGCCCGGGTCGAAAGGGCCGGGGCCGGGTGGCCAGCCGGCCCGGCCCCATGCGAAGTGGGCCCGTCCAGCTTGTGACCCGGCCCCTGCACGGCTTTCACCGCCGCACCCGCCGTTCGATGAGCTGCTTGGCCTCGGCCAAGGCCTGTTTGACGTCCTTGCCCTCCTCGAGCACCTGGGTCAGGGCGGACGTCACGATCTCCTGGGCGACGGGGTCGCCCGGATGGATCACCGATGCGTGCACCTTGCTGGCCGCTTCGGCCCACATCCGGCGAGCCTTCTGTCCACCAAGGAACGGCACGGGCTCGTCGAAGGTCGGGTCGTCCAGCGCGGCCCGCAGCGCGGGGAACGCGTTGGTGGTCCTGAACGCCAGCAACTGGATGTCTCGGCGGGTCGTCAGGAACTGGACCAGCTTCCATGCATCAGCCTTGTTCTTCGATTGCTCGGGAATGGCGTAGAACGACCCGCCCCAGCTCACGTACATGTTCTCGGGCAGGTCGCGGGCGCCCCACTTGCCCGCTGTGTCTGGCGCCATCCAGTTTTGCAGATGGCCGGCCAGCCAGGCTCCGGACAACTCCACTGCCACAGTGCCCCGCTTGAACGCCTCGTACCATTCGTTGCTCCAGGAACCGATACGGGCGTCCAGGCCGGCTCGGCGCACCTGCTGGGCGACCGTAAAGGCCTTGACGAATCGGGGGCTCTCCACGACGGTGCGGCCGCGGGCATCGAAATAGACGCCCTCACCTTCTGGGATGTTGCCCCTGTACATGGCGTCGGCGATGGTCGAGGCAGCCGCGATGAGGAACACATCCGGCTTGCCGTCGCCGTTGGTATCCCGGGTCACCTTACGGCCGAACGCCACCAGTTCGTCCCACGTGTTCACCGTGTTGATGTCGAGCCCGGCGGCCTGCACCACGTCGCGGCGGTAGAACATGGTCCCTGGTCCGATGTCAGCGGGCATGGCCACGATCCGGCCGTCCGCCGTCGTGGCCTGGCCCCAGGCGTAAGGCACGAACAGATCTCGGTACTGCCCGCCACTGAAAGGAGGCTTGCTCAGATCGGTGAGGCCGCCCTGGACGGCGAAGCGTCCGAGGTAGCCGATCTCGACGGCCACCACGTCCGGAGCGCCCGAGCCAGTGGCGAGAGCCGTGAGCAAAGCGTTATGGTGGTCGGCGTACCCGAGCGCCTGGAGCTTGATCTCGATATCGGGGTACGCCTTGTTGAACTCCGGGATGACCGCCTTGATGACGGAGTCGAGGTCAGGAAACACCCCAACCGTGATGGTGGTCTTTGCCGAGGCACCGGCCCCGAGCGCAAGGACAAGCACAACCGACAAAATACCGGTTCCAAGATTGCGCAACCCTCTGCTGCGTCGCAGAATCGCCATCCCCTGTCAACTCCTCTCCGGCTCAAGCCGACTGACGGATGACCAAGCGGGTTTCGAGGACGACTCGGGGAACGGCCACCTCCCCTCCTTCGAGCATGCTGGCCACCATCCGCACCGCGAGCGCACCCATCTCCGTCATGGGTTGCGCCACCGTGGTGAGCGGCGGCAGCGTCGCCTGTGCCATGGGAATGTCGTCGAAACCCATCACGGCCGTATCCCCTGGCACGGACACGCCAGCCTCGTGAAGGGCCTGCAGGACGCCAAAAGCCATGAGGTCGTTGGAGCAAAACCAGACGTCGGGAAGCGGTTGCTTCTGGTCGAGCCATTCTCTTGCTGCCCGATACCCCGAAGGGGTACGAAAATCCCCGCGCACCACCAGCTGCGGGTCAAACCCTATACCCGCTTCCTCGAGCGCGAGGCGGTACCCCCGGAGACGGTCAACGGCAGACTGGATCGAGAGTTCGCCCGTGATGAACGCGATGCGCCGGTAGCCTCTTTTGATGAGATAAGTGGTTGCATCCATGGCCCCCTTGAGGTTGTCCACGGCGACATGCGGGAAAGGGCTGCCTTCGCTGCGATGGTCCACCACGACGACAGGGGGAATGGCGCGTGCGTTGCGCTCCAGAAGCGCCCGGGACGCGCCACCGCGAGGGGTCATGATGATCAGCCCTTGAGCCTGATCCGCTTCCAGGGATCTGCGAATCACCTCATCGTGCCCGCGCCCTGCTGTGGTGTAAAGCACCAGGCCGTACCCCCTGTTGTAGGCCTCGGCCTCGACCCCCTTGAGGACCTCGACGTAAAAGGCGGTACTGACGTCCGGAACGATGAGCCCCAACAACCCCCTGGCCTGACTGTGGGCAGACTTCGTGAGGGCCTTCAGCTTCAGCGATGCCGACAACCTCACCTCATCGGGGGTCGAGCCCAATCTGTCAATCGCTCCCAGGACCCGCCGGCGCGCCTCGTCGCTGACACCGTCCGGCGAGCGCAGGACGCGAGAAACCGTCGACGGGCTCACTCCCGCCTCCCTGGCAATGGCCCGAACGGTTGGGGATGCCGCCCGGTTCGCCTGGCCCGACCCCCGGCTTTCCAAGCCGTTTCCTCCTCTCGAAGGGCGCATTCGACACGCTTCTGGTACGTTCCTGCAACGTATTCGCCACACAGTTACCCCCGGGCCATGCCCGCCGTACAGCTCGGTACAGGGTGGGCGGCACTCCCGGTCACGCGGGGGCGAGCACCCTGCCAAAGCTGACATGCTGTTGTCAAGGTCGGCACGATACCCTTGTGGCGGGCAGGCAGTCTTCCGGGCTGAGCGGCTCTCATACTCCTATCCGGAAGGCCGTTAGGTAGAAAGGGGTGGCCACTGTGGGCATCATTCCCGGGTTCGCGCTCAAGGCCGTGAGCGAGCGGCCTTTTCAGCTTCTCGACCTGTGCCGCAAGCTCCCCGAAGGGGGCTTCCTCTGGAAGCCCCGACCTCCAACGCTTCTCGGAAGAGCACGGGCGGTTCCGCTTCGGTAATGCGCTATGATGCGCGAGGCGCTCAGGCCAGGTCAAGAACACACCGAGGGTCTCGGGGTTACCCCCGTCCGGGAGCATCGGCCAGCGAGCCTCACCGCCGTGCGCCCCGATCTCCTCGACCGCCCGCAAGGACGACTCCGTCCACTCGGGGGGATACAGGTCCCGCCTGGTCTCGAACTCCGCCAGGTCGCAGACCTCACAGGTGCGGTCGGCGGTGCAGCGCACGTCGAGTTCGACGGCGTACTGCCAGATCCGAGCCGGCTCGCAGACGGGCGGGGTCTCGACGTTCCAGTACTACTCTAGCACCCGGCCGTTCGTGTCCAAGCGGGGCCCGACGGAGTACCAGCGCCCGGGGAAGAAAGCGACGTAGGCATGCTGGCCCATCCTCCAGACAGCGCCCTTCGACTCGTGGTGAAACTCGAAGCCGGCCGGCGGGTACACCAGCACACATCCCGGCTCACGGCTCCCGGTGCCCTCCCGCCGCACCTCCCCCCTCGGCCACCCCCGGGGAACCCCTTCCCAGTCCGGGTCTCAGTACCGATGCCCGTTAGGTTCTTGGAGTCGTTCTCCTGCCCAGGCCGGGGCCGCCGCGAAAGCTGTCATGCCCTTGTCAGCCGTTTTGCTAGAGGACGGATGACTCCGCATCCACTCCACTTTCTGCGGGGTTCCCTCGACGTAGGGCGTTGGCTGTCATGCCGGTAGGTGAGCCCGCAGCGCGGTACGCCGCCTCTGGCTATGGCCCAAGGTGCGCCAGGCTCCTTCGGAGCTTCCGCTCGTGCTGGCGTACGTGGGCTTCCATGCGAAGCAGGGTGGCACGCAGGTCGCGGGGTTTCGCTCCGGCTTTGGCACGGATGCCGGGCAGATCCCGCTCGCCGGCTTCGACGACCAGTTGCTCGAGTCGGCGTTGCGCCGCCTCGAGGCGCTCGATGAGCCCGGCCACGGGCTGATCCGCGTTGGCCCGCACGGCTGGGAATTCGACGCGCGTGACGTTCTGCGACGGGTCCGGTGTCGAAGCCGGATCCGTGAGGTACCACTCCCGGGGCGGCCCCGTCACCCGCAGCCCGCTCGCCTTGATGTGGTCGAGCAGCGCCCGGTACGCATCGCCGAGTTCACCGTACGGCCCCACGTGCTTCACCCAGGCCACTTGCCCGCCCGGAAGGGTCAGGACTTCGACCGGCCCTGCCGGCGAGTCGCCCCTGGGAAGGGGCTGGCCGACCGGCCATCCGGCAGCAAAGTCGGTTCGCTCGGGGTCGAACTCTTCATCGAAGTAGACGGCCACCGGCGGGCCGTCCAGCCGGCGCCCCTGTTGCGCCAGGTACGCCATGACCGCCGCGACCCAGGGGCCAGCCTCTCGCACGGCCCCCACCTTGCGCACCATCATGGCCGTCACCGGCCGTACCTCTTCCACCTGGACGTCGTACTGCTTCATCGGACCTTCCGCCTCCTCCCGGCATCCGGCCAGGGCGCTCAGCTACGCCGGCATGCCGACCGCCTCCGTTCCCTGCCCTGTCCGCCGTCTGCGGGCAGCGTAGGGCCTCCCGCGACGGGAGAGTCAACAGGTCGGGCGATCCGTGTCGCAGGAACCTTGCCCGACGGGGCGGCGACGCCGAGGCGGTCTTCGGGCGGGTGTCCACGCTCTACGAGACGGACAACCGGCTTCGGGTGCTGAGGCGACGTCGTGTCGCATGTCACGGTACGGCTGACCTCACCTCGTGACTTCCATAACCTGCAGCGCCTCTCTGGCGTTGGCAGCCAGGAGCACGACGAGCGCCAGCACCACGCCAAGCCACTCCTGGCGGCGCAGGCCCGGCGGCTCGATCCGGACCAGCTGCTGCCGGAACGACCACCAGCGGCCACGGATTCTATAGCGGGCCAGCCCGCGCAGGGAGACCACCAGCAGGGCGTACGCGGCAATAAGGACGCGCCGTACAGGATCGCGTTCCACAGGGGCACCAGGTAGCCCAGCGAAAAGCCCCCTTCGGTCTCCATGAGGCTCGCCAGGCCGGTCACCAGGCCCGCGGTTGCCAGGTTGACCCCCACGATCCGCAGCCATTCGGCAACGAACGTCCTTGCGGCCGTTGCCCCTCCGGCCCCGAACCAACCTCTCCGTTCGGCCCACGTGGGCGCCACGCGTAGACGCTGGCGTACCAGAAACCTCACCCTTCGGCGCTTTCTACTACGGCGGCATGCGACACGTCCTTTCGTGGATCGTCCCCTTGGCATCCGGACGCTGGCGGGCCTTTATTTCAACGGCACGATGAGATGCTGCACCCCCGAGGCCATTACTTCGGGCGGCAGGTCGCCGCCGGCCAGACCGGAGACACTCAGGCCAAGGGAGCGGGCCACGCACTCAGGGTCAGCCGTCGCCACATGGGCCGGCGGACCGACCTCCATGACGACGCGCTCGAGCCGCGTCGGTGAACCTGGCGCCGATTGTCCCGTGCGGGCCGAGGTCCGGGTCGGAGATCGTCACTTGCATGCCGGCGGCGCGGCGGGGGCCGCCCCCCAGCCCATTCTGCAGCAGCGCGTGGCTCCATTGAACGGGCCATGCAGCCTCGTTCGGCTCCCCTTGCGGAGGCGTTTAGGAGGTCGTCACCGTCGAGGCGTTCGGCACGGTATCGCTCCAGGTTCTGGCTGGGGATGGTGCGATTGAGAGGAGGCGGAAGCACCGTCACGAAGTGTCACGGCGAGCGGCTGCTTGGCGACCTGCTGTCCACAGCGACGGCCCCGCTGCCTTACGACTACCTGCTGGTCGCTCTGGGCGCAGAAGCGCACCTACCCTGGCCCGGCGCCGAGCGGTTCACGGCCTCCATCCTGTGGCCGCAGCCCACGCTTTTTGCGGCGCACAGCCTCGCGGAGATCCTTGGCCCATCCGGGCGAAAGCCGCGCGGGGGACGGGCCGTCGTCCACCTGGTCGTGCTGGCGAGCCCGGGTACGCCCCTCATCCGCGCAGGCAGGGGCTCCTGGTCATGCGCCGGCCGCACCCAGGGGCAGGTGACGCCAGGACCGTCTTCGCAGCGACGGGGGCCATCCCACGCTGGCTCAAGCAGGCATTTGAACGGTACTACATCCGCTGGCGCGCCTAGACGGGACGGCACAGCCGTGCGTTGCGGCGCGCCGCCCTTTCGGTGTGAAGCGACGGCGCCCCCTGGACTACGGCACCCACCTGGCCACTGGGCGAGCGAGCATCCCCGACCACGATGACCCGGATTTCCGTATCGCATGAATCTTGCCGGCCGGGGCGGCGACGCCGAGGCGGTTACCTGGTGGGCCGCCAGGGACTCGAACCCTGCACCCTCGGATTAAAAGTCCGATGCTCTGCCAGATGAGCTAGCGGCCCACGGCACTGGGAAGTATAGCACGCACGAGCAAACCGGGCAACGCGGGACGGATTGTCGCTTTCCGCCGGCACGCGGCACAGCCCCGGGTCACCCCGACAGCCACCTCACCCCGGTGATGACCCCCGTGCTGAGAAGCGTGATGATCACGCCGTCCACGAGCACCCCGGCGGCCACCGACCGAAACGCCTTCATGACCGGCATCCCGGCCAGGTAAGCCAGCGCCGTGCCCGTGTACGCCCCCGTCCCCGGAAACGGCAGCGCAACGAAGAGCAGCAGCCCGATGGGCCCGAAGCGTTCCACGGCCACCTCGCTCCGGCGCCGGGCGCGCTCGAGCAGGTCGCGCACGAACGTGTGCTGCAGCCACCGTTCATAAAAGAGCGACATCACCAGCCAGGTCGGCCAGAAGAGCAACACGTTGGCCATCAGGACCACCAGCACCACCGGCAGCCAGGGCATGCCCCACGCCAGCCCCAGCGGGATCGTGCCCCGGAGTTCGAGCCACGGCACCCACGTGAGGACCACCAGCAACAACCAGCGATTCCAGCCCATCCGTTCCGCGAGACCTCCGCTCCCCCGCAGCGAGCAGCCCGGCGCACACAGCCCCCAGTATACCAGAGCCCGGTATGGTGCGATCCGGCATGCGACCCAGAACGTGGCATCCTCTCGACACTCGTACCACCCCGGCGCCGGCCGAACGGTCTGGATGAACCACGGGTGCCCGGCCCCGTAGGAACTCCAAATCCTTACGGGGGGATGCACGGATGCGAAGGGTAGGGTTCGGCAGGAGTCCCAAGGGCGTAGCCGCCCTGGTCGTGCTGGCCGGAGCGGTGATGCTGGCGCCGTCCGCGCGGGCCGCCGTCGACTTCTACGCGAGCGGCGGCCTGGGGCTGTTCCAGATGGAGGCCGTCAACGAACGGGTCGATGCCGGCAGCCAGAACTGTGCGGAGATCGCTCGAGAACTCAATCATGCCGGCGTCACCGCCGAGTGCACGCCCGCAGGCCGGCTGGGCGCAGGCATCTCGGCCGAAGCCGGGTTCGTCCTGTCGTCTCAGGGACTCGTCGGCGTCGGGCTCGGGTACCAGTACCTGACCGGCACGACCTCGTCCGACCTGTCGGTGCAGACCGGCAGCGTGTCGGGCCACTATACCCAGTCCTACACGCCGACGGCCCACGGCCCCATGCTCAAGGTGTTCTTGGGCACTCCGCTGGCCGAACCGGCCTCGGTGCGCTTCTTCGCGGGCTACGGCCGGTACAAGGCCTCCTACGCGGAACGGGGCCAGATCCGGGGCCAGGTGGAAGACCCGGACGCGGCGGAGTTCAGCCACACGTACCAGGGCAACGCCGACGGCTACGAGGCCGGTCTCGAGTTGCGCTCGGCGCTCGGGCCGCAAGCAGCGCTGCTGGCCACGGTGGGCTACGGGTGGCTGCAGGTGCCCGAGACCATGGACAAGGATCGTAACCCCGGCCCGGCCCTGGACTTCACCGGGCTGAGGTTGCGGGGAGGCCTGAGCATCGCCTTCTGACGGCGCTAGAGGGCACCTCGCAACGTCGAACGGGATCGGGAGACCCGCGCGAGGGTCCGAACGGCCGACCGCCAGCCGGGGCGAGGGGAGCGAAACTCGGGGCAGCTTCCCGCCCCGGCCGTCTTTCGCCCGGCGGTCGGCCGGATCATGCTCCGCCCGTCCCGGACGGGTGCCCCGGCCTGACCGGCGCCGAGGTGCGAACGTAGTTGAGGCCCATCAAGAAGATGAACGCGGCGAACACCCACCGCAGCGTATCCGTCGGGAGCAACGCGGCCACGAACGCGCCGAGCCACCCGCCGGCGATCGCCCCGGCCCCCACCCACGGGGCCACGTCCCAGCGGGTGTGCCCGAGGCGGTGATGGGTGAAGGTGCCCGAGATGGCCGTCGGGATCATCTGCACGAGGGAAGTACCCTGCGCCACGTGCTGGGGCAAGCCGAGCCCCACCACGAGGGCGGGTACCACGATGGCGCCGCCGCCCATGCCCATCATCCCCGCCAGAAAACCGCTCACCAGGCCGGTCAGGATGCCTCCCAGCGCCACGACCGGCGTCGCCGGAAGGGCACCGCCTGCGGCATGGGTCATGAGATAGCGGCTCACCACCACGATGAGGGCCATGGCGACGAGGAAGTAGCCGAAGTAGCGGCGCAGCCGCCGCGCCGGCACCCGATGGCTGAGGCGGGCGCCGTAGCCGGCCATGACCACCGCCGAGAAGGCCACGGCCACCGCCGCCACCCAATCCACCCCACCATGCCGGGCATACCCCAGCCCCCCGGATACCGCCGTGAACAGCACCGCCAGCATGCTCGAACCGTGGGCCTCGTGCTGCGTGAGCCCCAGAAAGGCGGTCATCATGGGCACCATCAGCACGCCCCCGCCAAGGCCCGCCAGCCCCCCGAAGGTGCCCCCCGCGACCCCGATGAGGATGCCCACGGCCGCCTTCCAGGCCACCCCCTGGCCTGCGGCCTGAGCCTCTGCGGCCTGCCTCATTCAGCTCGTCGCCTCCTGCTCCCACCAGTACGCCACCCCTGTGGTGCCGGGGCCCGCGTGGGCCCCCAGCACAGGGGTGATGTATTCGAGGAAGAGCTCCGCGCACCGGAAACGCTCGATCAGCCGCCGGCGCAGGGCATGGGCGGCTTCGAGCGCGTCAGCGTGAACCACCGCCGCATGGAGCAAGGGGCCACGGCCGCTCTCCGGAGCCCCGACCTGCTGGGGCTGAAACCCCCGCCCCCGCTCCTCGCCCGCGTCTTGAGCCGAGCCTTCCGTGGCCCTCCCACCGGCCGTCGCCTGCGCCGTTCGCGCAGTGGGCACGAGCTGGGGTGCGTCCTCGGCGACGAACTCCACGAGGCGATCCAGTGCGCGCTCGAGCGTGCGCGCCCGGTCCACCCCCTCCGCCACCCCGTCGCGGCCCACCGTCAGGATGGGCTTGACCTTGAGCAGCGAGCCGGCCATGGCCACGGCCCGCCCGATTCGGCCCGACCGCCGCAGGTAGTCGAGCGAGTCGACCGCGGCAAAGATCCGCACCTTCTCTCTCAGGGCCAGTACCCTGTCCGCCACTTCGCCCAGCGATGCGCCCCGCTCCGCCAGGCGCGCCGCCTCCGTGACCAGCCACCCCTCCGCGAAGGAGGCGGTCAGCGAGTCGATGACCCGTACCGCCGCCGACGAGAAGCGCTGCGCGGCTTGCGTGGCGCTGTGGAACGTGCCGCTGAGCTTGGAGGAGATGGTGATGACCAGGATGCTCTCGGCCGGCTCCGCGCTTGCCGAAGACTTCACGGCCGCCTGGTAAGCCTCCAGGAACGCATCCGGGTTGGGCTGGGAGGTGGAGGCCACCTGGCCTTCCCGCAGCCGGCGATAAAACTGCGCCGGAGAGAGGTCCACCCCGTCGCGAAAGACCTTGTCTCGAAAGACGACCAGGAGCGGGACGACCCACACGCGCAGCGAGCGGGCCAGGGCCTGGGGCAGATTGGCCACGCTGTCCGTGACGACGGCGACCCTGCGGCGCACCTTGGCACTCATCGAGCACCCCGCCTTCCCTGGGAAGCAGGCCCAAGCCGGGCCTCGAGATGCGCGCTTCGCCGCCTGGCAAGCCTATCCTTCACGGCCGGCCCGCCCGGTCGAGCGCGTCGACTTCGTCCGGGCCCAGGCAGATGGTCATGGCCTGTGCGTGCTGGCGGGCGTGCGCGGCCGACTTGGCTCCCGGGATGGGCAAGGATCCCTTGGCGACCAGCCAGGCCAGGGCGACCTGGGCCGGGCTCTTGCCCCCGTGAGCCTGTCCAATCTCCTGCAGCAGGCCGAGGACGGAGGGCAGCCGCCCGAGCGCCCCCGAACGCGCCAGCATGGCGCCACGCACGCCCCTCGGGCGCTCCCCCCGGTACTTGCCGGTCAGCAGGCCCATCTCGAGCGGGCTGTACGCGATGAGGCTCACGCCGAGCTCCCGGCAGGCATCGAGCACGCCGTTTCGCTCCGGCTCGCGGTGAAGCAGGCTGTAGTGTACCTGGTTGGAGGCCAGCGGGATGCCGTGACGAGCCAGCACCTCGTAGGCCCGGCGCATCTGGCCCGCGGAGTAGTTGGAGACGCCGGCCGAGCGGATGAGGCCCTCCGCTCTGGCTTCCGCCAGGGCTTCCATCCACGTTTCCACCGGCACCGGCGGATAGGGCCAGTGGATCTGATAGAGGTCGATCCGCTCCACGCCCAGGCGCCTGAGGCTCGCTCGCAGGGCACCCAGAAGCGAGCGCCGGCGCAGCCGCCATGGAAACGGCATGAACTTACTGGCGACGAGCACCCGGGAGTGCCCATCCGGCATCCTGGCGAGGAACTCTCCCAGCAGCCGCTCCGATCGCCCGTTACCGTAAATCTCGGCGGTGTCGAACCAGTTGATCCCGGCTGCCACGGCCGCCTGGAAGGCCTCCGCGAGGGCGTCGTCCGCGTACTCGCGGCCGTAGCCCCAGACCATCCGATCGCCCCATGCCCATGTCCCGATGCCGACGGGGCTGACCCGGATCCCCGTGCGCCCCAGCTCGACGAGAGGCGCACCGGCACCGGCCCCGCCTCCGGCCCCCGGCTCCGCCTGTCGCCCCCCTCGCACCGTCGCGCTCAATGGACATCCCTCAGCTCTCGCCGGGTTCCCGCCCCCGCCGGGGAGCACGTCGGGCCCTCCGGCCGGTCGTCACGCTTTGCCCGGTCGAAGGCCGCCCTTCGAGCCGCATACCGTACACACGACCGGCCATGGAGAAAGGCTCCCGGCTTTCACGCCAGGAGCCCTGCCTTCAGCTGGTGGTGCGCCCGGTAGGATTCGAACCCACGACCTGGTGGTCCGAAGCCACCCGCTCTGATCCCCTGAGCTACGGGCGCAAACCGGCGAACCCGCGGCGCGGGCTGCGGCGCTGCGATGGGGTGAATGGGGTGGACGGTGGGACTCGAACCCACGACCCCCAGGTCCACAGCCTGGTGCTCTGACCAACTGAGCTACGCCCACCGCGGGTGCCGCCGCATCCCAGAATAGCCCGCGGCTCTGGACTTGTCAAACACGCCGCTCCAGCGGCGTCGCCGCTGGAGCGCACGGGCCCTTCACAGGCTTGTCATGGTATCGCGATCTCATCCATGATACCGCCGAGAACCATCAGCCCGGGAAGGGGTCGATCACGCATTCGCGACGGCCGGCTCCCTGCGGCTCTTGGCCCACGGGCCCTGGTGCTGGCATTGGTACCCGTGCTGGCGCCGGGCCCGCTCGTGACTTCGGCCTCCCCTGCCTTCGGCATGCGCGACCCGCTCGGCCTGGAGCGCCTCCCATCGCTGGCATCCTCCGGCACCTTCCCGGACCTCGTCGTCTGGGGGGCCACCCCGCAGGGCATCGCAGCGGCCGTGGCCGCAGCCCGGGAGGGCTTGCGCGTGGTGCTGGCGGAGCCCGACAGGGAGGTCGGAGGCGTCCTGACCCGAGGATGGCTCGCGACGCTGGACGTAGCCCGGGACGACAGGGGGGGCCTGCTGCAACAAGGGTTGTTCGCCGAGCTCTACCGGGACCTCGGGCACGACCCGTCCTTCGACGTGGGGCAAGCCGCGGCCGTGATGGACGAGTGGGCGACCCGCCCGGGCATCACCCTGCAGCTCGAGCGGCGTCTCGTCCGGGTCTTGGAGCGCGACGGCTGGATCCAGGCCGTGGTGCTGGACGGCCCGGATGGGCAGCAAGTACTGCAGGCTCCTCTGTTCATCGATGCCAGCGATACCGCCGACCTGGCCCGGGCAGCGGGCGCCCGCTTCACCGTGGGCCGCGAGGACACGACGCTCGACCGTCGCCAGATGGCCGCCGGCCTCGTGCTACGCCTGCGCGGCGTACCGTGGGACGTCTTGTGCACGCACGCCAGGGAGACCTCGCGCCGGGCTCACGACGGCTCCGGCTGCGCCGGAAGGAGCGCCTGGGGCTGGGGACGCCTGGCCGCCGGGTATCGTCCCGGCGATCCTGCCCGCTTCCACCTGCGCGGGCTCAACGTCGCACGCCAGGACGACGGGAGCCTGCTCGTCGACGCTCTGGAGATCTACGGCGTCGACGCCACGAGCCCGGCTTCGGTCGACGAGGCGTATCGCGCCGCCGCCCTCGAGGCTCCCCGAGTCGTTCAGTACCTCCGGGAGGCCGATCCGGCGGTGTTCGCCGGAGCGGTGCTCGATGGCGTGGCGCCCCGGCTCTACCTGAGGGAGAGCAGGCACCTCGTCGGGCTTTACCGCCTGCGGGCGGACGACGTGCTATACGGGCGATACTTCCCGGACTCCGTGGCAGTAGGGGGTTATCCCCTCGACGGCCAGACATACGTCCCTGGCGAGCCCCCGTACCTCCTCGGGGTGCCCGCCCCCTTCGGCGTGCCGCTGCGCACCCTGGTGCCCGCCGACCTGCACAATCTCCTGGTGGTTTCCCAGGCGGCCTCCTTCGACTCGACGGCCGCCTTCTCGGCGCGCGTGGTGCCCCTGCAAGTGGCGCTCGGGGAGGCCGCCGGTGTCGCGGCCTGGGTGGCGCGCACGCGACGAGAGCCCCTGGACGAGCTCGTCCTCCGTCCGGAAGACGTCACGCAGGTACGCCGGCTCCTGGCACGCCGGGGAGCCCGCCTTGCAGCGGGGCCGCAAGAGCCTGCCGGTGCCGTCGGCGCGCGACTCCAGCCGCCAGGTGGATGGAGGGGGGTCGTGCCGGCCCAGGACGAGGCCGATCCGGCTTACCCCGAGGCCATCGCCCTGCTTCGCATGGGGCTGTTCGCAGGCTCCTACGTCGAGCGCGGAGGGCTTTACCTCGCGCAGCCGGCGACGATCGGCGAGTTCCTGGACGACCTCGAGCACCTGCTCCGGTCCCTGGACGCTTTCCAGGCGCCGCGCCTGGAAGAAGCGTGGCGCTCCTTCGAATCGCGCCGCAACCAGTGGCTGGTCGACGCGGACGCCGTGGCCATCCTCCGGCTGCTGGGGCCGGCAGGAGATGAGGCGGCCCGCCACCTCGAACGGGATCACCGGGGAAATCCCCCTTTCGTGCGGCGCGGCCGGGTCGCCGAGGTGGTGTGGCAACTCACGAGCAGCCTGCGTTCGGGCGGTGTCATGCTGCGCTGAAGGTGGCGCCCTGTGTGACCGAACTGGCGCACGCTGTGCTCCAAGTAAAGCTGGGTCCGGCCATGCTGGAGATTTGAGGAATGAAAGGTCCTGTCCGGGTGTACAATCGCCTCGGAGGCACGCGTCGAAGCTGGCGTTCACGATGCTCGTCACGCTCGCGTGTCGGTACGCATGAACATGCATCCGCTGCGTCTCGCCTTGTGGGCAGGCAAGGTGGCCATGGTAGCCTCGCGCCAGCTCGGGCGCGGGGGTACCGCCTGGCCCGGCCGGGTGGCCGCGGCGATTGACCCTGATTTGCTGGACCACGTCGCCCGCTTGCCCAGGCAGGGCACGGTCGTGGTCACGGGCACCAACGGCAAGACGACCACGGCCCTGCTTCTGCATCGCATTGCCTCTCGCCGGGGCCTGCGCCTCATTCACAACGTCGCCGGGGCCAACCTTCCCGCCGGGCTGCTCGCGGCCTTCATCGAGGGCGCCGGCTGGTGGCGGGCCGAGGCGCAGGATCTGGCGGTGCTGGAGGTCGATGAGGGGGCCTTTCCGTCGGTGGTCGGCGCCCTGCGTCCCAGAGCGGTGATCGTGACCAACTTCTTCCGGGACCAGCTGGACCGGTACGGAGAGGTCGACGGGACGGTGCGCCGGGTACGCGAGGGCATCGCCCGCGCGGGAGAGGCAGTGCACTGGTTCATCTGCGCGGACGACCCGTTGAGCGTGTGGCTCGGGGAAGAGGCCGCCTCCGCCGGCCAGCGCGTCACCTACTTCGGCGTGCAGCGGGCGCCGGAGCTCCCGGCACCTGCGGGTCCGAGCGGAGCCAGGCCGCCCCTGTCGGCGGACGGGACCCAGTGCGTGCGCTGCGGCACGCCTTACCGGTACGAGCGGCTTTTCTACGCGCAGCTGGGGCATTACGCCTGCCCCAACTGCGGTCACCGGCGACCCCTTCCCCAGGTCCAGGGCGACGTCGAGCAGTTCGGTGAAGACGGAGCTGCCGTCGTGGGTGTCTCGACTTCCACCGGCCAGCTGCAGCTGCGCTTGCGCCTGCCGGGTATCCACAACGTCTACAACGCCCTGGCTGCCGCGAGCGCCGCTCTTGCCCTCGAGTTCGGGCCCGACGAGATCGCGCAGGGGCTCGAAGAGGCCACCGTCCCGTTCGGCCGCACCGAGGAGGTATGGGTGCGCGGCCGCCGGGTGGTCTTGAGCCTGGTCAAGAACCCCACGAGCTTCGACCAGGTGCTGGCCACCGTCGCCCCCTTGCGCCCGTGGCGCTGCGTGGCGATCGCGCTCAACGACCTGGCGGCCGACGGGCGGGACGTCTCCTGGATCTGGGACGTCGACTTCGAAGGGCGGCTCGTCCCGCGCCTTCCGGCCGGCATCCCGGTCATCTGCACGGGCCGGCGGGCGGCCGACATGGCGGTGCGCCTGAAGTACGCCGGGGTCGAGGTGCCTCGGCTCGTCATCGAGACTCGCCTGGGGGAGGCCATCCGGCAATGCCTGGAGCGGGCGACCTCGGACGAGCCCGTCTGGATCCTGGCCACGTACACGGCGATGCTCTCAGCCCGAAAGGTGCTGGTCAGCAGTGGGCTCCCACGCCCGGCCCCCGTCACCGCCGGTTGACGGCAACGGGATCCATCTCCCGCGCGACCTCCCGCCCCTTCGCATCCTCTTCTTGTACCCCGACTTCCTCAACGTGTACGGGGACCGGGGCAACCTGACCGCGCTCGTGCAACGCGCCCGCTGGCGGGGCCTACCGACCACGGTCACCGAGGCCTCCGTGGGCACGCCGGTAGATGCGACGCACTTCGACCTGGTGCTGGTGGCCGGAGGGCAGGACAGGGCCCAGCAGGCCGTCGCCGAGGACTTTCGCCGCAGCAAGGGCCCGTCGCTGATCGAGGCCGTCGAGGCCGGCTGCCCCGTGCTCGCCATCTGCGGAGGCTACCAGCTGATGGGCCATTTCTACCGAACGGCGGAAGGCACCGAGATGAAGGGGCTGGGGCTGTTCGACGCGTGGACGGAGGCGGGTGGCCGCCGCATGATCGGCAACGTGGCGGTCCGCGCCGAGCTGGGCGACGCCAGGCCCCTGTTGGTTGGGTTCGAAAACCACTCGGGACGCACGACCCTGGGCGCGCGAGCCCGGCCGCTCGGGCGGGTACTTTACGGGTACGGCAACAACGGCTCCGACGGCACCGAGGGGGCGCGCTACCGCAACGCCATCGGCACCTACCTGCACGGAAGCCTGCTGCCGAAAAACCCTACCCTGGCCGACTGGCTGCTCCAGGCAGCCGTCGACCGCCGGTACGGACAAGGCATCCGGCTCCCGCCACTGGACGACACCGTGGAACACCAGGCCCGGGAGGCCATGCTCCGGAAGCTCTTGGGCCCTCCCCTGCTGCGGGGAGTGTGAGGCTAGGGGCCATACGACAGCCATCGAGCGCCGGCTGCTGCAGAGGTCATGTCGTCCAGCGTACCACAGGCCCCGTGTAACCGGCCCTCCCGCTCTCAGCCAGTTCCGCCAACGCTGAGTCGCCCTCGGTGAGGTCATGCTCGGGGATGCGGCCGTCCCGGACGACGCAATGTTTCACCGCCACCACCGACCGGAGGTCGGAGCCGGCCTGCCGCCACAGGGCGACGCCCCACGTGCCCGATTTTAGCGGCACGACGCAGGCGACCAGGCCGTCGGTCAACCTGGCACCCATGAGCCGCTCGAAATCGCCCCACCGTGCCGATGTGAGCGCGTAGTAATCGACCTGGGCCGTCACGCCGGTCCGGGGTGGTATGGTCTCGTCCTCCCCCCGGTCCGTGGTTCGCGGTGCTCCGGTCGTCTGCATCTCGCTCTTGACCTCCGGCATGTCCATTCCCGAGTGTGTGGAGGTGAGTGGCGGCTCCTTGGAGACGGCAAAGCCAGAGGCCTCCCGCGGCGCTGTTGACGTCCGGCCCGGGAGCGGTCATCCTGCCGGGGGTGAGCAAGCGGCCGTGAACAGACTCTCAGCATCCCGAAAGACCCCCATCTGGCCGTCCTCTGGCGAACCCGGACCTGCCCTCGCGTGGAGCGGCGGGAAGGACAGCGCGATGGCGCTGTACGTTTTGGGCGGAGCCAGTTTGCTGCTGACGACGGTTACGGAGACTCATGAACGGGTGAGCATGCACGGGGTGCGCCGGAGCCTCCTCCGGGCGCAGGCTCGGGCTGTGGGTGTACCGGTGCTCGAGGTGCCGATCCCGCCCCGGTGCACCAACGCCGTCTACGAAGCCCGGATGGCGGAGGCCCTGGAGCACCTGAAGGCTCGGGGCATCCGGTCGGTGGCCTTCGGCGACATCTTCCTGGCCGATGTCCGCGCATACCGGGAGCGCCAGCTGGCCCGGGCCGGGATGGAGGCCCGGTTTCCGCTGTGGGGGCGCGATACAGGGGCCGTAGCTCGAGAGTTCCTACGGGCCGGATTCCGGGCGGTGGTGGTGTGCGTCGACCTCGCCCGTCTGGACGCGTCATGGGCAGGACGGGAGTTCGATGAGGCATTCCTGGCGGCGCTGCCTGCCGGGGTCGACCCGTGCGGGGAGAAGGGCGAATTCCACACCTGCGTCTACGACGGGCCGGTGTTCGCACAGCCCGTGGCCTTTCGGCGGGGCGCCGTGGTGGAGCGCGACGGGTTCGCCTTCGCCGACTTGCTCGACGAACCGCCTGTCACGCCTGCGGGGCGTGGGCCAGGGATTACCCGCCTGCGTGGAGCCGGGCCCGGCGGGCCGCGTCGTAGCGCCCGATTACGACCATATCCTGCAACTTGAGCGCCGTGGGCTCGTACGGCGTACGTTCCGTCGGCTGGACCCCGAGCGCCAGCGGTCGGTGCTGCAGGCCATCCTCGACGTGGCGGCCGAGCGGGGGCCGGAGGAACTGCGCATCAAGGGCTCCGGTGGGTCCTCTTCGAACCCCTGGCGCTAGAGCTGCGGGGCGGGTACCTGGTCATGAGCGACTTCTGGGGTGCCCGTTGGGCGGGCCTTCGGCCCCGAGTGGAAGCTCCGGATACCGGCGGAGCCCGAGCGGCGGGTGCTCCGGCGCCGGTGGACGTGGCAGGTGCCCGCCGTGCCCGAGCCGCGTTGGACGTGGCCTACCGGCCATGCCCCGAGGCCGACGTGCCCGGCATGGTGAGCGACGCCAGGCGGGCAGTCGCCTGGGTGAAGAGCCAGGCGGCGAGCTACGGAGTCAACCCCGAGAAGGGGAACTCTTGGGCGGGATGCCGGACGAGGTGCCCGAGATGTACAACCTGGCTTCGCCCATCCACCATGTGAGCCCGGATAGCCCGCCTACGCTCATCTTCCAGGGCGCGCAGGACTCCGTCGTGCCCGTGGCGTCCGCCCATCGCCTGCGCGATACGCTGGCCGAGGCCGGGTGCCCGCTGGTGGGAACCGCCCCGGGCAGGCAGTAGACCGGTGGGTACGGGTGTCCTTCTCGGCCCGCAGGTGGTCGGCGAGCCAGTCGCCGAGCAAGGCGAGATGGGTGAGGTGCAGGCTGGCCGCATGGTCGGCCCCCGGGATGATGTGCAAGAGGCGAGGGCCGGAGACGGCGTCGTACAGGCGGCGGGCGAACTCGACCGGGACGATGGCGTCTTGCTCGCCGTGCACGATGCAAAGGGGGCACCGGATGCGGGCGGCGACCGGCTCCAGGCGCACCCGCCGCAGCAGCGCCACGAGCTCGGTGGGCTCCTCGATGCCGGTCATCAACCTCAGGCTGGGCCCGTAGAAGGGCGTCCGTACCGCCCGTTCCGGCTCGGGAAACTCCCAGAGAGCGCTCAGGATCGCACCCGCGCGCACCCGGGGCTCCGCGGCTGCCATGTACGGGGCGACAAACCCGCCCCAGCTGAACCCGATGATGCCCAGCCGGGCCGCGTCGAGCTCGGGACAGGAGGCCACGAAGTCGGCGATGGCCCGGGCGGCTCCGGCCAGCATCTCGGGGCCGACGAACAGGACGCCCCGCAGTTGCGCTTCACCCGTGCCCGGCTGGTCCACCGTGAGCGTGGCAAGCCCGCGCTCGAGAAGCGGCTGCTCGACCAGGACCGGGCAGACTTCCTTGACCGTGTCCATCCCCTGCACGACGACGACCACGGGATGGGGGCCCGGGCCCCGCGGAAGCCGCAGGTAGCCCGGTAGCGGTGCCGGTGCAAACGGGATGTCGACGCTCCGGGCCGGCGGGTCCACAAGGCGAGCGAAGCCCCCGTAGGCGGCCAGAAGCTGCTCGTACGTACGGGCCCGCTCCCGGGCGTCCCATGTCCGCCAGTTGGCCAGGGCGAAATAGAGCGCCGCCTGGCGGTAGCGATCCCGGGCGGTCACCGGGTGACCGGCCGCTTCTTGCGCCCGGGCCTCCTCGAGCGCCTGCCCCGCCGTTTCCCTCCACCGCTCGGGCCAGGCGCTCCAGGATCGGATGCGGGAGACCGTGCGCAAGAATTCCCCCTCGTCGGCACCCAGGAGCCGGAAGTAGCGCACGAGCATACCCAGGTGGGGCAACCGGCCCAGCCCGGCGGTGCGGAGGGCCAGCTCGAAGAGGGCCCGTTGGATGCCGGCCGGGAGCCGGAGCAGCAGGGAGACGCCGTTCACGGGTATCACCTCCGGGTGGTCGTCACGGAAGCGGGCGGGTACACGCCTGCGCGGGCTTGCGCCCGGCCACGACCCGTACCGGAGGGAACATGAGGAAACGCAGGCCGGTAACGTGTACGTCCAGGGCGCCGAGCTCGCGAAGGACCTTTGCGTACTCCTTCACGTGCTGGAAATCCAGGATGGCGAAACGACCGCCGGGTTTCAGGGCCTGCATGATTTGGCCCAGTGCACGCCGGCGTTCTTCCGCGCCGCCCAGGTTGTGCAGGACCAGGCTGGAGACAACGGCGTCGAACTTCTCGTCGCGAAACGGAAGGCGGCGAACGTCGCCGGTCACCAGCTGGATCCGACCCGCCACGCCTTCCGCCCTGGCGTTGGCCCATGTGGCTTGCGGGCTATTGCCCGATTCCATCAACTTGCCGACCTTGCTGCTCCACACCATGTAGGCGCCCTCAACGACACCGATGGCGAAGCTTGCGAGCAACGCCCTTCCCACCGCCTGCCCAACCGGGCGCAGGGCACCCCGCAGGGACAGAGCGGCGAGAGCGAGGACGAACAAACCTACTCCCATCGCCGTCAAGTTGCGCACCACGTAAGGGGCGTCGATGCCGTAGTCCGCTCCCCGGGACCTCCGTACGAGCACGGGTTTCACCCTCCCACCTCCGTCAGGTCAGCGTTCCGCCCCTCTTGACAGCGGCAAGCAGTGTACGAGCCTTGCCGGAGGATTCCTGCCCGGCAGCGTGTGGGTTCGTACCCCGCGGGCCGCGTGCGGCCGGCCACCCAGGCGCCGGCGGCTCCTGATGCACCTGGCGGGGTGCGCAGCCCGACGACGGGAGGGACGCGGGCTCGGCCGTTGGGATGGCCCTTGCTTCACATCGCGTTATCTCCCAGTACATCACGCCCGGCCATTTGGCCGTCGACGAAGGATCCCCACGGGCCGGCGATGCCCCAACGGCACGCCCGAGCGCCAGGACGGCGAATCCTCGGCATCAGATAAGGTGTGTTACCACGGAGGAAACGTTAGCTTCCGTGACGAAGAGCATCAGCGTCCCAACCTCGACCGGCGTGACGGGCCGGGCGGAAAGGAGCTGAACTCGTGTCGAGACGAGCCTTTGTCGTTCCCGCCCTCACAGTGACCCTGGTCGCGGCGTTGCTCGGGGCCACTGCGGCAGCCCACGAGACCAAGGTGGTGGGGGGCTACCGGATCTCGGTGGGCATGCGGGTGGAACCGCCCTACACGGACGAGCGCAACGGGCTGGACCTCATCGTGAAGAGGACCAGCGACGACAGCCCGGTCGAGGGGCTGGAGAAGAGCCTCAGGGTCGAGCTGACGGCCCCGGACGGGCAGCAGCGTTCATACGCGCTACGGGCCCAGTTCGGTCAACCCGGCCGCTACACCGCCGACTGGCTGCTCACCCAGCCCGGCGTCTACCGCATCCGGGTCTTCGGATACGTGGGCAGCCAGGCGATCGACGAGACGTTCTCGAGCCACGAGGTCCGGCCACTTTCGGAGCTGCGCTTCCCGGCGGCGGCGCAGCAGGGGTAGGGCGTTCGAGAGCGGGGTTCTAGCCGATGGAAGAGGCGAGAATGTTACCCGTCGAACGGCGCACCCGGCTGCTCCAGGAGCTCGCAGAGCGGGGCGCCATCCACGTCGCTGCCCTGTCCCGGCAGCTGGGCGTGTCCGCCATGACGCTCCACCGCGACATCGACGAGCTGGTACGGCAGGGGTATGCACGGAAAGTGCGGGGTGGCGCCATCGCATCGGCCCGGTGGCAGCCGGCGTCGGCGGGCAGGCAGGCGCCCGCCGCAGCCCCTTCCTCCGCCGACCGGTGCAGTGTCTGCGGCAAGCCCGTCGGGGGACGTAACACGTTCGTCGTGCACAGGGAGGGGGCTCCCCTGTCCCTCGCCTGTTGTGCCCATTGCGGGCTGCTCATGCTCGGCGACCGGGCGCGTACGGCCATGGCATCGGATTTCCTGTTCGGCCACACCATCAGCGCCCGAACCGCCTATTACGTGGCCGGGCCCGACCTGGTGGTCTGCTGCGCGCCGGCGGTGCTGCCGTTCGGGCGACGCGACGACGCCCAACGATTCTGCCAGGGCTTCGGCGGGCGCGTCCTGCCGCTGGAGCAGGCGGTGGAGTGGGTACGGGCCGAGATGGCTCTCAACCACGTGAGTCACGCAGGAAAGGAGACGTGACATGCCTGTCGATGGAGCGCCAGGGACCCGCCGGGCAGCCGGCATCGTGATCGCCCGTTTCGTGGTCACGTTCGCGGTGGTGTTGGGCATGGCTGTCCTGGCGGGCGCGCACAGCGCCCTGAAGAGCTCGAAGCCCGCCGACGGGGCCCGGCTCGAGGAGATGCCCCAGGCCGTCGAGTTGACCTTCACCGAACCGGTGGAGACCGCTCTATCGGTATTCAAGGTGTACCCGGTGCCGGCCCCTCCGGACGCGCTGGCCGACCTGGAGCGGCTGAACGGCATGGCCGCCGAGCTGGTCTCCAAGGTCCTCTCCCGAAAGGGCGACGAGGCCCAACGGGCCGACGCGGGGCTGGGTACCAAGGCGACTCCGACGGCCAGCGTCACGATCCGCCTCAAGCCCGGCCTGAAGCCCGGTGCCTATGTCGTGATGTGGCGGGTGCTCTCGATCGACACCCATCCCACGCAGGGCTTCGTCGTTTTCGTATATGCACGCTGACCGCGTTGCGGGAATCTTGCTCGTCCTGGCCACACGGGGTTTGCTCTACGTGGGGTTGGCGAGCCTGGTCGGGAGTGGTCTCCTCGCCGGGTGGGTCGCCCCCGAAATCACGCGACGGGTACCCGGGTACCCTCGCCTGCTCGCCGGCACCGGGGCAGCTGCCATCGGGGTGGCGACGTTCCTCGTGCCCGTGCAGGTGGCGCACCAGCTCGGCTACGGCCTGCTGGCACTCCTCCCCGTCTACCTGACGCGCACCCGGCAGGGAACCGTCCTGGCCGCCCGGCTTGTCGTCCTGGCGATGCTCGCAGGTCTGGGGATCACCCGGCTTCCCTCCCGCCCCCTTCGACAGGTCGCCTGGGTCTGCCTCGCCCTGGTGCTGATCGTCACCGTCGGTCTCACCGGGCACCCGAGCGCGCGGCTCGACCTCATGCTGGCGCACGCAGCGCATCTGGCGGGCGTCAGCACGTGGGGTGGCACGTTGCTGGCTCTTGCCTGGTTCCCCGGATGGAAGCGCGGACCGGAGGCGAAGCCGGGGAGCGAACGTGAGCGACCGTTCGATGCCAGCCGCATGGTCGAGCCGGTTCGGAGGCTTTCGGCCATGGCCGGCGTGGTCTTCCCGGTGCTCGTCATCGCGGGGATCTACCTGGGAGCAGCGTTGACGGGCCGCCGGGGAGACCTGCTGGGATCCGGGTACGGCCGGTGGCTCGGACTCAAAGTCCTCGTCGTGGTGCTCGTCGCGGCAGCGGCCGCCATCAACCGCTGGCGCCTGCTACCCTTGGCAGGCGCGGCCACGGAGCCCGACGGTCCTGCGGCCGTGCCGGCCGCGCTCTGGCGGCTGCGGCGCTCGGTACGGGTGGAAGCCGCGTTGCTGCTTGCCGTGCTGGCGCTGACCGCGTTCTTGTCCACGCAATCGCCGCCGGGGCTTTCCGGAGGCTGACGCGTGGTCGACCGACACCTTCAGTGCAGGGCCGACAGCCTCTCCTCATCGACGGCCCCGACCCAGCGGGCGGCGACGGTGCCCGCAGGGTCGATCACGAACGTGGTGGGCAGGCTCCACACGTGGTAAGCGTCAGCCACCTCTCCACGCGGGTCGAGGACGAGGGGGAGGTACCGGAGGCCGAAGGATCGGGCAGCGCGCCGCACCGTCTCGGCGCTCTCCGCCAGATTGACCGCTACGACGACAGGCCCCGCCTGGCGGTCCGCCCCAGGCGCATCCGGGTCACCCCGTCCCACACCCTGTCGGGCGGCGTACCGGTCGAGCAGTGGCAGCTCTTCTCGGCACGGGCCGCACCAGCTCGCCCAGAAGTTGAGCACCACGGTGCGGCCGCGCAGCGCGCTCAGGCGGAAACGCCGCCCGGCCTGCTCGGGCGGCCATACGATGTCCCCCTCGGCGTCGGGTGCCGTCCAGGGCGCTTCGGCCACCGAGGGAGGCGGCTCCGCCGGTTTCGCCGGCTCCGGGGAAGCCCGGGGGGAAAGCCTGGTCACGAGCAGCGTACCCCCTGCCGCCGCGACCGCCAGGACGAGGAGAGCGAGCAGGCGTCGTGGGGGCACTCGCGCCGGCTCAGTTCCCCATGGCACGGGCGAGCACCTCGCCGGCGCTGCGGCGATAGGTGGCAAGCGCGGGCCACAAGCTCGCGAGAAGCCCGATGCCTACGGCGGCGAGCGCCATCCAGCCAGCACCGGGGTGCCAGCCCAGAGAGGCTGCGATGGCCGTCTGCGCCCGTACGCTGCGCGCCAGCAACGCGGCGACCCCGTATCCTGCGCCGACTCCTGCGGCGGCGCCCAGGAGCGTGATGACGAGCGACTCGACGAGCGTCACCGCCAGGATGGCAAGCCGGTGAGCACCCACGGCTCGCAGCACGGCCACGTCCCTCTCGCGGGCGAGCGTGGCCCACGAGAGCGAGAGCAGCACCGTGATCCCTGCCATCACGATGGTGCTGAGGGCCACCCCGGAGAGCACCTCCTGGCCGGTGCCCAGCAGCTGGAATATCTGCCCCAGCACCTGCCCCGGGAAGACCGCCTGGGCCACATCGCCGTTGTTGAGCTCCTGATAGATCTGGTAGGCCGCCATGAGGTTGGTCGGGCGCACCAGCACGATGGTGACGTCACCGGGCGGCTCGGGTGCCGACGCCGCGGACGCCGGCGGCTCAGCCCCCGGCGCGCCGGGGGCCCCGTGCCCCGCCCCGCCTTGCTCCCCGGCGCCGTGTTCGTGGTGCACCTCCCACACCGAGCGGATGTCCACGAAGATGCCCCGATCGTACGGGTGCCCGGACCAAGCGAGCACGCCGACCACGTGGTAGACGTCCGCGTGCACCTCGGGCTCGATGGCCGCCGTGACGCCGTGCGCTGCCTGGAACGTATCGCCCACCCGGATGCCCAGCGCCCGGGCCACGTCGGCCCCCACCACGGCCTCGAAGGGCGCACCGAACGTTCGCCCTTCTTGCACGGAAAGCAGCGGTGGCCCGTCCGGGGTCCCGTCACGCCGCAGCCGCTCGAAGGCCTCCGCCGTGGTGCCCACCACTCGAAAGCCGCGGTAGTTGTCGCCGAGCGCCAGCGGCAGGGCCCATGCGACCCGGGGATCCTCTCGCAGGCGCGCATAGAGCTCGTACGGCACGTTGCCGATGGGAACGTCCTGCAGGAAGACCGCGTTGAAGGCGAGCTGCATGGCGCTGCCACGGTCTCCCACCACCACGTCGAAGGGCAGCGCAGCCTGCTGCATCGCCCGGCGGCTCGCGTCCGCCACGAGGTACACGGATACCCCCAGCGCCACGGCCAGGGCGACCACGGCCGCCGTCAGCATCGCTTGCACCGGCCGTGCCCACACGTTTTTCCACCCAAGACGTATCCAGGTCATGACGCCGGGCTCACCGCCCTCTCACCGGCCGGCGACGTGCCGGAGGGAGCCGTTTGTACCGGAGCTCCGGCAGGGGCGTCGAGGGAGAGCACCTCTTGCGCCGACTCGATGATTCGCGGATCGTGGGTGGCCATGATGAGCGTCGCTCCCTCGGCCGCTACCGCGTCCCGCAACACCCGTAGCACGGCCCCGGCGCTCCTGCGGTCGAGGTTGGCCGTGGGCTCGTCGGCGAGCACGAGCTCGGGCCGGTTTGCCAGCGCCCGTGCCACGGCCACCCGCTGCTGCTCGCCCACGGAGAGCTGCGCCGGGCGGTGGCGCAGCCGGTGGTGCATGCCCACTTGCTCCAGCAACCCCGAGGCGCGCCGCCCCCGTTCCCGCTTCGGTACGCAGCCCGCGACGGCCATCGCCAGCAGCACGTTGTCGAGGGCCGACAGCGAGCCGATGAGGTTGAACGTCTGAAAGACGTACCCGACGTGGCGTGCCCGAAACGCGTCCCGGCGCCCCTCCGGCAGGGCGAACAGGTCCTGGCCGAGCAGCTCCACCCTCCCCTCGCTCGGGCGCACGAGCCCGGCGAGGATGTTGAGCAGCGTGGTCTTCCCGGAGCCGCTCGGACCCGCCACCACGAGTTCCGTGCGCGGCCCCACGGACAAGTGAGAGAGCTCGAGCACGGTGATCCCCGAGGCGCTCACGCCGTTTCGGCCGGCGCCGGGCACAGGGTAACGTTTCACGAGGCCCTGGATGCGCACGATGTCCATCTCACAAGCCCTCGATTCGATCGGCGAGGATCCGCACCTGGCTCACGAAGCCGGTCTCGGGGTCGGTATGGCTGCCGACCTCGAGCCGCCCCGTCACGCGCAGGGCCGACGAGGTCGGTAACGTCTCCTGCCCCTTGGGAAGCAGCACGAGCACGATGTCGGCGGGCCAGTCGGCATCGCTGGAACAGAAGGGGCAGACGGTGAGCGGCACGCGCGTCAGCACGAAGAACGTGAACTTGGGCTTCACGGGCGGCGCCATGTAGCCGACCATGGTGACCGTCTGGCCGGCCAGGCGCTTCACCTTGTCCGAAAAGACGAGCCCCCGCACGCTTTGTCCTGCGTACAGCTCCGAGAACTTCAGCTCTACGGCTGCCGCACGTGCGCCGGGTACGGGTTCGCCCGCCGCCGGCAAGCCCGCCGCCACCGCGCACGCGAGCAAGGCGAGCACCGCCGCCCACCCTACCCGGGCTCGGGCCTTGCGCCGTGTTGCCCGTGCCGGCCCCGCCCGCGTATGCACCGCTTCCGCCCGTCGCGCCCAGGCCATCGAACCTTGCCTCCCGTACGGTCCGGCAGGTGCGCCGTCACGACTCTGTCCGCACATGCCGTGCATCCCTCACCCGTGCTCGCGGGCACCCGGCGGCACGCACAACCTCGCCCAGCGAGCGTCGCTTCCGCCGGATGCCCGAGTCCGCGCTCTGGCTCGGTCGGCCCCTCGGGGCACGCGCCCTAGCGCTTGGCTGCCGACAGGAGAGGATCGAGCCCCAGAGCTTGCACCATGGCGAAGAACACGTCCGTGTTGTCCATCACCCGGCCGAAGTAGCGCGCACCCGGCCCGCCGGCCGACACCGGCACGTCCTCGACGGTGTGGACCTCCTGAGGTTCGCTGTACGGCAAGTTACCCGTGAGCAGCACGCCGTCGGGGTCCCGCTGCGGGTTGGGCACCCAGCGATTGCCCTGGCTCACGGTCGGGCTGGAAGGCACCGGGTTGCACTTGAAATCGTCCTTGTAGTCGGGATGGTTGGCGAAGCCCACCGCCAGCGTCACCGAGGGGCACGGGTCGTCGGGGAAGCCGTCCTTGTCCTTGTCCTCGAAGGTCGGGTAGATGGCCTCCTGGTACACCCGCACCGCGTCCCGGCCTGTCTTCCCGTCCAGCTCGTGGTAGGTGCCGGTGATGCTCATGCTGTGGCTGTGGTCCGCCGTCACGATGATGAGGGTGTCACCACGCTCGGCGGCAAACCGCCTGGCGACGCCCACCGCCTGATCCATCTCGATGGCGTCGTAGACGCCCCGCTCCCAGTCCAGGGGGTGCAGCTGCTTGTCGATGGAGGCGCCCTCCACCATCAGGAAAAACCCGTTGGGGTTTTGCGACAGGATCTCGATGGCCTTGGCCGTCATCTGCATCAGGTTGGGCTGGTCGGTGAAGTTCTTCAGTACCTGCGGGTTCTTGAGCAGGCCCCGGTCGAGGTAGACGTCCATGTTGTCGAGATGGAACAGGCCCAGGAGCTTCTTCGGCGTGCCCACCTGCGCGAGGGCCGCGGCGCTGTCCACGAAGGCGTAGCCCCGCTGCTCGAATTCGGCGATGACGTCGCGGTTGTCGTTGCGCCGGGAACCGGGGGTGCTCTTCGGCAAGAACCGGGACGAGCCACCGCCCATGATGACGTCCGGCTCCAGCGCTTCCATCTGATCCAGGATGGTCAAGTACTCGGACCGGCGCCGGGTGTGAGCGACGAACGCGCCCGGCGTGGCGTCGGTGATATCAGCCGTCGTGACAAGTCCGACCGCCATGCCGCGCACCCGCTTGGCGAGCTCGGCAATGTTCTCCACCCTGGGGTCGTCCTGGGGATCGGGGGTGTGATCGGGGTAGACCCCCATGGCGTTCACCGCGCTCTTGTGGCCGGTCGCGTACGCCGACGCGGAGTTGGCCGAGTCGGTGGCCAGGGCGTCCATGCCCGACGTGGTGACGAACCCATGGTACTCGAGCTGGTCCATCTCGAGCCACCCACGGTACTTGCCCTCCGTGAGGCCCTTGGAGAGGATGCGGGCAGCCGTGCGCACCGGAAGGGAGAAGCCATCACCGATGAAGAGGATCACGTTCTTGGCCCGGGGCCCCTCGGCGACCGGGCGCACGACCTGCCAGGAGGCCGCCTTCTGCGCGAGCCAGCCGCTGCCGGCCGCCACGGCGCTCACCGTGTACGTGCCCTCCGGAGCCAGGGTGACGTCCCGCACGGTGACGAGCGCGCTGAGGGGAGCCTGGAGGCCGCTTCGCACCTCCTCGACCTTCTTACCCGGGAAAACCGACGAGAGCGGCTGGCCGTTGATCAGCACGGAGAGGGTCTGGACGGGGCTCGGAGCGTTGAGCACCTCCACCCGCAGGTCGAACCGCTGGCCGGCCAGGAACTGTGCCCGGTCGATGGGCAACACGACCACTTCCGGAGCTGCCGGGGCCGCCTGGCTCAGGGGTGACGCCACGGCAGCGAGGGCGACGAGCGCGGCCGCCAACAGCAAGACCCGGCCGCGGCTTCTCTGCATGACCGTGCTCGACATGCGACAGATTCCCCCGTTTCGTCTGGCATTCGATCATTTGCCTCAAACGCCCGGGAAGCGGCGAAGCGAGTCGGCCGACTCCGGGACAAGCATCCGGGTCGTACTTGACCGCCACGTTGCGGACCCGTTACCCGGGTGCGTCTGCCGGGTTACCGCGCGGTTAAGCCCCGGCGGCTCTCGCAACGAAACGCGCCGGGAGTCGCTCACGCCTCCGACGAGGGATGGCTCCGCATCCACTCCACTGTCTGCCGGATGCCCTCGGCGTAGGGCGTCGGCTGCCACGCCGGCAGGCGAGCCCGTAGCTTGGCACCATCCAGGATCGGCGGGGTCTCGTAGAGGTAGGAGAGTTCGACCAACTCTCGCAGCAAGGGCACGAACAGACCCGCCAGCCGTAGGCCGGTCCGCCCCACCCTTCGCCAGCGGGGACGGTGGCCGGCTCGTTCGTAGGCCAGGGTCAGCCACTCCCGGCCGCTGATGGGGCCGGGGCCGGGGACGTTCCACGCCTGGCCGTAAGCGTCGTCGTGCAGCGCCAGTTCGACGATGGCCCGTGCCGCATCCGGCACGTACACGAACTCGTGCGGCACATCCAGCGGCCCCAGCCAGACGGCGGCCCGGCCTGACACGGCCGCCCGCAGGCTGATGTTGCCGAAGGAATTGTCCGCCCACGGGCCGTAGAAGTCGGGCAGGCGGGCCACCAGTGTGCGTACCCGCCCCTGGCGGTGGGCCTCGAAGAAGACATCTTCCTGCTCCTTGCGCATCCGCCCCTTGAAAGCTTGCGGCTCCCGGGGATGGTCTTCCCCGACCGGCCGGGTGCGGGGCGGGCCGTAGCTGTACACGTTGGTGATCAGCACGGCTCGGGCGCCTGCGGCAGCGGCGGCGGCCACGGCGTTTCTGGCCAGCGGCGGGTGGAGGCACGGCGGCCTGCGCGTCGGCGAGGTCCGCCGGGTACACCTCCGCGCCGGGCATCTCTCCAAACACGCTCGCGAGAACCTCCCGTCGCCGGGCTACCACCCGGAACGGGATCCCGCGCCGGCTGAGCTCTTCCCCGATGTAGCGCCCCGTGGGCCCGCTCGCCCCGAAGATCGCTGCCCGGCGGAGGTCGAGGCTGGAAGGCATGGTCTTGAGCTGATCTCCTTCGTTATGGACAGGGCTGATGAAAGAGGTTATACAGGACGTTTCCGGGGATGCACCCGGGCGCACCGGGTTGGCTCTGGTCGATGGGATGGGTGAACCACCACAGCACCCCGACGGCCAGCACCGCGGCCAGGCCTGTCAGCACGGGCACCCAGCGCGACGTTCTGCCGAACCCGAACTTCCGCCCGAACCGGAAGGCAAGCCCGACCGCAACCAGGAAGGCAAGCCCGCCGGAAAAGAACTCCAGGAGAGAACCGATGTCCTGTGGCGGCTCTCCGACGGTGACGGTGTTAGGAGAACACCGCACCCCTGGCCAGCCACACCGTGCCCGAGGCTGGCTCGGGCAAGTGCGGCCAGAGCACGACCAGGAGCAGCGAAACGAACATGATGGCCATCAACGTGGCGGCCGCCTGGGGTGGATAGTCGCAACGCCTCGTCCGTCGCTGTTTGACTCCGCAGGCCCTCACCGGCCCCGTCACGCGATGGGTGTACTTCCAGCCGCCACCTGATTCCTGTTACCATCTTGTTAACGGAGTTCTGCATTCTCGCAAGAGGTCTCCCAGAGGGGTTCGTCCTGGCCGGGCTCCGCTACCGCCGACGGACGGGAGGGATCGACGTGAAGATCTTCGGGGGACGTGCCACGCAGGAGCTCACGGTCGCGATCTGCCAGCATCTGGGCGTTCACGCGGGCCGCGCTGACATCTTCAAATTCAGCAATGACAACACGTTCGTTCGGATCCTCGAAAACGTTCGGGAGGCCGACGTGTTCGTCGTCCAGACATCGGTCCCCCCCGTCGATGAAGCTCTGGTCGAGCTTCTGATCATGCTCGACGCCCTGCGCCGCGCCTCGGCCGGACGCATCACCGCGGTACTCCCGTACTACCCGTACGTCCGTTCCGACAAGAAAGACCAGCCACGGGTACCCATCACCGCGCGGCTGGTCGCCGATCTGCTGGTGACCGCCGGGGCCGACCGGGTCGTCACCATCGACCTGACGGCCGACCAGATCCAGGGCTTCTTCACGATACCGGTCG
Organism: Limnochorda sp. L945t; assembly: GCF_035593305.1. Taxonomy (GTDB): domain Bacteria; phylum Bacillota; class Limnochordia; order Limnochordales; family Geochordaceae; genus Carboxydichorda; species Carboxydichorda subterranea. The sequence goes on along the minus strand of NZ_CP141615.1, from coordinate 756,296 downwards.
ACCACCTCACCGCCCAGCCTGTGCTGGCTCGCTACTTTCGCAGCAAACACCTGACCGACGCGGTGGTGGTCGCTCCGGACCCAGGTGCGGTCAAGAGAGCGCAGCGCTTTGCCGAGCGCCTCGGGGTCCCGGTAGCCTTCGTGGACAAGCGACGGCTGCCGGCGACGTCCGGCGTGCGGGCGACAGCAGTGGTGGGGGACGTGCGGGGCCGGCCGGTCATTCTCTTCGACGAAGAGGTCGATCAGGGTACGACCTTGCTCGAGGCTACGGAGCTCGTCCTGGAGCGCGGTGCTGCAGAAGTCTACGCCGCATGCACCCACGCCGTTCTCTCCGGCCTCGCGGCCGAACGCGTGTCCAAGGCCCCCATTCGTGAGTTGGTGGTGACCGATACGGTCCCCGTCCCGCCCTCCAAGCGGTGGAACGCCCTGACCGTGCTGTCCGTGGCGCCCCTGCTCGCCGAGACTATCCGGCGTATCAGCACGGGCGAGTCGGTCAGCGCTCTGTTCGAGTAGACCGGCATGAGCCCGGCCTCGTAGCCCGCCAGAAGAGGACCGGGCCCTGAGGAGGTACATGGACCGATGGCGTCCGCGCAAGTGGTATAAAGCCGGGCCAGCTCCCGGATCTTCTCTGGCGAAATGCCGGCTCGTGAGGCAACGTTTTCCGGCTTGAACCTGGCGAGAAAGCGGGCGTAGGCTCTCAACCCGCCCGGACCTGGACCTACGGATATCTCCGTTATCTCCGTGAAGATACGCGGGCCTCATTCGCAAGCCTGCTGAGGGCACCGTAATCGCCCTTGAAGACGTAGGCGTATCGCTGGATGACGTCGGCGTCCACGTGCACGGGCCGGACTGCGCCCTCTTGGATGTCCTCTAGCCACCGCTCGACGTCGCCGCTGTAGCGCTGATCGACCCCTTCCAGTTCGTAGATGATGACGTCAGCCAGGGCGTTGGTCAGCGCGACGTCTGCCCCCCCACCCGGGGGAGCGTCTCGGCCGCGTTGAAGCCGATGATGAACAGGATGTCCGCGTCGTAGACGTCGCGCAGGCTCATCGGCGGCCCGTCGATGCCGTACGTTAGCCGGCAGCGAGGCGCGACCGGTGTCGCCCGTAGGTGGCATAGAGGATGAGGCCCATGGCGAGCCAGGCAGCAAAGCGCATCCACGTCAGCCGGGGAAGCTGTAGAGCCAGGTAGAAGGAGGCGAGAGCGGTCAGGGCCGGTAGCCACGGCACCCAAGGCACGCGGAACGGCCTATCCCACTCGGGGTGGACCCGCCGTAGCACGATGACCCCGACGGAGACGATGATGAACGCAGCCAGGGTACCGATATTGGCCAGCTCGGCCACCACCCTCACGGGCAGAAGCGCCCCCAGCACGGCCACCCCGGCGCCCGTCAACAGCACCGCCCAGCGGGGCGTCTGACCTCGCCCCGTGTTGGCGAAGAGGCTCGGGAGCAGCCCATCCCTGGCCATGGCGAAGAAGATCCGGCTTTGAGCGTAGAGGTTGACGAGCAGCACGCTGGTGAGCCCGGCCAGAGCCCCCACGGCGACGAGGCCCCCCGCCCAACGAAGTCCCACCCGGAGAAGCGCCGCCGCAATGGGAGAGGGGACGTTCAGCTCCGTGTAGGGCACGATCCCGGTCAACACGGCGGCCACGCCCACGTAGAGCAGGCTCGACAGCCCCAGGGAGCCGAGAATGCCGCGCGCGAGGTCCCGCTGCGGCCGCCTGACCTCTTCAGCCGCCGCCGAGACGGCGTCGAATCCGATGTAAGCGAAGAAGATCAAGCCGGCGCCTCGCACCACGCCCTCCGGCCCAAAGGGGAGGAACGGCCGCCAGCGAGCAGGGTGAATGCGGGGGATGCCCACGGCGAGGAAGAGCGCCAGCACCAGGAGCTTGACGGCCACGGCCAGATGGGTGGCCTCGGCGCTCTCCCGGGTACCCCGGATCAGCAGGGCCGTGAGCACGGCCACGATGACCACGGCAGGGAGGTTGATCACACCCCCTTCCAGGGGGCCGGCGATCAGCGCGTGCGGGATGGGCAGCCCGAGGCTTTCCAGCACGTCGGCGAAGTAGCCGGACCACCCGATGGCCACGGCACCCGCCGCAACGGTGTATTCCAGAATGAGGTCCCAGCCGATGACCCAGGCGGCGAGTTCGCCCAGGGCAGCGTACGCGTACGTGTAAGCACTGCCCGCCACCGGCACCATGGCGGCCAGCTCCGCGTAGACGAAAGCAGCCATGGCGCTGACCACCCCCGCCAGCACGAAGGAGAGGATGACGCCAGGTCCTGCGAAGCGGGCGGCCACCACGCCCGTAAGCACGAAAATGCCGGTCCCGATGATGGCCCCGACCCCGAAGACGGTCAGGTCAAGGGCCGTCAGCTGCCGGCGCAGCCTCCGGCCTGCCTCTCGGGAGACCTCCAGCATCTGCAGCCGTGACTTGGTACGGAAGAGCTCCCCGACCCAGGCTGGAAGGTTCCATGGCCGCGCTGCCAACGGCGTCCTCCTCGTCAAGGTGGGTCGCGTCCCGGTTAAAGGCTGCTCGGAAGCCCGGTTCGCGTATGCCGGCCGGACCGGAACCGTCCCCCTCATGGTTGTCGGCGTTGAGCCCAGTGTGCGCCAAGCTGTTGGCGAGCAGGGAGTGACTGGAATGCATCGTATGAACCGAATGCCTGTCCACCTGCTGTTGCTTGTCGCCTCGTTGGCGGCGGTACTCAGCGTCGCGGGGATCTGCGGGATGACGCGGGGGCACGCGAGTACTTTGCGTACCAGCGTGTGGCTCCTGTTCAGGGACAAGGAGGGGGTGGAAGAAAACCTCGCCAGGTATCACGACCAGACGCCGTTTACTCGTGCGTATCACGACTTCGTGGAGACCTACGCCCGCTACCTGTTCGCGCCGGGCCCCCTGTGAGGCTGGTATCAACCCAACCCGAAATACTGGTGGATGACGAGGGCGACGAGTACTACGTCGTCACCGTGGCCGGAGACGACCGGGAGGCGTCGTCAGGGGGGCCCTGTACGACCAGGAGACGGGTGACGTCATCCGGTACCTGCCCAACGAGCTGCCGGCGCTCAACGGATACCTCATCTCCTTCTTTGAACAAAACGCCAGCGAGACGGCGGTGGAGTGGACGGTCCCGGTGCTGCTCAACGGGCGTGAGGTCGACCTCCTAGTGGTCCTCGACCCGGAGACCTGGGAGGGGGAGGTCGTCGGCGCCTGGCCCGGGACCGCCGAGGGTAGCCACGTAGCGGCCAGGGACCTGATCCCGATCTGCCCGGGCGACCGGATCACCCCGCTCTTTCACTGGGTCGGCCCGGATACGGTCGAGGATACGTTCGTCTACTGATTAGCGGCAAGGACGTATCGCCGCCGATCTCGGCTCGATTCTCGCCTGCCGCCGGTGCCAGGATCGCCGCCGGTGCCAGGATCACGGACCGCCGCGCACCCCGCGCGGGGAGGAGCCAGCCGCGGAGGTCTGCCCCACGGGACCCGTCGATCACCACGTCCTCGTAGGCCAGACCGATGTCCTCCGGAGAGACGCCTGGCGCGTTCTCAACCGGCAGCGACATCATGAAGACGCCGGCTGCCACGGCAAAGGAGGATGCGAGACCGACGCCCAACACCACGTCCACAAGCCGGCGCAACGAAAGTCGATAGGCCCCAGCGCACGCTCCACGCGGAGTTCGACGCCTACAGGAGTCGCGAGAGCGCCGCCACCGGCTCAAACGGGCCCCTGAGGCCGCGAGGGACAGCCACTCGACGAGGTACCCTGCCCCCAGGCCCGCCAGCATGACCCCGCCGCCGACGAGGACGGCGTGCTGCCAGTTGCGGCCCTGAAAGCCGATCCCGGCCATCCCGACGCCCGAAAGCCACAGGTAGGCTAGGACCAGCAACAACCCCGCTCCCTTGGCAACCACCTGCTCGCCGAACCGTTGGTCAGACCGCAGCCAGAAGGTGTCCCACACCCGCAACACTGCGACGAGCAACAACAAGCCGGCCATGGCGGCAACGGGCCGCGCGGCCAGCCTTGCATGGATGGCAAGGTCCCGCATCTCTCTCCCTCCTGCTCTCGGAGCCTGACGGTCTCCCCCTGCTCCGCCCCGGGACCGGGCAGCGACCGGTGGCCGTCTGGCGTGGCCCCCGGCCCGAGCCGGTCGGGTATAAACGCTTCCAGTTCGCGTCGGGGCGTCCGGGAGAACACCCGCGCACCTGGACGAGCCCCGAAGCAGTGCAGCACCGTGTCGCTCTCAGGCAAACCGATTTAAATCGAACAACGAGATGGGGTGCCGGGTATTCCCGTTGATTACGAGGTCGGCGAGAATCTCTCCGATGACGCTGGCGAATTTGAAGCCGTGCCCCGAGCACCCCACTGCCAAGGCCACCCCCGAGTGATGCGGATGCAACCCGATCGCGAAGTGTCTATCCGGGGTATTGGTGTACATGCACGTCTGCGCTTCAAGACACGTGCTGTCGAGGGCAGGGATGCGATCCGCCAGATAGGAGCGCATCACGTCGATCTCCTCTTCCCGAACCGCTCGGTCGATCGTCTCCGGGCTGCAGGGCGGACCCACCCCATGCAAGGCGACCTTTACCCCCCGCTCGTGCGTCTCGGCCGGGAACCCATAGAATTGTTGACCGTCTTCCGCCTCCCATATGAAGATGGGGAACCGGCCTACGAGGAACGGCTCTGTGCCGCCTTTCGGCTCGAACCAAAACATGACGCGCCGTTCCGCCGCGCGGCACTCCGTTACGGCTTCGGCAAAACCAGCAGCGTGCCGCTCTGGTGGACGCTCAAAGGATGAAGCTGGCAGTAGATGGGGTACGCGCCGGCCCGCACCCGCTGGATGCGCGCCCTCCGGGTCTCCCCCGGCTTCAGTACCTCCTTGATCCCGTAAGCGTCAATGGCGAACCCTTCGTCGATGGGACTCTCGTTGACGATGGTGAACTCGACGCCGTCGCCCTCGTAGGCGATGGCGTCGGCAGGCAGATTGGTGACGGCGATGGTAGGCACGTCGGCGACGGTCGCCTTCGTCAACTTCATCGTCACCGTGTAACTTCGGACGGGCGGCGACGCCGCCTCTCCCCCGCTGCCGTAACGCACCAGCCCCACCACGCTCACGGCGGCGAGGGCCGCCAAGCCCACTCCCAGAGCTGCCAGCCGGATTGGACGCTTGTTCACCTCAACGCCTCCTCCTCGAATCACGCCTTCGGCGAAAGCCCGTCGACGGGCCCAGCACGTGTGTCCTAAAGCCGGACGGTCAACAGCCCCCAACCCTGCCTCAAGTCTCGGCCGCCCTCTCCCACCTCCCCGCCCACGCCTCCCACGCGGTCTCCTGCCGCCCATCAGGTGCGGGCTCGTAATCCGGACATTCCAACCGAAGCCGCCCGTCGCCGAAGGCCGCATCGACGTAATTGCAGTGATGGGGGCGCTCCGGATCCGGGTGGGCGAACGGGCGGAAGTACGTGCAGCTCACGCACATGCGGGCGACGGAGATCTTGCCCTGGAGCTGCAGGGTGCGGATGAGGCGTACCAGCACCCTCAGCAGGGCCACCTGATCCGCCGGTGGCAGGCTATCCACGGCCACCGCCAGGAAGTCGGCCCACCCCGCACTGGCCTGCGCGACCCGGCTTCCGGCACCGGTGAGCGCCAACTGAAACGAACGGCGGTCGTCGCCCGACTGCCGGCGGCGCACCAGCCCCTTCGCCTCCAGGGTCCTGAGCGCCTCGCTCACCGTGGCGGGGCTCAGCGCCAGCGCCTTCGCGAGCTCTCCGGGAGTCGGACACTGCCCGGGGGCCTGAAGGAGCAGCCAACTGAGCACCTGCCCCTGGGTGGGCGTGAGGCCGCCGCCCCTGGCCTCCTTCCACGCTTCGTGCCGCAACGCCAGGCTGAGCTTGACCAGCCCCGCCGCCACCTGGGCAGCCACCGAGTCCGCGTGCTGCGCCGCCATGCCGTTCCCTCGCAGAGCATATGTTTCGGACTCCAAAATATATGCCGCCGGTCACTCCTGTCAAGCTGGTGCGGCGTCATGGCGTTGCTGGCGGACGTGGACGTCCGACCGGACTACGAGGTGGCGGCTGTCATCCACGCCATGGTGGCGCTGTTGACCTGGGTCCACGAGCCCATCCGCCGGGAAGGACGCTGGATCAGCGACCCATTTGCCGGATCCGGATCCACCGGTGGATCTCGTGGCCATGGGCGGGGCGGCTCTCGGAAAGCAGGCACGAGGCAAGTGGCCGTGGTGCGCAACTCGTTGGTGACGACCTTGCTTCCGGCGCCTTGGCGGGTTTCGGGCCCACGGCCCGCGTCGTGGCAGGAGCCATCCAGCTCGGTTGGAACAAACCCGGGCCACGACTGGTGCGCCCGGCAGGATTCGAACCTGCGGCCTTGTGCTTAGAAGGCACCTGCTCTATCCCCTGAGCTACGGGCGCCCCGGGAGTGGAGCGGGTGAGGGGAATCGAACCCCCGTACCTGGCTTGGAAGGCCAGTGCTCTACCATTGAGCTACACCCGCCTGCCGGCCGAGAGGCCGCTCGGCTGCCGTGCTCGACAGCCTTGCAGCCGAGCACCATGATACGGTGCCCGGCCGATCGTGTCAATCGAACGCCCGGCAGCCGCCATCGGCCTCGCCTGCGCTCGCCCTGGCCCGAGCGGCGCCCGTCAGCCCCTCTCGGAGGCCCGCCTCAGAAGCTCCCCAGCAGCAGCCCCAGCCGCAGCGTCGGGCCGTTGAGGACGGCCGGGGTCTGATCGACAGTCTGGCCGTCGGCCCTGGCCCACTTGGCGTTCCAGAAGTCGGTGGCCAGCCGGTAGCCCGCCCGCAGCTCGAGCCCCACCCGCGGGGTGAAGTAGACCTGCACGGCGGCCTGCGGCTCGAGCGTCAGCATGAACCGGGTGTAGCGAGACCCGCCGGTGCTGCCCAGTTGCACAGGAGCGCTGGCTGCATACGTCTCCAGCGCCACCTGGGCAAGCCCCACGTTGCCGCCACCCGTCAGCCGCACGGTCTGGTTGCCGGCGAGGGTCCAGTGTACCCCGAGATACCCGTCGTCGATGGTGAGCCGGCTGAAGCCCTTCCCCTCTTCCCTGCTCTCGAACCGGGAGTGCGCGCCGCCGCCCCGGATCTGCAGGGAGTCCGCCCCGGCGACGAAGCCCCAAGCGAGCGTCAACCCATCCTGCTGGAACTGGGGGAGCCCTTTTCCTGCCAAGGCCGAGTTGATCTCGTCGAGGTTGAACCGCTGGTAACCGGCCTCACCGTAAACCCCGGCCACCCCTCCTTCGGCGGGCAGGACGTCGCTCATCCCGGAGGGCATCTCCTCGCCCGGGGGCGTCTCCCACGTCTCGTCCGACTGCGCCCGGGCTACGAGCGCCGCGCCCGCCACCAGCGACAGCCCGGCGGCCAGCGCCACGACGTGCCTCATCCCACGGCATTGCGCACCGAACCCCACCGTTGCCACCTCACCTTTCCTGCACCCGGCTCGAGGCCGGACTAGAATGGATCCGGCGCGTGGGGCGCGCCTCCTCTGACTCCGAGAAGTGAGTGGCTCCTGGGAGGCCGGCGGTTCACCGGCCGGTACGAGAGGGGTGCGGGCTTTGGGCAGCGTGGTCTTGCCGTCGCTCATCGATCGTTCGCAATGGGAGTCTGGTACTTCGTTCCAGTCGTTCGTCGAAGCGTCGCCCTCAGCCTCGGCCCGCCGGATGCGCCGGTACTACGAGCAGGCACCGGACATCCCCGAGGCGGTACGGGAGCGGGCGAGAGCGTTCGCCGCCTCGGGAGGGCGGCTGTACGCGTTGGCCGAAGCGTGGTGCCCGGACTGCATGGCCACCGTGCCCGTGCTGGCCCGCCTGGCGGAGGCCGGCGGCGTGCCGCTCCGGCTGTTTCGCCGTGACGAACGGCCCGACTTGCGGGAGCGCCATCTGACCGCTGGCCGCCCCAAGATCCCGCTGGCCGTGGCGGTGCGCGAGGCCCCGGAAGGACCGTGGCAGGAAGTGGGCCGGTTCGTGGAACGGCCGGCCAGGGCCAACGCGCTCATCGCCGAGGCGTCCCGGGCAGGCAGGGACGCAGGCCGTGAGCTGCTCCAGGCATACGCCGACGGGTCGCTGCGGGACGCCATGGTCGCCGAGCTGGACGCCATGATCGGGGGAGGCATCGAAGAGGCCCGGGTCGCGGGCAGCCGGGGCACGCCGCTGCCCGTCTTTCTCCACCTGCCGTACCAGGTGACGCCGGCAGCCGTGGTCGTCGCCATGCACGGGGCCAGCCACGACGCATCTCACCCGTTGAGCTTCCACCTGTGCCAGCGCCTGGCACAACGGGGCCTGGCGGCCGTACGCTTCGACTTCGGCTACCGGGTGCGGGGCGAGACGACGCCCACGCTCCATCCGGAGGGGGAGGATCTGGCCGCGGTGCTGGACTGGGTCGGCACCCGGCTGGGTCTGCCTCCCGAACGGACCGTGCTCGCCGGCAAGTCGCTCGGCGCCCGGGTCTCGGTCATGGCGGCCTCCCGGCGGCCGTTTGCCGGTTTGGTGTTGTTCGGCTTTCCGTTGCACATGCCGGACGGCAGCTTCCCGGCGGCCGAGGATACCTTCGACCGCATCGAGACGCCCATGCTCTGGTTTTCCGGTACGCAGGATCCCCTGGCCGACCCGGCGCAGGTGGAGCGACACGCTGCTCGGGTGCGGGCGCCCCTCACGCTCCGGTGGCTGGAGGGTGCCGACCACTCCCTCGCCTCCCACCTGCACGAGGTGCTCGACGAGGCCGCCCAGTGGATCCTGGACCGTTGTGTCCCGGCCCGGTTCGCCGCGTGACGGTCAGGGCGCTCCGGCCTGTTCGGGCGCGCCGGCGTGAGCCCGGGAAGGCGCCCCCGGCAGGGCGGCTGGCGGGAGGGTCACGTAGACTTCGAGGGGCCGGACGGGCACCCCGTCGCTCCACGTGCCCATGAACCGCTGCTCCGGCGTGTCTCCCAGGGCCACGGCCCGGCAACGCCCGTAGAACGCGGCGTCGAGCAGGGCATCCAGGAGTTTCCAGAACCCGAAATAGTCCAGCGCGTCGGGCGGCCCCACGCTTCGGGTGACGTCGACCCGGCCCGTGACGAGACCCAGCAGGCGCAACGCGACGGACTGCATCCAGGCGGGCACCACGGTGATCTCCGGGGCCTCGGGCGCGTCTTGCGGCACCAAGGCGGCGGGGGCATAGTGATCGGCCACCAGGGCCGGCCGACCGTGCCGGTCGCTGTGGACGATCACGTAGTTTTTGTTACCGGCCGCGACCTGAGCTAGTGTAAACACCGTACGGGCCGTCCGCTCTCCCACTGTCCGGTCGGCGTCACCGGCGACCACGAGCAAGAGCGTGCCGGGGTCGATCCCGGCGTAATCCTCCATGATGCTGGGCTGCTTGCGGGCAAACCAGATGGCGGTCTCGGGCGGATCGCCCGGCTCGACCACCATGACGGCCTTCGGGAGAGGCAGCTGCCCGTAGCGTGCGCGGACGGCCAGGTTGGCGGCCAGGACGCCGCCCAGGGAGTGGCCCACCACGGCGAAGCGCCGGGTATCGGGCCGCACGTGGCGGCCGGAAGAGAGCTGGCCCAGGGCCTGCCGCACCGCTGCCACGGCATGGTCGGTCATGGACCGCGGAGGCGTCGTCAACGTGGCCTGGTAGCGCGGGAAGACCACGATGTTGCCCTTGCGCACCAGGTGCTCGATCCAGGCACCGTATGGATCCGGGAGCATCGCTCCCCACCCGTGCAGGAAGACGACGACGGGCGCCTGCACCGGCGCCGGGTCGGCCGGTTCGAAGATCCAGTACTCGCGGTCGGCCACCCCGCCCCGGCTCATGACCACCCGGGCGTGCGAGTAGTCCCGGCCCCCGGGACCGCTGGCCGGCTGTCGGGGAGGAGCCGGCGGGGCGGCCAGCGCCAGGGCCTGCGCGAGCCCGATGGCCAGGGTGGCAGCGGCCATGGCCCACCGATGCAGCGGCCGCATGGGTGGTTGGCGTCCACCTTCCCTGCCATGTTTATGGTCATAGCATCGAGCCTTCGCGCTTCCCCTGTGTTACCTTCGGATGGCGAAACCGCGAAGCGTTCATGCCCTCGAGCTTCCCGGCACCCCTCCGTCCTCCCCCGTCTGCTCCCGTCCGCCCGTCGTTTGACCCGGTCGCGCCCGATGGCGTAAAATGGGGATGGTATCGTATGCAGTGACACCCACAACTGGATAGTGCGCCCGCACACGTGCGGCCACCTGATCGCCGAATCCGCCGGGTCCGGAGCTCGGCCCGGCGGAGCGGGGGACCCAAGGTCGGGGCGAATTCGACCGTAAGGTCGATAGGGCAACCTCGGCTGCCCGAGCCCGTCAGCTAACCTCGCAGGCGTGGCAGAGGGGCGTGCCCACGGGGCTCGTTGCCAGCGCCCCGGGGTCCGTGACCCGGGGTTTTTCGTACGCTTCGCCGAGTCGCTGCCCCAGCCGCACCCGTACCTCGCGCCGGTTCCCCAGAGCCGCGCACGTCCGCGGGCAGCACGCGACGCCATCAACGGAAAGAGGGGACGGCCATGGCTCGACGCACGCAGTCCCGGTGGGGGCAGGCTCTGGCGTGGCCCGCGCTCCTGGCGAGCCTGCTGGTAGGCCTGTCGAGCAGCGTTTCCGGTGGTGCGCTCGCCCAGGGCAAGGTGCTCCGGCTCGTGCTCGACGGAGCCAAGAACCGGGAGGCCGAGCTCCAGGCCATCGCAGGGTACCTGCGGCAGATCGGGGTGGACGCCCAGGTCCGGGTGTGGGAATACCAAACGCTTCTCGCCGAGGCGCAAGAAGGCACCCGAGACGCCTACGCCACCGACTGGGGAAGCGCCACGTTCTCGCCGTTCGATCTGGCCATTCCCAAGCTGCGCACGCAAGATCGCGGCAACTTCTCGTTTTACTCCAATCCGGAAGTCGACCGGCTCTTCGACGCAGCGTCGACCACCATGGACGAGGCCAAGGCCCGGGACGCCTACGTGAAGGCGCAGCGCATCCTGTACGAGGATGCACCCTGGATCTTCGGATACTACCTCGACACCATCGAGGCGGCGTCGGCCCGGGTGAGCAACTGGCGCCCCTCGGTCGACAACCGCATCAATCTCCACGACGTGGAACTCCAGGGCGGCACCACCCTCGTCGTGGGCTTACGCGCCGATCGTATCCAGAGCTTCGACCCGGCCGATCACCGGGATCGGGACACCGAGACGGTGCTGCGCAACATGTTCGACGGGCTGGTGACCCGCACCCCCGACGGCGAGGTCGTCCCGGAAATCGCCGAGTCGTGGCAGCAGCCCCATGCCACGACGTATGTATTCAAATTGCGCAGAGGCGTCCGCTTCCACAACGGTGACCCGTTGACCGCCGAGGACGTGGTCTTCACGTTCGAGCGCATCCTCTCCCCAAAGGGGCTCGACGGCCGCCCGTCGCCCAGGCTCGGGCTGCTGGGGCCCCTGTCCAAAGTCGAGAAAGTGGACGACTACACCGTCAAGATGACGTTGAAAAACCCTTCCCCCGTCTTCCTGCAACTGCTCGTCCACACGCAGATCGTGCCGCACAAGTACATGGAGCAAGTGGGCCTCGCCGGGTTCGTCCGGCATCCCGTGGGCGCGGGGCCGTTCAAGTTCGTGCGCGGCCGCCTCGACGGGGACATCGTGCTGGAGCGATTCGACGGCTACTACGGCGGTTCGCCCCAACTCCCGCCGGTCGGGCCGGCCAGGATCCGCCGGATCGTCTTCCGCATGATGCCCGAACCGGGCAGCCGCATCGCCGCCCTGCTGGCCGGGGAGGCGCACATCATCCAGGAGGTGCCGCCCGACGCGGTCGACCGGCTGGAGAGGGCACGGGGCGTGCAGGTCAAGGTGGCGCCCGGCACGCGGCTTTACGAGATCGAGCTCAACAACGACCGCTTGAAGGATCCCCGGGTTCGCCGGGCGCTCAACTACGCCGTCGACTGGGACGAGATCCTCGAAGCCCTTTACCGGGGGTACGCGCACCGGGTCGCAACGGCCATGCTGCCGAGCGGTTTCGGCTACGACGAACGGTTGAAGCCCTACCCGTACGACCCCGACAAGGCGCGCCAGCTCCTGCAGGAGGCGGGCTACGCCGTCCGGTGAGGCCGACGGCACCCCAGAAGGGAGAGTACGGGTGAAAGGCGTGCGCGTGGTGCGCCGGCTGGTATCGGCGGTGCCGCTGGCAGCCGGCGTCGTGTTGCTGACGTTCTTGCTGTTGCGGCTGCTGCCGGGGGACCCGGTGGACGCCATGATGGGCCAGGCCGGCAACGTCAGCCAACAGGAAATCCAGGCGCTTCGGGCCCAGCTCGACCTCGACCGCCCGCTGGGGCAACAGGCGGTGCGCTTCGCCGGCAGGCTGCTGCACGGGGACCTGGGGCGCTCCATCCGCAACTCCCAGCCGGTGACCGAGCTCATCGGGCAGTCGCTGCCGGCGACCCTGGAGCTGGCGGTGGCAGCAGGGGTCTTTGCCGTGCTCGTCGCGGTGCCGGCGGGGGTGATCGCTGCCTTGCGCCACCGCAGCTTCCTGGATCATGCAACCATGGGCGCGGCGTTCGCCGGGATCTCCATGCCCGCCTTCTGGCTGGGGCTCGTGCTCATCCTGGTCTTCGGGGTCGCGCTGGGATGGCTGCCCACTTCGGGCCGGCTCGACCCCGGCATGGACGTGCCGGCCGTCACGGGGTGGATGACCATCGACGCGTTGCTCGCGCGGGACTGGGAAGTGTTTCGCTCGGCCGTGCTGCACCTGATCCTGCCGGCCGTGACCCTGGGAGCGGAGCTGGCGGCCATCCTCTCGCGGGTCGTGCGATCGAGCATGCTCGAGGTACTGCGCGCCGACTATGTCCGGGTAGCCCGGGCGAAGGGGGTGGACGAGTGGCACGTGGTGTTCCGGCATGCCCTGCGCAATGCCCTGGTACCGGCCGTGACCGTGCTGGGGCTGCAGATGGGGGTATTGCTGGGTGGCAACATGATCGTCGAGACGGTCTTCAGCTGGCCCGGCCTCGGAAGGCTGGTGGTGGGGGCCATCTTCGCGCGCGACTACCCGGTCGTCCAGGGAGCGGTCATGCTCTACGCGCTGACCTTCCTGGCCGCCAATCTACTGGTCGACCTCGCCTACGCGCTGCTCAACCCGCGCATGGCCTCCGCCTGACGGCCGTGGCCGAGGCTGCTCACGTGGCCCAACCCGCCGCCGTGGCCGAAGAGGAGGTGCCGGAGGGGTACGAGGGCGCTCGGCCGCCCGGGCCGAGCCCGGCGCGCGACCTGCTGCGCCGCTGGCGTCACCATCCCATGGCGCTCGCGGGCGCCATCGGGTTGCTCCTGTTCGCCGGGATGGCCGTCCTGGCGCCGGTCGTCGCCCCGTACGGCCCGGATGCGTTCAGCCTGGGGGAGCGCCTTTCGCCCCCCTGGCCCGTGCCAGGGTGGGCACCGGGACACTGGCTCGGGACCGATGAACTCGGGCGCGACATCGTGTCGCGGCTTTTCTACGGCGCCAGGCTGTCGCTGGCGGTCGGGGCTGCGGCCGTGGTCATCTCGGGGGTCGTGGGCACCGCGCTGGGGACCGCCGCAGGGTACTTCGGAGGGCGGCTCGACCAGGTGGTGTCCCGTTTCGCCGATCTGTTGATGGCCTTTCCGTACCTGCTGTTCGCCATCCTCGTGATGGGGATCCTGGGGCCGGGTTTGGTCAATCTCGTGCTGGCGCTGTCGTTCAAAGCGTGGGTGGAGTTTTTCCGGATCGCTCGCGGCGAGACGATGGCGCACAAAGGCCGCGACTACGTCGAGGCGGCCAGGGCGATCGGCCGATCGAGCGCCGGGATCCTGTGGAAAGAGATCCTGCCCAACGTGGCACCCACGCTTCTCGTCGTCGCCACTTCGAGGATGGGGTACATGGTGCTCATGGAGGCCTCGCTGAGCTTCCTGGGGCTGGGGGCTCCCTCGGACGTCCCCGCGTGGGGTAGTATGGTGGCGGCAGGCCGGGACCACCTGGTGGACGCCTGGTGGGTGTCGACGATACCGGGCCTGGCGATCCTGCTCCTGGTCATGAGCATCAACGGATGCGGCGAGGGGCTAAGGGACATCCTCGACCCCCATCTGCGGGGACGATAGGCGGGAGCCGCGCGACCCCATGTACGAGAAGACCGGGCATTTCACGGGGGAGGACGGGCTTCGGTTGTTCTACCGCTCATGGACGGCGGCGGAGGCGGAGACGGCCGTGCCCGTCGTGGTGGTGCACGGGGCCTTCGAGCATGGGGGACGCTACCGTCACGTAGGGCAATGGCTCAGCGAGCGGGGCTACGACGTCTTCGTGCCCGACCTGCGGGGGCACGGGCTCTCCGAAGGGCGCCGCATGTGGGTCGAGCGCTTTTCGGAGTACTTGACCGATCTGGACCGGTTCCTCGACCAGCTGGCGCGCCCGGACGGGCGGGTCTTGCTGGTCGGCCACAGCATGGGCGGTCTCATCGCGCTCCACTACGCCCTTTCGAGGCCTCGCCGCCTGTCGGCGCTGGTGCTCTCGGCGCCGTGGATCCGGCTGCGACTGCGCCTCAACCCCCTGGAGCAGGCCCTGGCCCCCGTGATGGCCTCCATCCTCCCGGCGCTCGAGCGTCCCTCGGGCATCGATCCGGGGGCGCTCAGCCGCGACCCGGCCGTGGGCCGGGCCTACGATGCGGATCCCCTGGTGACGAAGCGGGCGACGGTGCGGTGGTTCGTGGAGTGCTCCCGGGCAGCGGCGGCCATCGAGTCGGCGGGCACGGTGCCTCTGGAGATGCCCGTGATGGTGCTGCAGGGGGCGGCTGATCCCATCGTGGATCCTGCCACTTGCCGGAGAGTGTTCGAGCGGATCGAGCAGCCCCGCAAAGTCTTGAAATGGTATCCGGGCGTCTACCACGAGATCTTCAACGACCCCGACCACGAGCAGGTGCTCCGGGACGTGGTCGAGTGGGCGGCTTCCGAGACGATGGCGGCTCCCGGCGAGCAGAGCCCCGCTCGGTGAACGGCGGCAGCACGGCGAGCGAATCGCAGGCTTGTGCTGAGACCGTTTGCGAAGTAATGTAATGGGCGGGAGCCCTGTATCACGGCATTCATCTGGTTTCAACCGCATCGACCCTCCTATCTCCCGCCTCCCTTGAACCCCGGGTTCTCCCGTGGCCCGTCCGGCACGGCCCGCGTCGGAGGGGAGGTGGGACGGCACCGGCCCTCCGTCGAGCCAACCGCGTAGAGCCTGCTTGGAAGTCGCGTCCGAAGTGCAGAGCATCGAGGCGTTCTGGAGAGGAGCGAGCGCGGTGACTACGTGGCTCCTGGTGATCGGCGTTGCGGTCTACGTCGTCTCCTACCTCACCTACGGCCGGGGACTCGAACGCTCCGTAGTGCGGGCCGATGACAGCCGCCCCACTCCCGCCCACGCCATGTACGACGGCGTCGACTACGCGCCCGGGCATCCGCTGGCCATCTTCGGCCACCACTTCGCCTCCATCGCGGGCGCCGGGCCCATCGTCGGGCCGGCCATCGCCGTGGTTTGGGGATGGATGCCGGCGCTGCTGTGGATCTGGTTTGGCAACGTCGTCATTGGCGCCGTCCATGACTACCTCTCGGTGATGGCCTCCGTGCGCAGCGAGGGTAAATCGGTGCAGTGGATCGCCGGTAAGGTCATGAAGCCGCGCACCTCGTGGACCATGATGGTGTTCATCTACGTGACGCTCATCCTGGTCGTGGCCGCCTTCATCAGCATCGCTGCCACCAACTTCGTGGCCAACCCCGAGGTGCCCACCTCCAGCCTGCTCTTCATCGTCGCGGCCGTCGTCTTCGGCATGCTGTACTACCGGTACAAGATGAACTTTACCGTCGCCACCCTGCTCGGGCTCCTGTTGACTGCGCTGGCCATGTGGGTCGGCTACGTCTGGCCCTGGCATGCCAGCTTCCATACGTGGATCGTCGTGCTGGGCCTGTACGCGCTGGCGGCCGCCAGCCTGCCCGTCTGGCTCTTGCTCCAGCCTCGGGACTATCTCAACGCGTACATCCTCTTCGTGGGGCTGGGGCTCGGTGTCGTGGCACTCCTCTTCACCTTCCGAGGCATTCAGCTACCGGCGTTCACGATGTGGAGCGCTCCGGCGGTAGGCGGCGTGCCGTCGCCCTTCTGGCCGGCCATCCCGCTCGTGATCGCGTGCGGTTCGCTCTCCGGTTTTCACTCGCTCGTCGCCTCGGGCACGACCTCCAAGCAGATCGACAAGGAGAGCCACGGCCTGCCGATCGGGTATGGCGGGATGCTGACCGAGGGCTTGCTCGCCACGCTGGTCGTCGTCACGATGGGCGCCTTTGCGATGCCCGTGCTGTCCACCGTCGCGGACAAGCTCGCTCAGGCGGGCATCTCGCTCGATCAGCTCAAAGCGGACCGGATCTACTTCGGCAACAACCTGCTCAAGGCGGCAGCCCCGGTGGGCGGCGCGTTGGGGCTGTTCAACCGGAGCTACGGCGAGTTGCTGTACCAGATCTTCGGGCTCGCCCCTCGCCTCGGGGCCCTGTTTGCCGGGCTGTGGGTGACCGCGTTCGTGATGACGACCATGGACACCGCCACGCGCCTCGCCCGGTTCACGTGGCAGGAGCTGGTCGAGCCCCTCAAGGAGTCGTCGCCCGGCTTCCATCGGGTCATCGCCAACCGGTGGGTCGGCGGCGCCATCGTCGTCATCCTGGCCGGTTGGCTCGCGTGGGATGGCGCTTACAATACCGTCTGGCCCGCTTTTGCAGGCGCCAACCAGATGGTGGCGGCCGTCGCGCTGCTGACGTCGGCCATGTGGGCCGTCAAGGTGCAGCGGGCTTCGGGCGGTTATCGCTGGGCTACGGTGGCAGCCGGGGTGTTCTTGTGGATCACGGTGTTCGCCGGGGTGATATGGTACATCTGGGCCGTGCCCGCCTCGCCCGTGATCAAGGGCATCTTCGTGCTGATGGCGGCGCTTTCGCTGCTGCTGTTGGCCGACTTCTCCATCTCGTACCGGGAGAGCCGGGTCGAGCTGGCCAGGGTGCCCGTGGGAGGCGGCCGGTGAGATGAAAAGCCCGCTGCGGCTGGTTGCCCGTCTGTTCGCCGACTGGATGCGCCAGCGCGCGGTGGGCTACATCCAGGCGGAGCGGCGGGAGCTCGAAAACGTCTTCGCCCTGTTGGTGCTGGGCTCGTTCGTGGGGCTCCCGTCGCCGCCCACTCCGCTGGCGCTACGCCTCTTGCCCGAGATGGGCCGGGAACTTGCCGTCATGAAGGCCCGGGCACAGGAGATGGACGACGTCTATGCGGAGATTGCAGCGCTCTTCGACCTCTGACGGCCCGCCGCGCGTGGCCCCACCGTCGAGCGCCCTGGCGTCGGTCCTCGGCCGCGCCGGCCACGCCGCGGGGGCCGGTTACGCCAGGCCCACGCTCTTGCTCACCCTCGGCAAGGGGGGTACGGGCAAGACCACGGTAGCGGGCGCCCTCGCGGTGCACCTCGCACGGCAGGGACTCCGGGTGGTGGCCGCCTCCATCGACCCGGCCCATAACCTCGGAGACGTGCTGGGAGCACCACTCGGCCCCGAACCGACCCCCGTTGCCTCCGTCCCGGGCCTGGAGGCGCTCGAGGTCGACACGGACCGCGCGCTCGACCGCTACCTCGAAAAGCTCTCCTCCGAGGTGCAACACGCCTATCGATACCTGCAGGTGCTCAACCTCGACGGCTATCTCGACACGCTGCGCTACTCCCCCGGGGTCGAGGAGCACTCGGTGCTGGAGGAGATGGGGCGGCTGCTGGAAAGCGCCCGGGCCCGGGAGGCCGACGTCCTCGTGGTGGATACCCCGCCCACGGGGCTCACGCTGCGAGTGCTGGCGCTCCCCGGGCTCTCCGTGCGGTGGGCAGAGCAGCTGCAAAAGGTGCGAAGGGCCCTGCTCGACCGGCGGCGGGCCGTCGAGCACGTGCTGGGGCCTCAAAGCGCCCGCCTCGGCGAACGAGAGGTCGTCCTGGTCTCCGACGAGACGCGCGACCCCATCAGCCGGATCCTGCAACGGTACCGGGAAGCCATGCAGCATCTGCAGGCGGCACTACAGGACCCCGAAAGGTGCGGGGTGTTGATGGTGAAGAACCCCGATCCGCTGTCCACGGTCGAAACGGCTCGGGCCCTGGAGCAGCTCGCCGCCTTCGGCATCCCGGTCGCCCTGGTGGTGGTCAACAAGGCTCCCCGCGGCGGCGAGCCCGGCCAGGCCTGCGGAGCTGATACTGCCCCGGTCTTTCCTTACCCCACCCGGTACGTGCCGTTGTTCTCCCCCGAGCCCATCGGGGTCGAGGCGCTCCGGCGCGTGGCCGCCTACGTGGTGTAACGTCATGAACGCCTGGCAGGCTCCGTGGATGGGGTGGCTCGTCTTGTTGGGCGGGGCGGCGTACCTGCAGTACCTGTGGGGGCGGAGGGCCAACTGGCGCATCATCCGCGGCACCGCGGCCGAGTGCGAGCGGGCCCTTCGCCCCAAGGATCAGCGGTACACGTGGATCGGCGGCCTCATCGGCTATCGCGCCGACTACGTGGTGCGCCGGGGCGACCTCAACCGGGTGGAGGCGACCCTGACCGCCCTGCCCCGCCACAGCCTGCTCTACTTTCCCGTCTCGTGGGCATGGCGGCGCCATGACACCCTTTACCTGCTGTGGCGTCCCAACATGCCGCTGCGCAGCCGCGCCCACGCCTACCTGGTCGCCCCCGGCGTCCTCGCTCCCCGCATCCGCGATGTGGCCGCACTCCACGAAGCCTGGGTCACGGGCGGAGGGCATCGTTACCGCCTGCTGTACTCGGGCGAACAAAGCCGCCGCCTGCTCACCCGCCTCGTGGAGGCGGGGGCGTCCCCGCTCTTGCGTCACGTGAGCATCAATCCCGAGGAGGGCGCCGTCTACTGCCGGGTCGTCGCGCGCCCCGGCCAGGTCGCTCCGCTGGTGGAGCGCCTGGCCGACGTCTTGCAGGAGCTTTGAACGAGCAGGAGCTCTCAGGGGACGCCCGCGCCGCCTCGCAACGAGCCCGCGGCCTTCAGAGCAGCGACGTGCCCGGCGGCACCACCCGGTCCACCTGCTCCTTTTCCTCGCCGCTCAGCCGGATCTCGGCGGCCCGCAGGTTGTCCTCCAGCTGATCGAGCGTACGGGGGCCGATGATGGGCGCCGTCACCGCCGGGTGCGCCATCACCCAGGCCAGGGCAAACTGGCTGATGGTGACCCCCCGCTCCTTCGCCAGCTTTTCGATCTCTTCCACCGCATCGTACCGGCGCCCTGCCTTCTCGTCGTCGAGGCCCATCCACTTGCGCCGGTTGGGGTCGGACGCCCGGGCATCCTCGGGGATGGGAGCGCCTCGCCGGTACCGGCCCGCCAGCCATCCCCCGGCCAGCGGGCTCCAGGGAATCACCCCGATGCCGTGAGCCTGGCAGGCGGGCAACACCTCGGTCTCGACTCGCCTATCGAAGATGCTGTAAGGAGGCTGCTCGCTCACGATCCGCTCGAAGCCCATGCGGTCACTGATCCAGAGCATTTGCACGAGCTGCCACGCCGGGAAGGTAGACGTACCGATATACCGCACCTTTCCCTGGCGCACCAAGTCGTTCAGGGCGCTCAAGGTCTCGTCCATCGGGGTATCCGGGTCCGGCCGGTGGAGTTGGTAGAGGTCGATCCACTCCGTCTGCAACCGCCGCAGGCTCGCCTCGACCTGCTGCATGATGTGCCGCCGGCTCGTGCCCCGGTCGTTGGGACCGCTGCCCATCTCGCCGAAAACTTTGGTCGCGAGCACCACCTGATCGCGCCGGCCTTTGAGCGCCTTTCCCACGATAGTCTCCGAACCGCCCCTGTTGCCGTACACGTTGGCCGTGTCGAGGAAGTTGACCCCCGCATCCAGCGCCCGGTGGATGATCCGGATGGACTCGCCCTCATCCGTGCGCCACCCGAAGTTCATGCACCCCAGGCAAAGCCGCGAAACCTTGACGCCTGCCCGTCCGAGCCGCACGTACTCCAACGTTGCTTCCCCCATCCGTGGCTTGTCCCGTCCCCCATACTACTTCCGCCGGCGCGCTACAATGTGGCACCGGCACCAGCCGAAGAGAGGTGGTCGATCCGCCCTTGGGGACCAGCCGTCCAGCCTTCGCGTGGTTCATGCACCACGTCTTCGCCCGTCTACAGCCTGCCTTCCTGTGGCAGCTGCGCCGCGAGCTGACGCGCCGGGCCCGGGGACGGGTGCTCGAGGTAGGGGCGGGCGACGGCGTCAACCTCGCGCTCTATGACCCCGCCCGTGTGGACCACGTCTTCGCCCTCGAGCCCGACCCTGCGATGCGCCGCTACCTGCTCCGGGCCGCCGTGCGCGCCCCCGTGCCCGTGGCCGTCCTGGGCGGCGATGCCGAGCACCTGCCCCTGGCAGACGGCACCGTCGACTCCCTGGTGTACAGCCTGGTGCTTTGCACCGCCCGCCAGCCGGCCGCCGCCATGGCCGAGGCCCGGCGGGTGCTCCGGCCGGGCGGGAGATTGCTGCTGCTCGAGCACGTGGTTTCCGAGCACCCCCGGTGGAGAAGGGTGCAACAGGCCGTCAACCCGGTCTGGTCGGCCGTGGGCGGCGGCTGCCACCTCGATCGGGACACCCTGGCCACTGTGCGCCATCAGGGCTTTTCCCTGCGCCTCTTGCGGGCGCTGCCGGGAGCGCTGACGCCCCTCGTGCTGGCGGAGGCGACCCGCTCCGCCCCTTTCACACGGTAGGCGGCGGCGCCTGGAGCCTCGGCTTGCCATCAGGCGTCTTGTCCGAAGGCGGCGGGAGAGGCCCCATCACGGGCGCCGGCGCCCGGTCCGGCCCGCCCCGCACCACCGTTCGCTTGAGGAGCTGGATGCCAAACGCCGGGTCGACCCCCTTGGGGCACGCCTCGCTGCAGGCCCCGGCCAGGTGGCACTCGTACACGCCGTGCGTCGTGTCGAGGACGGGCAGCCGCTCCGCCCAGCCTCCATCCCGCGAATCCGCAGTATACCGGTAGGCCTGCGCCAGCGCCTGCGGGCCCAGGAAGTGCGGGTCGGTCGCCACGGTCGGGCAGGCCGCCACGCACAGGCTGCACTTGAGGCAATAGGCGAACTGGAGGTACGCCTCCATCTCCTCGGGGGTCTGGCGGAACTCCCGGGTCGGAGCCTCCATCTCCGCCCCATCCTGCCGGATCAGGTACGGCTTGACCGCCCGGTGCTTCTCAAAGGTCGGCGTCAGGTCCGGCACCAGGTCTCTGATGACGTCGTGGTTGGGCAGGGGCGCCACCTCGATGGTGTCGCCGAGCTCCACCACCTGAGTCTGGCAGGCGAGACGGGGCTTGCCGTTGATGAACATCCCGCACGACCCGCAGACGCCCATGCGGCACGAGCTCCGGAAGGCCAGCGAACCATCCTGGTGCTCCTTGACGGAGAAGAGCGCATCCAGCACCGTCATGCCCGGCACCGTGGGCACCTGATACGTCTGCCAGTGCAGCTCCGTATCGCGGTACGGGTCGAACCGGGCCACCCTCAGCGTGACGGAGCCGGCCGCCTTCGGGGTCCCTTTGCCCGCCGCGGGCGTAGACGGAGCCTCCTGCTCCACGGTGGCCGCGCGCTCCGGCGCAGCAGCGCTTCCCGATGCTCTGCTCATCGCCCTCAAAACGCCCCTCCCATGCGGGCGGCCGCAACAGCCGTGTACACCCCGTAGACCAGGACGACCAGGCCGAAGAGGAGTACGACCGTGTCGATCACCCGGGCCGCTCGCGCCGAATGCCAGACCTCCTGCAGGATCCGCCGGGTCCCGTAGAGCCCGTGGTACAGTGCGAAGACCAGGAGCAAGACGTACCAGACGGTCCAGATGGTGCTCTTGGCCCGCTGGGCGACCGAGGCGAAGCCGCGCACGTTCTCCCCCGCCCAGCCAAGGCTCGCCAGGATGCCCTCGTAGTGCATGAGCCCCATGTGGGCCGACAACAGCACGATGAGCACCGCTCCTGACAGCAAATGCAGGGCCCACAGCCGCGACTCTCGCAAACCGCTTCGCCCCCCACGTGCTAGCACGCTAGCCCACCACGATTTCCCAGAGCCCCACGGCGATGAGCACGCCGGCCAGGATCATGAGGATCGAGGTCAGCGGCCGCTGCCGGTGGAGCGCCACAGGATACGGATAGACCGGTGTCGCCGGCCGCCCGAGGCTGTACCCGAGATGGCCCAAGAGCAACCGGATGCCGTTGAGCGCGTGGAAAAGAAAGGCGGCCAGCACCAAAAACTCCCCGAACCGGAACACGGGGGTGGACAGCGCCGCCATGGTCCTTTCCCACACCTCGGGGCCCTTGAGCCGCTGGCCCGTTACCCAGACGTGGAGCGGGAGATAGAGCATCAGCCCCAGCCCCGCGATGCGGTGCAGCGTGTACAGGTAGCGTTCCAGGGGATAACGCCCGGCGTAGACCCAGCCCTTCACCCCCAGCCGGCGCGACAGGCGCCTGGGCGTGGGCCTTACGCTGGCGGTCGCTTCTTGCGCCAAAGCGAGTTCACCCTCTCCAATCCCCACGGCCGGGAGGGACGTTCCCGGTCAGTACTTGCGTTCGACCGGCTTCCAGGTGGTGATGGTCACCGGCAGGTATTCCAGGCGGGGTCCGTCGTCGCTGCGGTAGGCGAGCGTATGGGCCAGGAAACGCTCGTCGTCCCGTTTCGGATAGTCCCGCCGGGCGTGCGCCCCCCTCGACTCCCGCCGCTCCAGGGCCCCCAGCACGATGACCTCCGCCAGGTCCAGCATGTTTTGGAGCTCCAGGGCCGAGACCAGGTCGGTGTTGTAGACCCAGCCCTTGTCGTCCAGCTTGACGGAGCCCATCCGGGCCTTCAGGGCGCGCACCTCGTCGAGCGCCTCCCGCAGGCTCTTCTCCTCCCGGAACACGCCGACTTTCTCGTCCATGAGCCGGCGCAACCGGCTCCGGATGTCGTACAGGTTTTCGGTGCCCCGCTGGCGCAGCAGCGCCTCCAGCCGACCCTGTTCCTCTTCGGCCTCCCTGACGGGGGCGTCGGGAATGGTGCGCTGGTGCATGGCGTGCTCCGCCGCCTTGCGCCCCGTGATGGAGCCCCATACCAGGCACTCCGCCGTGGAGTTGGTGCCCAGCCGGTTGGCCCCGTGCAGCGACACCGCCGCGGCCTCTCCGGCGGCCCAGATCCCCTCCACCGGCGTCTTGCCGTCGATGTCCGTGTGGATACCGCCCATCGAGTAGTGGGCCGCCGGCCGCACGGGCAACGGCTTTTCGATGGGATCGATGCCGTTGAACTTGATGGCGACCTCCCGAATGAGCGGCAGCCGCTCCAGGATCCGCTCCCGCCCCAGGTGCGTGAGGTCGAGCTCGACGTAGCCGAGCCCGCTCGGATGCTCGAACCCTCGCCCGTTCTCGATCTCCGTCATCTCAGCCCTGGCCACGATGTCGCGGGGGCCGAGCTCCATCATCTTGGGCGCGTAGTCCTCCATGAACCGGCGCCCTTCCCGGTTGCGCAAGTAGCCCCCTTCGCCCCGGGCCGCCTCCGTGATGAGGATACCCGACGGCACCAGCCCCGTCGGGTGGAACTGCACGAACTCCATGTCCTTGAGCGGCATGCCGGCCCGGTAGGCCATCGCCATGCCGTCACCCGTCACGGTGTACGAGTACGTCGTGAACCCGTAGATGCGGCAAAACCCTCCGGTCGCGATGATGAGGGCCTTGGCCCGGAAGAGGGCGAACTCCCCCGTGGTGAGATCCCAAGCGGTGAGGCCTGCGAACGTGCCGTCTTTCACCAGAATCCGCGTGGCCACCCACTCGTCGTACCGCTTGAAGCCCCCGTAGCGCTGGATGGTGTCGTAGAGCGTTTGCATCTCGAAAAACCCGGTCTTGTCGGCGGCAAAGGTCGCCCGGGGGAAGCTGTGGCCTCCGAAGGGCCGCTGGTTGATCCGCCCGTCAGGTCGCCGGGACCAGGGAATGCCCCAGTGCTCGAGGCGCAGGATCTCCTTGGGCATCGCCTCGACGAAGCGGAAGACCACGTCCTGGTCGGCCAGGAAGTCGCTCCCCTTGACGGTGTCCCAGGCGTGCAGCTCCAGGCTGTCCCCTTCGTCCGTCCGCAAGACGGCCGCGGTACCCCCTTCGGCGCAAACCGAGTGGGCCCGCATGAGCTGGGTCTTGGAGACGATACCGAGGTCGATCCGCCCGCCCGAGACGTGGAGCACCTCGAGAGCCGCCCGCAAGCCGGCCAGGCCGCTTCCCAGGATCAAGACGTCGTGCGTGTAGGTTTGCAAGCAGTAGCCCCCCAAACCAGGACATTGGCGCAGGCAGCCCACCTCAGCCCACGATAATCCGTGGCGCCTTGGTTGCAAAGGTACGGACGTCCCTCTGTGGGTACGACCTGTACCTTGCTTTCCCTTTTCCTACCCTCTTTCCTACCCTCGGGGCACCAGGGGGATCACGTAACGGGCCAGGAAGTACAGGATGGCGACCACGATGATGACGATACCGGCCCACTTGATGGCCGCCTGCCCGACGGCCGCCCCGTCCGCCGGCGGTTGGCGTCCCCCGCGCTCGTCGTCGTCCATCGTTTTCGTGGCTCACTCCTCTGCTGGCGGTGCAAGCACCCCCCCTGCCCCTCGCCGGTTTAGTCTGGCTCGCCGGGGCCCCTTTCCAAACCCGCTGCCCGCCAAGCGGTTGACGGCCTGCCGCCCCTCGCTTACCATGGGAGCGGCAGCGGGGCGTGGCGCAGCTTGGCAGCGCGACTGCTTTGGGAGCAGTAGGTCCCGGGTTCAAGTCCCGGCGCCCCGACCACCGGCCAGGCGTTTCACGGGCTTCCTGACCTTTCCAGACCCTTTTCGACGCCGCGCCCCAGGCTCCCCTACAGTTTAGCGTCGCATCCGGCCCAGATGGGCGTACACCTGCTCGAGTGCCCGGTAAGCCTCTCGATAGACCTCGTAGACCTCCTGATAGTGCGAGACGGCACCCGCCTCCGGCAAGACCGGGTTTCCCGTGGCCACGCAGGCCCGCTGCGCCTCCTCGACCGAGGGAAAGAGCCCCACGCCGGCCCCTGCCAAGAGCGCGGCTCCCAGGGCCGACGAATCGGCGAAGGCGAGCGGCACCACCCGCCGCCCCAGGACGTCGGCCAGGATCTGCAGCCACAAGGGGCTTCGCGCTCCGCCGCCCCCGGCCCGGATCTCCGCGACCCCGGCCGTTGCCAAAGCCGCCGTCTCCAGGCTTTCCCGCAGGCCCAGAGCCACGCCTTCCAGCACCGCCCGGGCCACCGCGGCCCGGCCGTGCTCCATGCCCATTCCGACCAGGGCGGCGCGGGCTACGGCGTCGAAGTGGGGCGTGCCCGTGCCGGCCAGATACGGGAGGAAGAGAAGGCCTCGGGCGCCGGGCGGCTCGGCGGCGGCCAGCCGGTCGAGCTCGCCGTACGAGGGCCCGTCGAGCAGTTGCTTGAGCCAGCGCAGGCTCAGGCCGGCCGACAGCAGCGCTCCCATCGCCAGGTAGCGCCCGGGCAGCACGTGCGTGAAATAGTAGGCCCGCCCCAGGGCCCGGGGCTCGGGGCGCTCCACGTCCAGCAGCACCTGCCCCGCCGTGCCGAGCAGCACCGCCGCCGTGGCCGGCCCCGCCAGCCCGGCCCCGAGCGCGCCCATGGGCATGTCGGCTCCCCCGGTGATGACCGGCGTCCCGGGCCTCAGCCCCAGCGCCTCGGCCGCCTCGCGGATGAGCGTGCCCGCCACCTCGCCCGACCCCCGCACCGGCGGAAACCGGCCGGGATCCAGCCCCAGGGCCTGGATGACGTCCTCCATCCACCGCCCCTGGTGCAGGTCGAACAGGAGCGTGCCCGAGGCGTCGCTCGGATCCGTCGCCGCCTCCCCGGTCATCTGCAGCCGCACGGCGTCCTTGGGCAACAGCACACACCGCACCCGCCGCCACGTCTCGGGCTCGTGCCGCGCCAGCCAGAGGAGCTTGGGCGCGCTGAACGACGCCATGATCGGGTTGCAGGCCCGGCGCTCGATCTCCGGGAAGCGGCGCCGGAGCTCCGCGGTCTCTTCCAACGCCCGGGAATCGGCCCAGAGGACCGCCGGGCGGATCGGTCGTCCACGGCCGTCGAGCAGGACGATGCCGTGCATCTGCCCCGACAGGCCCACCACCGCCA
This sequence comes from Limnochorda sp. L945t, assembly GCF_035593305.1. GTDB lineage: Bacteria > Bacillota > Limnochordia > Limnochordales > Geochordaceae > Carboxydichorda > Carboxydichorda subterranea. The sequence continues at coordinate 730,178 of NZ_CP141615.1, read as the reverse complement.
CGGCCGATGGCCCCAGGCCGCTTTCGGCCAGCGCTCGTCGTACCGCCCGGCAGGCCGCATCCCACCATACCTGGGGCCACTGCTCCGCCCAGCCTGGTGCGGGAGTATCGATGGGGTACTCCTCGGCGGCGCATCCCCTAACGGCGCCGCCCGCCTCCACCAGCACCGCCTTGACGCCTTGCGTGCCGGCATCGATGCCCAGCGCGACCGCCGCCACCGCTACTTGATCGCCCCTTCCATGAGCCCCTCGACGAAGGCCCGCCCGACCGCGGCGAACAGCACCAGCACCGGTACCGTCATGACCACCGCCCCGGCCGACAGCATCCCCCAATCGACCTGGTACTGCCCGATGATCCCGGCCAGTCAGCCGGAAGCACGACCTGGAACGTGTACCGATCGGCGCGGTAAGTGGAGACCACGTACTCCACGGGGCTCCCGTCCTGTGCGAACGTCGTGCGCTCGGTCACGAGCACGGCCGAACCCGGCCGGATGAGCAACAGCGACGCCTCCTCCGGGGTGGCGTCCCGCGCGCTGATCGACTGCTCGGCCCAGGCCAGCTGCACCCGGTGCTCCCGCAGCAGCGCGTACAGCGAGCGGTCGGTCATGTCGAGATCCGCCAGCCATCCGAACCGCTCCGCCGAAAGGTGGGCCGTCTCGATGCACATGGGCTCCCCACCAGCCAGGCGCAAGCGCTCCAACCGGAGCACCGGCCCTGCCGGCGCCAGGCGCAGCCGCTCGGCCACCATGGCCGGAGCGGGTACCCGGTGAAATCCCAGCACCCGGGCGCCCGGCTGAAGCCCCCTGGCCCGCATGTCTTCGGTGAAGCTGGTAAGCGATCGCAGGTGTTGGGGGAGGCGGGCTCCTGCCACGAAGGTCCCCTTGCCCGGCACGCGGTAGAGCACGTTGTCGCGGATCATGCCCTCGAGGGCGGCCCGCACCGTCATGCGGCTGATGGAAAGCCGCCGGGCCAGCTCGCGCTCGGATGGCACCCGGGCGTGATGGCCGAGGTGGCGGCGCTCGATCTCCTCCTCGACCCAGCGCCGCACCTGCAGGTACAGGGGTACGGGAGCCATGCGGTCGACGCCCGGGCGGCGGGCCGTATGCGTGCGCGGGGGGTCTTTCTTCGATGCCGCCAAGGGCTCCACCCTCCCCCGTTCGAGAGCGCACCTGACCGAATGCGAAGGGGTACGGTGTGTGCCGGTCCGGTCCGGTTCTTTCCGCCACGCTCTTTTCGACGGCGAGGGACCGGCTCCCTGTCGAGGGAGCCCGTCCCCAGGCGGCCAAACGGGAACCGGGTCCCGTCAACGTCCCGTCCCGCCCGCCTACCCTGATCCCGAACCCGGCCCTTGCCGGTGGCCGGGCTCTTTTCCGGGAGGTGTCCACCGGTGAGCGAGAAGGACCAGACCGGCCGGTACCTCGTCGCCCGTGAAGCGGGCGCGGTCAAGACCGTGGTCCAGGAGGTGGCCCCTCCCCCCAAACCGGCCCCACCCGTCGCGCCTGCCCCTCCCGGCCCGCTACAGCTCCCTCGGGCTGCCGCGCTCTCCGGCGAGGTCCCGATCGGCGGGCACCGGCTACCTCCCCTGCCCTACCCGTACGACGCGCTGGAGCCCTATATCAGCGCCCGGATCATGCAGCTCCATCACGACGTCCACCACCGGACCTGCGTCGAAGAGCTCAACCGGGCCGAGCTCGCTCTCCAGCAGGCCCGCCGCCTGGGCAACTTCCAGCAGGCCCGGTGGTGGGAGCAGGCACTCGCCTTCCACGGCTCGGGCCATTTTCTGCACAGCCTCTTCTGGCTCAACATGGCCCCCTCCGGAGGGGGCGTGCCGGCGGACCCGGCCCTGCGCGCCGCCATCGATGTCGCCTTCGGGAGCTTCGCGGCCTTCCAGGCCCAGTTTTCTGCCGCGGCCAACCAGGTCGAGGGCAGCGGGTGGGCCCTGCTGGTCTGGTCGCCCGCCGCCGGCCGCCTGGAGATCCTGCAGGCGCAGAACCATCCATGGTGGTCCCAGTGGGGCGCGCTCCCCCTGCTCGTGCTGGACGTGTGGGAACACGCCTACTACCTCCAGTACGAAAGCCGGCGCGCCCGCTACGTGGAGATGTGGTGGCACGTCGTCAACTGGGCGGACGTGGCGGCGCGCCTGGCCATGGTACGGAGCGTCGCCCTGCCTCCCCGAGCCGGGTATCCTCCCGTCTCGTGACGCACCCTGTCCGTTTGAAACCGCATTCATTCAAAACGGCGCCGGCCTCCCGCCGCGTGAGCAGGAGCCGGCCTCGTCGGCGGCGTATGCAGCGAGGGAACGAAGGCGGGGTCCGATCGCGGATCCCATCCGATGGTAAGAGGTGACCGGCATGCCAAGACGGACGGTGGGAGTATTGACGGGCGGGGGCGACGTCCCCGGTCTCAACCCCTGCATCAAGGCCGTGGTGCTGGGTGCGTTGGAAAACGAGTACAGGGTTTTCGGGATCCGGCGCGGCTGGGCGGGGTTGCTTTATTACGACCTGGACGAGCCGTCCACCCACGACTACTACATCCGGGAGCTCCACCGCACCGACGTGCGCACCATCGACCGCACGGGCGGCACGGTGCTGCACACGTCGCGCACCAACCCCCAGAAGGTGGACCCGGCCTCGGCGCCCGATTTCCTCAAGGCCTCCTCCTGGGGCAAGGCGCTCGACGAAAAGGGCACCAAGGATTACACCGACTACGTGCTCAAGGTGATCGAGCACCTGGGGATCGACGTCCTGGTGGCCATCGGCGGCGACGACACCTTGAGCTACGCCGTGCGGCTGCACAAGGAGGGCGTGCCGGTGGTCGGCATCCCGAAGACGATGGACAACGACGTCTTCGGCACCGACTACTGCATCGGGTTTTCCACGGCCGTGACCCGCAGCGTGGAGTTCATCACCAACATGCGCACGTCGGTCGGCTCTCACGAGCGCATCGGCGTCGTTGAATTGTTCGGGCGCAACTCCGGCGAGACGAGCCTGATCAGCGCCTACCTGGCCTACGTGGATCGGGCCATCATTTCAGAAGTGCCATTCAACATCAATAAACTCTGCGACTTCCTGATGCAGGACAAGCGCAACAACCCTTCCAACTATGCCATCATGACGATCTCGGAGGGCGCCGTCATGGAGGGCGGCGAGGTCATCGAGAGCGGCGAGCCCGACGCGTACGGGCATCGCAAGCTGGGCGGCATCGGCCTCATCGTGTCGGAGGAGATCAAGCGGATCACCGGCCAAAACACCATGTACCAGCAGCTCGCGTACTTGATGCGGTCGGGCGCGCCCGACTCCCTCGACCGCATGGTGGCCATGTCGTACGGCAACCTGGCCGTCCAGCTCATCGTCAAGGGCGATACGGGCAAGATGGTGGCGCTGCAGGGCGGCAAGTACACGACCGTGCCCATCGACACCATCACGACCGGCAAGAAGCGGGTCGACGTCGAAAACCTCTACGACCCCGAAAACTACCGGCCCAGGGTGCGCGACTTCATCGGGATGCCCATGTTCTTGTACTGAGCCTGGCAGGCCGGCCGGGCGGGTCGCCGCCCGGCCGCTGCCCTGGCATCGACTAGAGCCCCCGGATTGCCACCACCGAGGCCTTCCACGGCGGGTCCGGGTGCTGGACGCTGAAGAAGAGCGTCTTGCCGTCCGGCGTGAACGACGGCCCGGTTCCCTCGGAGCCGTTGGGCAGCTGGGCGAAACGCCGCAGGCTGCCGTCCTTGGTCGAGGCCACCCAGACGGCGTTGTTGCCGTAGCGGGCGTTGATGAAGTCGTCGTACTTGTCCTCGAAGATCCAGAGGTTGCCCTGCGGGTCCAACTGCAGGTTGTCCGGGTTGAACATGCCCGTCTCGGGCCCGCCCTGGATGAACGTCTCCATCTGCAGCGTCTGCGGGTCGATGCGCACGACCTTGCCGTAGTTGTCCGGTGCCGGCTTGCGGTCGTCGCCGGTGATGGCGAGATACAGCTTGCCGTCGGCAGGGTTGTACTCGATGTCCTCGGGCCGGTCGAATCCGGTGGCCCCGTGCCGGAGCGCCCAGCTCCGCACGTCGTTGAGCACCGCCCGGTCCTTGGGCACCTCTATCCAGCGGCGGTTGGCCGCGTCCAGCACGCACAGCGTGCCGCTCGACAGGTCCCCGGGCTTGTCCGCCACGAACTTGGCCAGGATCCCGTTGCGATAGTCGTCGGTCAGGTAGACCGTGGTCCGATCCGCCATGACCAGCGCCGTCTCGTGGGAGAACCGGCCCATCGCGTAATGCTTGGTGACCCGAAGCGTCACCGGGTCCACTTCCACCACCCAGCCATAGCGGTTGACGTCCTTGACCATGCCGGCGGGGATCTCGTCGGCCGTGCGGGGTTCGTACTCCTCCGCCGAGAGGATCGTACCCCACGGCGTCAACGATCCCGCGCAGTTGTTCCAGGTGCCGCCCACCGAAGCGAAGTCGACGCCGACCGCCTCCAGCACCTTCCACCGTTCACCCTCGCGAGCCACGGTGAGCCGCGTGCCACCGCCGGGCCGCAGTTCGTGGTTGACGTAGAGCCAGCCGAGATCGGAGCCGTCCAGCGGGAGGTAGACCGTCAGATCGTTGTTGCGCAGGAACTTGCCGTTGCGGATTTGCTCGCCTTCGGAGATCAGGATCTGGTACTCGAAGCCCTTGGGAAGCACCAGCTGCGGGCCCACGGCAGGCTGCACCGGAGTGAAGCTGAGGGCCATCGCCGGGGCTGCAGCCGCTGCCATCCACGCCGCCATGCCTGCTCCCGCCACGTGACGCCATAGCCGTCGCATCCTGCGACCAACCCCCCGTGCGTGAGTGTGCCGTCCGGAAGGACAAGCCCAGCGTGCCAGAACGGTGTGTCAGAACCGTTATCGTTACGTCACAAGGGAATGGAGGCGGGGGTCACCCTTCGAAGGGCGGGGGCAGCGTCTCGGGGCTCTCGGGGGCGACGATCAGGCGCACCAACAGCGGCTCCGCCGCCCGCCAGGCACGAGCGCGGTGGCTGACCTGGTTTTTCTCTTCCCGGCTCAGTTCGGCGAACGTCTTGCCGAGGCCGGGTACGACGAAGAGCGGGTCGTAGCCGAACCCCCGGTCTCCGCGGGGCGCGAGTGCAATCTGCCCCTCCAGCGCCGCCTCTCGCACCCAGACCCGCCCGGGCGTCGATGGGCCGGCGGGCGGCTCGGCCACGGCGACGGCGCACCGAAACCGGGCCGTGCGGCGCGACACGGGCACACCCCGGAGCCGCTCGAGCAGGAGCCGGATGCGGTCGGCGTCCGTGGCGTCAGGTCCCGCCCAGCGGGCGGCCCGCGGCCCGGGCGCGCCTCCCAGCGCGTCCACTTCGAGGCCCGTGTCGTCGGCGACGGCCACGAGCCCGAACGCGGCCGCCGCCGCACGGGCCTTGGCGGCCGCGTTGACCCTGAGGTCGAGGCTCTCCTCCGGCACCTCGGGCATGGGCCGGCCGTGAGACGCCAGCTCTCCGGGCAGGACGATCTCCACGAGGCGGTCGAGCATCCCGCTTTCGGCCAGCGCCCGGTACTCCTCCAACTTGCCCCGGTTGGTGGAGGCCAGCACCAGGCGAGGCCTCCGAGGGGCGGCGGCGGTCATTCGTCGATCGCGGGGCGAGCAGGCAGCCCCATCTCCCGGCGCTTGTCGATCGCGGCGACCAGCTCAGGGGAGAGGGTGTCGCGCTGGAGCTGGACGAGCCGCCGGATGCCGCCCGCGGCGAGCTCGAGCAGGCGCCCCGCCCCGGCTACGTCGAAGGGCGAGTGTTCGGCGGTGCCCTGGACCTCCACCAGCTGGCCCCGGCCGGTCATGACCACGTTCATGTCGACGTCGGCGACCGAATCCTCGGCGTACTCCAGGTCGAGCCTGGCCTCTCCACCGACGATGCCGACGCTCACCGCGGCCAAAAAGTCGGCCAGCGGGATGGCCGCCCACCCCTCTCGGGCGGCGAGCCACCACAAGGCATCGGCCAGTGCCACGAAGCCGCCGGTGATGGCGGCCGTGCGCGTACCGCCGTCCGCCTGCAGCACGTCGCAGTCGACCCAGACGGTGCGCTCTCCGAGGGCGGTCAGGTCCACGACGGCCCGCAGGCTGCGCCCGATGAGGCGCTGGATCTCGACAGACCGGCCGGCCTGGCGGCCGCGGCTGATGTCGCGGGGGGTGCGTTCTCGGGTGGAGCGGGGGAGCATGGCGTACTCCGCCGTCACCCATCCGTTGCCCGTGCCCCGCAAGAAGAGGGGGACCTTCTCCTCGACGCTGGCCGTGCACAGCACCCGCGTGTCGCCGACGGAGATGAGCGCCGAACCCTCCGCCCACTTCACGACCTGGCGCTCGATGCGCACCGGCCGCATGGCGTCGGGGGCGCGCCCTACCCGTTCGGGCGCGGCCGGGCGGGCGGCCGGTCCGGCAAGGGTGCCGGCGTCGTGGGAAGAAGGGCCGGGCGTACTGCTCGGGCGCATCAGGTGCTGCTCGCCTCCTGCTCGTCGCGGGCCATGGCGCGCACCAGCTCCCGGAAGCGCGCGCCGCGCTCCTCGAAGTCCCGGAACATGTCGTAGCTGGCGCAGGCCGGCGAGAGCAAGACCACGTCGCCGGGGAGCGCCGCCTCGCGGGCGGCGTGGACCGCCTCCGGGAAGCTCGTCACCCGCTGGTAGCTCGGCCGGACGTGCAGCTCCTCTCCCGCCCGGAGCAAGGCGCGCTCGATGACCGGAGCGGTGTCGCCCAGCAGCACGATGTGCCGGCACCGCCGCAGGGCGACCCGTGCGAAGTCGTCGAACGGCAGGTGCTTGTCGTAGCCGCCGGCGATGAGCACGATGGGCTGCTCGAACGCCGTCAGCCCGGCCACCGCCCGGGCCGGGGTGGTGGCGATGGAGTCGTTGACGTACAGCACCCCGTCGAGGCGTGCGACCTCCTCGAGCCGGTGCGGCACCCCCGTGAAGCTCCGCACGACCTCCCGGATCGCCTCGGGCGCCACCCCCATCCGAAGCGCCACGAGGCAGGCGGCCAGGACGTTTTGCACGTTGTGCTCGCCCCGCAGTCGCAGGTCGCTTCGCCGGCAGCACTCCACCGTCTCGCCCGAGGCGTCGTCGAGCCGGGCGAGCAGCCGCTCGCCTTCCACCCAGGCGCCGGGCAGCCGCCGCTGGGAGCCGAACCACAGCACCTGGGCCGGGGTCTGGACCGCCAGGCCCGAGACGACCGGATCGGCTGCGTTGAGCACGGCGAAGTCTCTCGGAGCTTGGAAGGCCAGGATCCGGCTCTTTGCCGCGATGTACGCCTCCATCGTGAGGTGCACGTCCAGGTGGTTGGGGGTGATGTTGGTGACGACCGCGCCGTGGGGGCTGACCTCCGTGGTCTCGAGCTGGAAGCTGGAGAGCTCGAGGACGACCAGCGCCCCCGGCTCGATGCGATCCAGGCGATCGATCAGCGGCTCGCCGATGTTGCCGCCCACGAAGACGGGACGACCCGTCGCCTGCAGCATGCGGCCGGTGAGCGTCGTCGTGGTGGTCTTGCCGCTCGAGCCCGTGATGCCGATCACCGGCGCCCGGCAAAGGCGCATGAAGAGGTCGGTCTGCCCCGTGATGCGCACGCCGGACGCCCGGGCCGCCTGGATGGCCGGCAAGTGCTTGGGGATCCCCGGGGTCAGGAAGGCGACCTCGGCCTCTTGCAGGGCGTCCAGATAGTGCGGCCCCAGCACGAGCTCCACGCCGAGCCGTTGCAGCTCCTCGCCCCGCCTGCCGAGCTGGGCGAGGTCCTTGCGGTCTGCAGCCACCACCCTGGCACCCCTCGCCACCAGGTAACGCACCAGGGGCAGGTTTTCCACGCCGAGGCCCACCACGGCCACGCGCACACCCTGCCAGGTCGCCGGGTATGTCGCCTGCACTTCCACCGGTACCGCCATGACCGCCTGTGTTACCACCTTACCACCTGGACGCCGCCCCATTCACGGCCGCACGCCTCGTGAGCCGCGCCGACCAGGCGCTGGAAGAGCTCGGCGAAACGCTCGGGAGACCCGCTCGTGAAAAACCGGTCGACCCCGCACGGGCCGCTCGAGCCTTTGGTACACGGTTCGTCCTCGTGCGCCGGAAGCCTGCCGCCGCGGTCCTCGGGACGCCGGGTCACGAAAGCCGCCGCCACCCGGGCCGCCTCCTCGGCCACGGCGAGCCCCGGGTCGAGCAGGGCGGGGGTCTCACCGGAGCGCCCCAGCCGGCCCATCACCCGCCGGATGACCGGCTCGAGGAACGGGTAATGGGTGCATCCCAGCACCAGCCCGTCCACACCGGGAGGCTCGAGCAGGGGCGCCACGTGGCGCGCCACCGCCTCGTCCACCCCCGGGCCGTCCAAGCGCCCCGCCTCCACCAGCGGCACCCACTCCGGGCAGGCCTCCTGCACCACGTCCACGGCCGGGGCCTGGCCGGCGATCGCCCGGGGATACGCGCCGCTCGCCACCGTGGTGGCGGTCGCCAGCACCGCGACGCTCCCGCCCCGGGGCCAGCGCTCGGCGACGGCCCGGGCGGCCGGCTCCAGCATGCCGACGACCGGCCCGCCGAAAGCCCGCGCGACCTCGGGAAGCGCCACCGACGAAGAGGTGTTACACGCCACGACGAGCACCTGGGCGCCCTCTCCCCGCAGGAACGTGGCGATTTGCACCCCGAACGCCACGATCTCCTCCGGGGGCCGCCCGCCGTAAGGTGCCCGCCCCGAGTCGGCCACGTACAGCACCGTCTCCCGGGGCAGCAGGCGCCACAGGTGCCGCAGCACGCTGAGGCCCCCCACCCCGGAGTCGTACATCCCGATCAAAGTCGCCGCGCCTACCCTTACCGGCAATTACCCAACCTATGAATCCGGCAGCACACGGGTGACTCGCCCGAGGGCGGCACCCCTGGTGTCGGGCGGGCGCACCAGCGACAGGTCCGGGGTCAGGGGCTGCGACAGGTCGACGTGGCCGGCCAGCGTCTCGACCGGCTTGCCCTCCACCAGGATCCGCACCTGCCTGACCCCGGGAAAGTCGGCCAGCGTATTGACGATACCGTAGACGGTCATGAGCTCGCCGCTCGAGCCGCCCCAGTGGCGCTCTACGATTTCCCGGGAAAAGTCTGCCACCGCCAGCCCGTTGTCTACGCGCACCAGCAGGGGCCGGGCTCCGGGAGGGATGACCGGCGCCAGGCCGCCCGAACGAGGTCCACCGGCAAGCAGGCGGAGCCGGTCCACGGGCCTATCCTGCCATGCCGGGACGTAGCGCACCTCGGGCACGAGCCGCAGAGCTTGCTCGTCCGCGAAATAAAGCACCACCCGGTGCGCGAGGCCGGTGCTGACCAGCGCCTGGGGCCACCACCTGGCGGCGGCCCACCACGCCCCGCCCACCACGATCACCCCCGCCAGCGCGGCGGCAGCCCATCGCCCAAGGCGCACGGCGACGCCACCTCTTCTCGATCTTCCCATCAATGGGCCTGCCGGCCCTCGGCAGCCAGCATCTGGGCATTTACCTTCCCTACGGTATCATGACCAGTCTGGCTCAGAAAACTCACGATAGCGGAAAAGATGGCATCGGCGGCCTGCTGGCGAAAGCCGGGATCCATCAGCCGGCGCTCCTCCTGGGCGTTGTCCACGAACGCCACCTCTACGAGAGCCGCCGGCATGGGCGCGAGCCGCAGCACCCGCAGATCGCCCCGCATCTCCAGGCCCCGGCCTGCCTGGTGGAGCTTGTCCAGCAACGCGTCGTACAACAACTCCGCCAGCCGCTGGCTGGCCGGGTGGTTGGGCGAGTAAAACACCTCGGTGCCCGACCCGAGCGTGGACGTCGAGGCGTTGTGGTGGATGCTGACGAACACCTCCGCCTTCAACTTCTTCGCCAGCTCGACCCGGTCGTCCAGCCCGACGAACGTGTCGTCCCGCCGGGTCAGGGCCACCTCCACCCCCACCGACTCGAGCAGCTTGCCGACCCGCCTCCCGATGTCGAGGTTGTACACCTTCTCCGGCGTGCCGCTCGCCCCGATGGCGCCGGGGTCGAACCCTCCGTGCCCGGGATCGATGGCCACCACCCGTCCCTGCAGGGGCTGGTTGCCCAGTGCGATGATGGCGGTCTCCCGCTCGTCCGCGCTGAACACCTGGAAGCCGACGGGCCGCTCCAGCTCGACTACTACCCGGGCGCTGCGCGGCAAGAACTGCCCGACCCGTACCGCCCGGGCCAGGCTGCCGTCCTTCGGGACCTGGATGGCGCCCGTCCCCGTCCGCAGCGAGGGATCGACGACCGCCCCGGGGATGTCCAGCACCAGCCGATCCGGCCGCCTCAGGTAAAACGCCCTGGGCTCCACCGGGCCCGTCGCGTGCACCGTCACGCTGGCGCCGCCTGAGCCCAGCGGCCGGACGGCGATCTGGGTGATCCGGCTGTACACGTCGAGCACCAGATCGACCGTGGGAGGAGCCCCGCCGGGGCCGGCGGGCTCGGCCGACCCCCGAGCTGTCTCACCGCCGGCAGGAAGCGGCGCCGCCGCCTGGCTTGCCAGCAGTTGCCGGGTGAGGTCGAGCGAGGTGATCACCCGGGGCTGGACAGGCTGTGCCAGCTCCATGACGACCCGCACCACGTCGGGCTGGTACTGGCTGACCCGGTACCGGCGCACCGGCCCCTGGCTCACCTCCCACTCGCCGGCCGGGGCGACCAGGGTGGCCTTCTGCAGGTCGACCGCGAGGCGCAGCGGATCGCTCAGCACGCTCGTCTTCACGGGAGCAAGGCCGGACATCTCGAGCCACACCTGGCCCCGGCCGGCCGCGTCCCACAGCCAGTGCACGCCGGTCACCGCGTAGTGGAGAGTGACGGAAACGTGCCCGTCCTCCGGATCCTTCTCCAACTCGAATCCCACGGCCGCCGTGAGGTCCACCGCCACCCGCACGACGCCGGGAGACGGCTGTCCCAGCCGGACCCCCTTCACCAGGGCGCCGCTGGCGGGGTACTCGCTCGTGGGAGCGGTCAGCCGGGCGTTGGCGATGTCCAGCACGAGGCGCGGCGGATCCCGCAGCACGGTCGGAGCGGACTCGAGCTTGACCGGCCCGTGGCTCAGCACCTCGACGCGGGCCCGGCCGCCGTCGCGGCGCACCAGCACCCCCGTCACCTCGCCCGGCTCAGCCGGCGCGCCCTCCGAAGCCGCGTCGCCGGGCCGCCGCATCTGGGAGGGCTCCTCCGTATCGGGAACGCTCGGCGTTGCCGTGGCCGCGGCCACCGCCGCCCCCGCTCGCGTGGGCGGCTGGGGGGCTGCCGTCCCGGGGGCCGCGGCCTTGACGGCCTTCCCGCTCGGAGTCGCCAGGGCAACGGCCACCTTCACCCGATCCTCCGTAGCCCCCGGCAAGGGAGGCGGTGCCGGCGGCGGAGGGGGCTCGTAGCGCCCCGGCGAAGGCGCCGGGGATCCCTTGGCCGCGGGAGGAGCGGTAGCCGGGGCCGGCACGGGCTTTGCCGGGGCCGGCACGGGCTTTGCCGGGGCCGGCACGGGCTTTGCCGGAGCCGGTGTCGCTTGCTTCTTTGCGGCGCCGCTCGCGCCCGCACCGCCCGCCGCGACGCGCGCGGCCGGTGCTGTCTCGAGGTCCACCCGGCCCGTCTTGCCGTCCCAACGCACGGTGATACCGAGAGCCTGCGCGACGGCCCGGATGGGCACCATCAGCTGCCCGTCCACCAGCTCGGGGGGCTGGGGCATGAGCACCCGCTTGCCCCCGGCGGCGAGCCATGCCTGTCCGACCGTGGCGCGCGCCTGATGCCCGTCACGGGCCAGGGTGGCGGTCTTCGTGCGGGCGTCCCACCGGAGCGTAGCCCCGGCTTGCTCCAGCACGCGGGCCGGCAGCATCAAGGTCCCGTTGACCATGTAGGCGCCCTGATCGCCCGGTACCGGGCGGCCGTCGACCCAGACCAGCGCCCAGGCCCCCGCGCCGCTCCCCGACCCCGCTCCCAGCACGGGCTCGCGGCTGGCGGCGAGCACCAGGGCGGCCACCCCGCATGCGAGGAGCCGGGCCACCCGGCGCAAGGCATGGTGCGTCTTGCCGGCGCAACTGGTAAGGCTTCCTTGCATCTCCAACTCCTGACAGAGCCGCCGGACAAAAAAACCGGCGAACCGGTGCCTCCCGCACCGGTACGGCCGGGCCTTCGGATCCTCTGCCGGCATCCTGCGGCATGTCGCCGACAGACGAGGAGACGTTTCGGGAAAAACCCAGATCTTCCTGCGTTACCGGAAACGAAAGGGGTGGCGAGGCCGTCCGAAGACCTCGCCACCCCTTGCTATCGGCTCGCCGGAGGGCGCTCTGAAGGAGCCGTGCTCACGCCCCGCTCCCGATCCCTGCGAGGCTCGCCCGGCTCACCCCTCCAGGATCTGCCGGGGCTTGAGCCTCCGTCGCCACGTGGCAATCCCCAGCCCGGCGACCAGAGGCAGCGCCGGCCAGGCGTACAGGGGCCAAAGCGGGTCGGCCCGCACGGCCCGCACCTCGCGACCGCTCCCGGGTAGCGGGCGGCCGTCCTTGTCCACCAGCCTCAGGGCGAAGTGAGCACCCGGCTCGAGCTTCAGGTGCACCTTGTAGGCGACGAACGAGGGCTGCCGCCCCTCGAACTCGGGCTTCGACGGGTCGAAGTCGACGATCTTGTACCCGAGGGCGTAGCCGGGCGACTGCTGCACGTAGTACGGCTTGGGCTCGACGGTCTGCACGACCCGCCCATCCTGCAAGACCTCCAGCTTCACGCCCTGGCGCTCTTCCCCCAGTACCCACTGCCAGGCGCTCTGCTGCCCCGAGCCTGCCAGCGGCTTGGAGAGCTCCGTCATCCGGCTGTAAGCGTAGCGGTTGAACTCCCGGGCATCGAACGCCTTGAGGTAGAAGGTGGCCTCGGTCGACACGTATAGCGCCTGGGTGGGGTCGCCCGCCTCCACCGGCACCGTCCACTTGCTCTCCGGGATGATCTGGTACCCGACTCCCGACCGGCGCGCAGCGAAGACCTCGAGGCGCTTTCGCGTCCCGGCCACTTCCTGCCCCTTGTCGTCCAGCACCCGCAACTCGTAGCGACCGGCCGGCAGGTCGATCACGTACCCCTCCGACGGCTGCATGACCAGGAGCTTCGGCGGCTGAGGCGCCTCCGGAGCCTTGGGGAGCTTGGCCGGATCGGCCGGCTTGCCGGTCTTCTGCACCTGATCGAGGATCCGGCTCATCTCGGCCCGCCAGGCCTCCTCGGCCTTGCGGTACTCGTCGGCCGCCTTGTAGTAGTCGTCGATGGCCTTCTGGTAGCCGGCGAACGCCTTCTTCGCCTCTTCCCCCGTGGCCAGTTGCACCTGCCCGCCGAAGTACCCCTCCGGGTAGACGAACGTGTACGGCTGCTTGGCGAGCGTCGCCACGACCCGGCCATCTTGACGAACTTCCAGCTTGCCGGGGATCTCCTTGCGATACCCCATCCAGTCCGCCATGAACTCCTGCGTGATGGGCCAGTAGTAGACGTCGGTCTCCAGCACGTCGAGGATGTGCCGGTCGCCCGCGCTGAGGAAGAGGGTGTCCACCATCTTCGGAGCGAAGGTGCCGCCGTACTCCTTGCCGGTCCACGGGGTAATGCCGTACACCACCTGCCGCTCCTTGACCGGTTCGGCCGCCCGTGCGGCCGGTGTGCCCACCGCTCCGATCCCCGAGAGGACCGCCAGGCCGGCAAGAGCCAGGGCCAGGCCCCGGGCGACGAGCGCCTTGTCCTTGTCGCGCCGCACCGCGCGCATCATCGCCGCACCCCCTTGCGCTGGAAGGCGAAGACCGCCAGCGCGACCAGCACCGCCGTGTAGACCAGGCTCGACCCGACGGCGATCAGGTAATCCTGCCACTCCCCAATCAACAGCGCCGCGCTCCCCCGAGAGAAGTAGGCCAGGGGCGACAGCCACTGCAGCCCGCGCTGGACGCTGTCGACGAGCGTCCGGGCCAACGCCAGCACGTCGGTGAGCCGCTCGGCCGGGATGGCCAGGAGTACCGCCTGCGCCACGCTGAACAGGGTGAAGAGCAGCATGAGGCCCAAGAAGCCGATGACCGCCAGGAAGACCCGGCGGCTCATGGCCGAGATCGCCAGCCCGAACGCCACCACGCAGCCCGTCAGCACCAGCGCCAGCACCAGCAGCTGCACGATGCCGCCGGTGAAGCCCAGGTTGGTGTACCAGGCGCTGGCGGCGAAGTAGGCCAGATAGAAAGCCGCCACCACCACGAACGAGATCATGGGCTGCACGAACTTGCCCAGGAGGTAGCTCAGGCTGTCCACCGGCCCGTAGAAAAGCACCTCGAGCGTGCCGTTGTCCCGTTCTCTGGCGATGGCGACCGCCGCCATCAACCCGAGGTAGACCGCCGACAGCCACAGCGCCAGGAAGAAGGGGTAGTTGATGGGGTTGCCCAGCACCATCAGGCCGTTTTGGTCGACCTGCCAGAGGGCGTTGCGTACCGCGAAGTGAGAGATGCCCAGCAGGACCAGCGCCACCACCACGTAAAGGGACAACCCGAAGAGGTGGGAGCGCAGGTCGCGTCCGGCGATGGACCAGACGATCCGCGCCCGGCTCAGCTTGCCGGCCGGGGCAGGCGAGGCATCCACCGTCGAGGCTGCAGCCGGCACCGGCGTCGAGCTCATGAGGCCACCCTCTCTTGCGCCAGCAGCGAGATGTTTTTCTCCGTGATGGTCACGAACGCGTCCTCCAGCGACATCTCCCGGGTCCGCATCCCCAGCACCACGCCCCCGGCTCCCGCGATGCTGCGGGAGATGAGCGGGCGCAGGTCGGCCCCGGAGCGGAGCCGGATCGACAGCGTCGCAGGAGCGGGCTGCTCCACCTCGGTCACCCCGTCGACCGACCGCACCGCCTGCACGATCCCGTCGTCGACCCGCTCGAGCTCCACCTCCAGGTGCTGCTCGGCGGAGAGCCGCTGGCGAAGGCCATCCATGGTATCCTCGGCGAGCAGCCGCCCGCGGTGCATGATGCCGACGCGGTGGCAGGTGCGTTCGATCTCGGAGAGGATGTGGGAGGAGATGATGAGCGTCTTGCCCCGGCGGTTCTCCTCCAGGATGAGGTCCCGGACCTGCCGCACGCCGTAAGGGTCGAGCGACGAGACGGGCTCGTCCAACAGCAGCAGATCGGGGTCGTGCAACAGCGCCCGGATGATGCTCAACTTCTGCTTCATGCCCTTGGAGTAGCCGCCCACGAGCTGCCCCCGGCGCTCGGCCAGGCCCAGGCGCTCGAGCAGCTCGTCGATCCGCCGGCGGGCGCCCGGTACCTGGTAGAGCCTGGCGAAAAACTCCAGGTACTCCTGCGCCGTCATCTCTTCGTAAAGGTAATGGGACTCCGACACGACGCCGATGCGCCGGCGAATGCCGAGGGGATCCTTGGCGAGGGGGCGTCCGAAGATCCAGATCTCCCCGCTGGTGGGCTGCACGAGACCCAACAGCATCATGAGGGTCGTCGTCTTGCCCGCTCCGTTGGGGCCGAGGAAACCGTAGATCTCCCCCTCGTCCACGTGCAACTCGAGGTCGTCCACGGCCACCAGGGAGCCATAACGTTTGGTCAGATGTTGCGTGCGCACGATCATGACGGGCCCGTGCCCCCCTGACCGGTTACCGGGTGGTGTTGGCCGCACCCGCCGCCCAGTATACCAGAAAGTCCGATACCGGTCGCGCCCGGCCCTGCCGGGGAAGGCTGTCTGGCAACCCGGCGCCGTCCAGGCGAGCCGTTGCCTGGCAGAGCCCCGCTCGCTATCATAGGAGAGCCATGGCGCAGCCCAAGACCGTCTGTGAAAACCGTAAGGCCCGCCACGATTACGAGATCCTCGAAACCGTGGAGGCGGGGCTGGTGCTGACCGGCAGCGAGGTCAAGTCGCTGCGGCTCGGGCGCGCCCAGTTGCGAGACAGCTACGCCCGGATCAAGGAAGGCGAGCTCTTCCTGCATGGCGCCCACATCAGCGCTTACCAGGCAGGCAACTACTTCGACCACGATCCGACCCGCCCCCGCAAGCTGCTCCTGCACAAGCGGGAGATCGCTCGCCTGGCGGGCCGGGTGGCGGAGAAAGGCCTGACGATCGTCCCCCTGCGGATTTACTTCAACGAGCGGGGCATCGCCAAGGTGGAGCTGGCGCTGGCCCGGGGCCGCAAGGAGTACGACCGGCGAGAGGCCGTCGCCCGCCGGGAGCAGCAGCGCCGGATCGACCAGGCGCTCGCCGAGAGGCGCAGGGCGGGCAGCTGAGAAGCGGGCAGCAGGTGCGCGGCAGGACGGGCGCGCCATTGACACGCACCGGCGTTGCGATTAAGCTCGAGGCAGGTCAGGGCTCGACCCGTCACCTTCCGGTCGTTGCGTTCGTGGGGGTGAGTCAGCTTCGACATGGGTGCGGGTGGCCATGGCTGCGAGCCGAGCTCCTGCGACTCGTAAATCCGCAGGGCAGTCAATAACTGCCGAGCCTGAGTACGCACTGGCTGCCGCGTAAGGCGGCGCCACGCTCGCCTGACGGTCCTCTCGCCGCCGCAGGGCCGAGCGTCATCTGAGCGAGATACCCCGGTTGCCTCGCTCCCGGGCGGCCGGGGGAAACCCTAGGGAGCTGGCGGCTGTCATATCCGGCCCTCGGGATCGGGCAGCGGCGAGCACCGGCAAACGGGGGATACGCTCGTAGGTGCCGTGGTGGCCTCGCTCATGGACGGCGGTGCAACTCCGCCCACCTCCACCATTTTCTTGGACGGTGGCACGACGCGCAGAGGGGCTCCGGGATCCCGGTCCCGGAGCCCCTCTCTCGTTGCGCTCTCGCCCGGTCCCCGGCGCTTCCCGGCGCTTTCAGAGCAGCCCTGCGCCGAAGATCGGCGCGAAGACCAGGGAGACGATGGCCATCAGCTTGATGAGGATGTTCATGGACGGGCCGGCCGTGTCCTTGAACGGATCGCCCACCGTGTCGCCCACCACGGCCGCCCTGTGGGCGTCCGAACCCTTCCCACCGTACTCGCCGCCCTCGATGAACTTCTTGGCGTTGTCCCACGCGCCGCCCGCATTGGCCATCATGACCGCGAGCAGCACGCCCGTCACCGTCGAGCCGGCGAGCAGTCCTCCCAGCGCCTCCTTGCCCAGCACGATCCCGGTGGCGAGGGGCACGATGACCGCCATGGAGCCGGGCACGATCATCTCCTTGAGCGCGGCCCCCGTGCTGATGCTCACGCACCGGGCGTACTCCGGCCGGGCCTTGCCCTCCATGATGCCCGGGATCTCCCGGAACTGGCGGCGCACCTCCTGGATCATCTGGAAGGCGGCCCGCCCCACGGCGCGCATGGCCAGCGCGGCGAACAGGAAGGGAATCATGCCCCCGACCAACAGCCCCGCGATCACGCGGGCGTCGGTCACGTCGATGACGTCGATGTGCGCCGCCGTCTTGTACGCCGAGAAGAGCGCCAGCGCCGTCAGCGCCGCCGACCCGATGGCGAAGCCCTTCGCCACGGCCGCCGTCGTGTTGCCGACCGAGTCGAGGGTGTCCGTCACGCGCCGCACCTTCGGATCCAGGTGGGCCATCTCCGCGATGCCCCCGGCGTTGTCGGCCACCGGCCCGTAAGCGTCCACCGAGACGGTCATGCCGGTGGTCGCCAGCATCCCGACCGCCGACATCGCGATGCCGTAGAGCCCGGCGTAGCGGTAAGCAACCCACGTGCCGAGGGCGATGAGGAGGATCGGCCAGGCGGTGCTGATCATCCCGTTGGCCAGGCCCGAGATGATGTTGGTGGCCGTACCCGTCACCGACGCCTCGGCGATGTCCCGGACCGGCCGGTAGTCGGCCGACGTGTAATACTCCGTGATCACCCCGATGGCGATGCCCACCACCAGGCCCGACAGCGTCGCCATCCACAGCCCGAACGGCGTCATGTCCGGCGTCTCGGGCAAGAGCGAGGCGATCACGAAGTACGAACCCGCCGCCACCAGGCCCGCCGCGATCCACGTGCCGTTCCGCAAGGCCACGCGGGGGTTGCCCTGCTCGCCGGTGCGCACCATGAACGCCGCGACGATGGAAGCCACGATGCCGAGGGCCGCCAGCAACAGCGGCAGCGCGATGAACCCCAGGCGCTCCTCCGCTCCCTGCGCCAGGCTTGCGCCGATGGCCATCGCGGCGATGACGGAAGCGACGTACGACTCGAAGAGGTCGGCGCCCATCCCGGCCACGTCCCCCACGTTGTCCCCCACGTTGTCGGCGATGACCGCGGGGTTGCGGGGGTCGTCCTCCGGGATCCCGGCCTCCACCTTGCCCACCAGGTCGGCCCCCACGTCGGCGGCCTTGGTGTAGATCCCGCCTCCGACACGGGCGAACAGGGCGATGGAGCTCGCGCCGAAACCGAACCCGTTGACGATGTTGAACGTGATCGGGTCACGGGGATCGGCGAAGATGGCCGTCACGAGCCCCAGCCCCAGCAGACCGAGCCCCACCACGGTGAGCCCCATCACCGCGCCTCCGGAGAACGCGACGTCGAGCGCCCGGTTGAGCCCGTTGGTCGCGGCGTGGGCCGTGCGCACGTTGGCCCGGGTTGCCGAGCGCATGCCGATGTAGCCGGCCGTCGCGCTGGCGGTGGCTCCCGCCAGAAACGCCACGGCGGTCAGCGGCTGCAGGCTCTCGGCCGGGGTCAGGATGCCGCCGACGAGGATGACCGTGGCCATGATCACCACGAAAGCCACCAGCGTCCGGTACTCTCGCCCCAGGAAGGCCATGGCGCCTTCCTGAATGGCACCGGCGATCTCCTGCATCCGTGCCGTCCCGGGCTCGTGGGACCGCACCCGGGCGAAGAAGTAGGCTGCGAAAACCAACGCGAGACCGCCGGCACCCATCGCGCCGACGGGTGCCCACGAGAGCGACTCCATTGCGGCGGGCCGACCTCCCTCGTCAGAGGCGGCCGGGGATCGGAGCCCGGCCGCCGCCCCGGTCAGTGGATCGCTGCCAGAGCCACCGACAGCCCCATGAACAGCACCGCGAGAACGGCGGTGGCCCGTTCCAGAATCAGCTCCCACCCTTTCGCTTTACGGAAGAACATCTGGGCGCCGCCGCCGATGGAGCCGAGCCCCTCGCCTTTGCTGGGCTGCAGGATGACCACCGCGGTGAGGGCGACGGCCACGATCAGCTGCAGCACGAAAAGGAAGGTTCGCACGAAAGACCCCTCGCCTCCGTCTCGTGAGCGCGGACAGCGCCATTGTACCACAACGAACCAGGTCTCACCGCACGTGCAGGAAGGCCTGCTTGCCCCGGAAGACGGCCGCCTCCTGGAGCTCTTCCTCGATGCGCAGGAGCTGGTTGTACTTGGCCACCCGCTCCGTCCGGGCAGGCGCCCCCGTCTTGATGAGCCCGGAGTTGGTCGCCACCGCCAGATCCGCGATCGTCGTGTCCTCCGTCTCCCCCGACCGGTGGGAGATGATCGCCCGCCACCCGGCCCGGTGGGCCATCTCCACGGCCTCCAGGGTCTCGGTGAGGGTGCCGATCTGGTTGACCTTGATCAGGATGGCGTTGGCGGCCCGCTCCTGAAGGCCCCGCTTCAGCCGTTCCGTGTTGGTGACGAACAGGTCGTCCCCGACGAGCTGGATCCGGCCGCCCAGGGCCTGGGTGATGGCCTGCCAGCCGCTCCAGTCCTCCTGGTCCAGCGGATCCTCGATGGAGTAGATGGGGTACGCCTCCACCAGCTCCCGGTAGTACGCGATCATCCGCTCCAGATCCCGCTCGCTACCCTCGCCCGCGAAACGGTAGACGCCGTCGTGCCACAACTCGGAGGCCGCCACATCGAGCGCCAGCACCACGTCCTCGCCCGGACGGTACCCGGCCGCCTCGATCGCCTCCATGAGCAGGTCGAGGGCCTGCCGGTTGGTCTCGAGGCGCGGCGCAAACCCGCCCTCGTCGCCGACCGACGTGGACAGCCCGCGCTTTTTGAGCACTTCCTTGAGCCGCTGGTACACCTCCACGCCGATGCGCAGCGCCTCCCGGAAGGAGGTGGCGCCCACCGGCGCGATCATGAACTCCTGCACGTCCAGGTTGTTGTCCGCGTGCTTGCCGCCGTTGAGCACGTTCATGAGGGGCACCGGCAGCACCCGGGCCTGCACGCCTCCGACGTAGCGGTACAGGGGCAGGCCCGACGCCTGGGCCGCCGCCTTCGCACAGGCCAGCGACACGCCGAGGATGGCGTTGGCGCCGAGCTTCGACTTGTTGGGCGTCCCGTCGAGTTCCACGAGGCGGGCGTCGATCGCGGCCTGGTCGGTCGCGTCCAGGTGGAGCAGTTCCGGGGCGATGATGTCGTGTACATTGTCGACGGCCCGCAGCACGCCCTTGCCGAAGTAGCGGCGCTGCTCGGGGTCGCGCAGCTCCACCGCCTCGAACTTGCCCGTCGAAGCGCCCGACGGCACCGCCGCCCGCCCGACGGCTCCGCCGGCCAGCACCACTTCCACTTCCAGGGTGGGATTGCCCCGGGAGTCCAGCACCTCTCGGGCCACGATCTCGTCGATGGTCGTCACGCCGCTTTGCGCCTCCCTGCCGCCACGATGGCGGTGAAGCTGTCCACCTTGAGGCTGGCGCCGCCTACCAGCGCCCCGTCGATGCCGTCGAGCGCCATGAAGTCGGCGATGTTGGTCGCATTGACGCTGCCCCCGTACTGGATGCGCACGCGCTCGGCCGCCGCCTGGCCCGTCAGCTCGCGCACCCGCTGCCGGATCACCTGCTGGATGACCCGATGGGCCTCCTCGGGCGTGGCGTTCTCTCCGGTGCCGATGGCCCAGACGGGCTCGTAGGCGATGACCATCCCGGCCACCGCCGCCTCGTCCAGCCCCTCGAGGGCGACCTCCAGCTGGCGCCGGATCACGGCCTCGGTCTGGCCCTGGCGGCGCTGGTCGATCGTCTCGCCCACGCACAGGATGGGGACGAGCCCGGCGCTGAAGGCCGCCTTCACTTTACGCGCCACCGTCTCGTCCGATTCTCCGAAGAGGTGGCGGCGCTCGGAGTGTCCCACGATGACGTACCGGCACCCCGCGTCGGCCAGCATGGGGCCCGCCACCTCCCCGGTGAAGGCCCCGTGCGTCTCGAAGTACAGGTTTTGCGCCCCGAGCTGTACCCAATCCCCGGCGCCCGAGGCGACGATCTCCTCGTGCACCGCCGTGAGCGCCGGAAACGGGGGGCACAGCAACACTTCCACGCCCTCGGGCCGCCCGGCCGCCTCGAGCCGGCCGAGCAGCTGCCGGGTGAAGGCCCGGGCCTCGGAGGGCACCTTGTTCATCTTCCAGTTGCCCGCCATCAGGCGGGTGCGATGGGTGGCCATGCGAGCGCGTCGCTCCTATTCGCGGTCTTGCAGGATGGCGACTCCGGGGAGCTCCCGTCCCTCCAGGAACTCGAGCGAGGCGCCGCCGCCCGTGGAGACGTGGGTCATGCGGTCGGCCAGCCCGAACTGCTCCACCGCCGCCGCGGTGTCCCCGCCGCCGATGATGGTCACCGCGTGGCTGTCCGCCAGCGCCCGGGCGACCGCCCGGCTTCCCTCGGCAAACGCCGGCATCTCGAAGACGCCCAGGGGGCCGTTCCAGACGACGCATCCGGCGTCGCGGACGGCCTCGGCGAACCTCTTGCGGGTCTCGGGCCCGATGTCGAGCCCCTGCCAGCCGTCGGGAATGGCCGACGCCGGCACCACCTGGTAGGGGCTGTCAGCCTTGAACTCCTTCGCCACCACGACGTCTACCGGCAGCTCGAGCCGCACGCCCCGGCGCCGGGCGTCCTCCATGAGCTCCCGGGCCAGGTCGACGTGCTCGGCGTCGAGCAAGGAGTCGCCGATACCGTATCCCTGCGCCTTGAGGAAGGTATAGGCCATACCCCCGCCAATGAGGAGCCGGTCCACCTTGGTGAGCAGGTTGCGGATGACGCCGATCTTGTCCGACACCTTGGCGCCGCCCAGGATGGCCACGAACGGCCGATCCGGATGGGCCAGCGCCCTGCCCATGATGGAGATCTCCCTGGCCATCAAGTAGCCCGCCACGGCCGGCAGGTGGTGGGCCACCCCTTCGGTCGAGGCGTGCGCCCGGTGCGCCGAACCGAACGCGTCGTCGACGTAGACGTCGCCGAGGCGGGCGAGGCGCGCGGCGAAGGCGGGGTCGTTTTTCTCCTCCTCGGGGTGGAAGCGCAGGTTCTCGAGCAGCGCCACCTCGCCGGGCTGCAGCCCGGCCACGGCCTGTTCGACCGCGTCGCCGACGCAGTCGGGCAGCATCGCCACCCGGGTGGCGAGGAGCTGTTGGAGGCGGGCGGCGACGGGCTTCAAGCTGTACTTCGGATCCGGCTTGCCCTTGGGCCGGCCCAGGTGGGACATCAGCACGACCCTGGCCTTGTGGTCGACGAGGTACCGGATGGTGGGCAGGCTGGCCCGGATCCGCTTGTCGTCGGTGATCCGCCCCTGCTCGTCCATCGGCACGTTGAAGTCTACCCGCACGAGTACCCGGCGGTTGGCGACGTCGACGTCCTCGACGGTTTTCTTGTTCCAGGGCGCGGCCATCGTGAAGCCACCTCTTTCCATGGGGCGAAACAAGGAAAGGGCGCCTCGATCAGAGGCGCCCGTCCCGCCTGGCCATGTACTTGATGAGATCGACGCAGCGGACCGAGTACGCCCACTCGTTGTCGTACCAGGCGACGACCTTGAGGAAGGTGCCCTCGATGACCATGGTGAGCTCGCCGTCCACGATGGCCGAGTGCGAGTCGCCGATGAGGTCGCTCGAGACCAGCGGCTCCTCGCTGTAGCGCAGGATGCCCTTGAGCGGGCCCTCGGCCGCCCGTTTGAGCGCGGCGTTGACCGACTCGACCGTGGCGGGGCGCTCTACCACCGCCACCAGGTCGAGGATGGAGACGTCGGGCGTGGGCACCCGCAGGGAGTACCCGTCGAGCTTGCCCTTCAGGTGCGGCAGCACCAGGCCGACCGCCTGCGCCGCCCCGGTCGTCGTCGGGATGATGTTGAGCGCCGCCGCGCGGGCGCGGCGCAGGTCCTTGTGAGGCAGGTCGAGCACCCGCTGGTCGTTGGTGTAGCTGTGCACCGTCGTCATGGTACCCCGCACGATCCGGAACGCCTCGTCGACCACCTTGGCCACGGGCGCCAGGCAGTTGGTGGTGCAGGAGGCGTTGGAGACGATGGTGTGCGACGCCGGGTCGTACTTCTCGTGGTTGACGCCCATCACGACCGTGATGTCCTCGCCCTTGGCCGGCGCGGTGATGACGACCTTGCGGGCGCCCGCCTTGAGGTGGGCCGAGACCTTCTCCCGGTCGCGAAACAGCCCCGTCGACTCGAAGACGTACTCGACGCCGAGATCCTTCCACGGGAGCTCCGCCGGGCTCTTGACCGCGAGCACCTTGATGGGCCGCCCGTCGATCACCAGCGTGTCGCCCTGGACCTTGACGTCGCCCGGGAAGACGCCGTGCACCGAGTCGTACTTGAACAGGTGGGCGAGGGTCGGGGCATCGGTGATGTCGTTGACCGCTACGATCTCGAGGTCGGGATCCTTGTACGCTGCCCTCACGATCTGCCGGCCGATGCGGCCGAATCCGTTGACACCGACGCGTATGGCCATCTGTGCCAGCTCCTTCCTTCCGTGCTGCCGCGCGCTCCACGTGCCCCCCGGCACCCGTGGGCCGCCGCTCGAGCGTCAGCCCGTCTTGACCCCCCAGGCTCCGTCTGCCGCCGCAGGCAAGGACGTCTGCGAGACGTCCTGCCCGACCTCCAGCAGCTCCAGCATCCGCAGCGCCGCTCCCTCGTCGGTGATCAGCACGTCCTGGTAGCGGGTGGAGATCACCGCCAGCGCCGCCTCCGCTTTGCTGCGACCACCGCCGACGATGACGACCTGGCCGCAGCCCGCCAGGTCCTCCAGGCGCAGCCCGAACGTCCCCGTCTGGTAGACGGGACGCCCCTGCCGATCAAAGTAATACCCAAAGGCTTCGCCTACCGCGCCCAGCCGCCGCAGCTTCTCCACGTCGGCCGCGCCGAGCCGCCGGCGCCGCGCCATCTCCTCCGCCGTGCCGACGCCGTGCAGCACGATGTCGGCCCGGCGGATCAGTGCCAGGAGCTCCCTCACCTGGGGTTGGGAGACGACGGAGTTGACCGCCTCGTCGGGAAGGTCGTCCGGTACGTGCAGCAGCCGGTAGTTGGCCCGCAGCCGGCGGGCGATCTCGGCCGCCACGGTGTTGGCCTGGAGCTCCACGTCCTCGCCGAGCCCGCCCCGGCCCGGTATCACCGTGATGCCCAGCGGCACCGACTCCTCGGGGAGGCTGCGCGCCACCTCCGCCAGGGTCGTCCCTCCGGTGACCGCCAGCACCTGGCCCTCCCGCAAGACCTCCTTGAGGAAGCGCGCCGTGGCCCGGGCGATCTCCTTCTTGGCAGTCTCGTCGACGTCGGCATCCCCGGGTACCACGATCACCCGCTGCAGGCCGAGCCGCCTGGCCAGGCGCTGCTCCACGTCGAAGAGGCCCCGCAGCTCCCTCACCAGATCCTTGAGCTCGTTGAGCAGCTGCTGCCCTTCCGCGCTCACCCGCATACCGTCGGGAGCCAGGTCGAGGAAACCGTGGTAACGCAGGAAATCGACCTCGTTGCGCACCATGCGCTCCGGCCAGCGCAGCCGGGCCGCCAGCCCCCGCCGGCCCACGGGCTGCAAGAAGGCTACGTTGCGCAGCACGATGTAGCGCCGCTCGATGACCTCGGAGAGCTCCGGCGCCACCTTGAGCATCAACGAAAGGCTCGGTGTCATCTCATGCGCCTTCCCGCCCCGGAGGCCGCACCGGGGGAAAAGGGACAAAACCCGCCAGCGGGGGACCGAAAACGTCCCGACCGGGACAAACAAAAACCGCGCGCAGTTGCACCAGAACCGGCGGTAGCGGCGACACGCGCTCCCCCTCTCCTCCCTCTATGCCCGGACCTCCGCTTTCGTCACGCTTCCGCTCGATCCTTCTCCCCTGCGCGTCAAAGCTCCGGGCCGCAGGCCTGCCCTCACACCAGCAGCACGTGGCGGCGCAGCCCCGTCCGGCCTCTTTGCTGGCCCCTCGCCAGCACCTCCTCGACGGTCAGGTGCTCGCCCGGCTCTCCCACCTGCCGCCCCAGGCCGGCCAGGGCCGCCACCGCCTCAGCGAGGCGCACCGGGTCGTGGCGCACCACCTGGGTGAGCGAGATGAGCGGGCCGCTCACCACCACGAGCCCCATCCCCTGCATCTCCGCCACGTCCGCCTCGACGGGCCGCGCCCCCTCGGCCAGGTAGCGCTCCAGCAGGTGGGCCGGCACCTCGCCGGTGTTGACCAGCACGCAGTCGACGACCCGCGGGCCCGGCACGTGCTGCAAGATGGCCCGCACGTGGTCCGAGGCCCGGTACCCGTCCGTCTCCCCCGGCTGGGTCATCACGTTGCAGACGTACAGCCGCAGCGCCGAAGTGCGCCGCAGGGCCGCCGCCACGTCCTCGACCAGCAGGTTGGGGATGACGCTCGTGTAAAGGCTCCCCGGGCCGAGCACCACGATGTCGGCCGCCTCGATGGCCTCGATCGCCTCGGGCACGGCTTTCACGTTGGGCGGCACCAGGTACACCCGCCGGATGGGCCGCCTCGCCTTGGGAATCTCGCTCTCCCCCACCACCGACGACCCGTCGGAGTAAACCGCTCGCAGCCGCACCGCCTGCAGGGTCGACGGCAACACCTGGCCCCTCACGGCCAGGACCCGGCTGAACTGCCGGATGGCCTCCTGAAAGTCGCCGGTGATGTCGGACATGGCCGCGATGAACAGGTTGCCGAAGCTGTGCCCCGACAGCCCCTCCCCGCGGGTGAACCGGTACTGGAACAGCCGCTCCAGGAGCGGCTCCGTATCCGCCATCGCCACCAGCGTGTTGCGGATGTCGCCCGGCGGCAGGATGCCCATCTCCTGGCGCAGCCGCCCCGAGCTCCCGCCGTCGTCGGCCACCGTGACCACGGCCGTCAGGCGGTCGCTGTACAACTTGAGACCCCGCAGCAGCGTCGCAAGACCCGTACCGCCGCCCAGCACCACGGCCCGGGGGCCCCGCTCCCGCTCCCGCCGCTGGCGCATCACGTCGGCCAGAAACCGCGTGCGCTCGGGCGCAAGCGTACCGGCCACGGCCATCACCGTCTCCCGCAGCGCCACGAGCGCCACCACGGCGCCCCCGAGCACCGCCAGGAGCCCGGCCTCGCCCCCGACGCCTCGCCCGTACGCCGCTCCGCCTGCGGCAGCCATCAGCGTCCCGGCCAGCACCAGGGCGCCCCAGCGCTTGAGGCCCGTGCCGGGCAGTACCCAGCGCCAGGCCTCCTGCCAGCGCCCGTTCACGGCGTCTCGACCCCGGGATCCGGGTCCGTGCCCGGCCGGTCGACGTCCCGATGCTTGGCGACCGCCTCGTAGCCCGCCGCCCTGAGGTGCCGGGCGAGCCGGTTGGCGACGGCCACGGAGCGGTGGCGCCCCCCGGTGCACCCGATGCCGATGAGCAGATGGCTCTTGCCCTCGTTGACGAACTGCGGCAGCAGGAAGTCGACGAACCGCCCGAGCCGCTCCATGAACTCCTGCGCCACCGGCCACCCGAAGACGTACTCCTCCACCCGCGGGTCGTTGCCCGTGAGCGGCTGCAGCGCCGGCACGTAGTGCGGGTTGGGCAGGAACCGCACGTCGAAGATCAGGTCGGCGTCGATGGGGATGCCCCGGGCGTAACCGAACGATACCACCGTCACCGCCAGGCCCCGGGTCGGCGCCAGGGCCCGGGCCTGGTTGCCGATCTGCTCCCGCAGCTGCCGCGGGGTCAGGGACGACGTGTCGATGATGATGTCCGAGCGCCCCCGCAGCGGCTCCAGGCGCTGGCGCTCGGCCCGGATCCCGTCCAGCACGCTGCCCTCCGGGGCGAGGGGGTGGCGGCGCCGTGTCTCCTTGAAGCGGCGCACCAGCACCTCGTCGGACGCCTCGAGGAACAGGATGCGATACCAGATCCTGCGGCGCTCCAGGCTCTTGAGGGCCTCGAACAGATCGTCGAAGAACTCCCCACCCCGGGCGTCGCTCACCAGTGCCGCCTTTTCGATGCGGCCCGACTGCTGGCACAGCTCCGCGAAGGTCGGGATGAGGGCCGGCGGGAGGTTGTCGACGCAGAAGAAGCCGAGATCCTCGAGGGCCCGCATCGCCTCGGTCTTCCCCGCTCCCGACAGCCCCGTCACGATGACGAAGACCGGGCGGGTGGCCGGTTGCTCCTCCCGGGGCACCTGCGTTTGCATGGCTGCTTCCACCGGAAGCCTTCCTTCGAGCCGCCTGTTGCGGCCCCTCTATCTTACCAGAGCCGCAACGGGCCCGTTCAGGGGGCGGGCCGGCCCTCGGGGGCAAGCCTCACGGGGAGGCGCGGGCAACTTCGCGCTGGTAGACCACGTGGCCGGCCACGATGGTGGTGCGCACCTCGAGGGAGCCGGCATCGAGCACCGCCACGTCCCCCCGGGCGCCCGGCCGCAGGCTCCCCAGCTCCCCGCCGAGCCCCACGGACAGGGCGGGCGTCCAGCTCGCCATCGCCACCGCGTCGGCCAGCGTCGCCCCCGCCCACCGCACCATGTGCTGGACGGCCTGGCCCAACCCCAGGATGCTCCCCGCCAGCGTCCCGTCCGGCAGGCGGCAAGCGCCGTCCTTGACCACGACCTCGAAGTCGCCGAGCCGGAAGCGCCCCTCCCCCAGGCCCATGGGCGCCAGGGCATCCGTGATGAGCGCGATGCCGCGAGCTCCTCGGGCCCGGTACGCGACCTTGAGCGCTACCGGGTGCACGTGCACGCCGTCGGCGATGAGCTGGGCGACCAGCCGTTCGTCCGCCAGCGCCGCACCGGCCAGCCCCGGCGTCCGGTGGTGGAAAGGCGCCATGCCGTTGAAGAGGTGGGTCACCTGGCCGGCGCCTGCCTCGATGGCCCGCTCCAGCACCTCGCCCTCGGCGGCCGAGTGGCCCACCGCCACCTGGACGCCGTGTGCGGCCAGCCACCGGATGGCCGCCTCGCTGCCGGCTCGTTCGGGCGCCATCGTCACCAGGCGGAGCAGGACCTCGCCGTCCGCGGCCTTCGACGCGTCGAGCATCCGTTGGAGCTCGGCCAGATCCGGGTCCCGCATGTAGGCCGGGTTTTGGGCGCCTTTGCGTTCGGGGTTGAGGTAGGGCCCCTCCAGGTGGATCCCGGCGATGCGGGCTCCCCAGGCCTCGGGATCGCCCGGGCCGGTCACCTGCGATCCGGGCGCCTGCTTCCACCAGCGCCGCTGCATCCGGTACGCCTCGGCCACGGCCCGCTCGGCCTCGACCGTCTGCTCGAGCGACGCCGTCACCGTCGTGCAAAGCAGCGCCGTCGTCCCCGCCGCCGCGTGGGCCAGGGTCATCCGCCGCAAGCCCTCGGGAGAAGCGTCCATGGTGTCGGCTCCGCCGCCCCCGTGAACGTGGACGTCGACCCACCCGGGCACCACGTACCCCCCCGAAGCGTCCACCCTCGTGGCGTCCGGCGGCACCGCCGCGTCGAGTTCGGCCATGGGCCCGGCGTACACGATGGTGTCGCCCCGGATGACCACCGCCCCGTCGGGCACGGCCGGCCGCAGAGGATGGATGAGGGTTCCGCCCTCGATCACCGTCGTCCGTTCAGGAGCCCGCTCCCGCTGCGCCACGCTCTACCGCTCCTTCACCGCCGTGGTGACCCCACCCGGCTCGTCTTCCTCAGGCGCGCCCTCGTGCCGCCACGCTCAGGGGACCCACCGCAACACGTGCAGCAGATTGGGGTATTCGGCGACCACCGCCTCGGTCCGGCCGTCCCCGTCCAGGTCGCCGAGCGTCGCCGCGCCGAGGCTCCATCCCAGCGTGACGACGCCCCCCACCCGGCTGAACCCCTTGGAGGTCCATTCGTACAGCGCCGTCCGCCCTTTGTCGTCCGCCACGAGCAGGAGGTCCTTGCTCGGGTCCGCCTCCGGCACCCGCCCGGCCTCCAGGCCGAAAGCCGGAGCGTCGCGCAGGGCTGCGGAGCCCGCCTGGACGAAGGCGCTACCCGTCCACCGCCAGACTTCGATCCGGCCCCCCTTGTTGCCCTCCCCGGTCTCGACCACGACCTCGCTCTCGCCGTCCCCGCCCAGGTCCCCCGAGCTCATGGCCCGCACGGGCCCGATGGGGAAGGGGCCGGCGACCGGCTCCATGGCGTTGCCGTTCCAGTGCCACACCCGGAGCAGGTAGTGCCACGCCGGCCTGGTCTCCACGTAGACCAGGGCGAGGGCGGCCGGCTCGCCGGGCAGCTCGACCGGGGCCAGGTCCTGCACGCGGGCGGAGTAGTTGCCCTCCCAGGCGCGCTCCAGCTTGCCGCCGGTCCAGTGCCACACGACGAGATGGCTGTTGGTGGCCACCAGGATCTCGGGCCCTTGCGGGCGGGTAAACGGCCCCACCGCCAGCGTGACGTGGCTCAGGGGGTGGGCGAACGGCGGGCTCGCCGCGGCCACATGGAAAAGCTGCCTGCTTTCTCCCGGCCCGTCGCGGGCCGCGCCTTCGGGGAGGGCGCCCGGCCACGCGAGGACGTACAGGCGGGCCTCCTGGCGCTCGTAGTCGCGGCCGACCATCACGAGCTCGGCGCGCCCGTCGCCGTCGAGATCCGCCGCCGCCAGCTGCAATACCGCCGGCGCCGGCGCCACCTGCGTGCCCAGGCGCTCCCAGCCCCGCGCCGAGGCGGGGACAGGCGCCGCCAGAACGCCGAGGTGGAGGAGAGCGGGCAGCGCCGCGCCCGCGAGCGCGAGCAACAGCTTGCAAGAAGACCACCGAGACCGCCGTGGCAACGCTCTCCCGGGCCCTCCATCCTCCCCCATGGTCCCCGGCCGCCTTTCTTCGAACGGGTTCGAGGTTCCTACCACGTTCCAGGATTCGGCCGGCGCCCGGCGGCTATTTAGGCGCGGGGCATCCGGGCACGGCAGCGGCAGGCATGGGCTTGAGCGCCTCGGGAGAGCGCCTCGGGTCACGGAGCAGGGGACGAGGCGGTGCGCACGTAGGCGGCGTACTGCTCGAGGAGGTCCCGGGCGTCGTCGAGCGTGGCCGCCTCGACCTGCAGGCGTACCAGGGGCTGCAGGGCGTCGGGGCGGACGAGCGCCCACCCGCGGGGGTGACGCACTTTCAGCCCGTCGACGGGCGGTTCGGCCGTGGCTCCCAACTGCTCTGCCAGGCGCCGCATCACCTGGCCGATCTCGTTCCACGCCACGGGCACCGCCAGCTCGAGCCGGCTGGGGGCAGGACGGCCGTCGAGGAGCACGTGCTCGATGCGGCCCAACCGGGCGGCCAGGGCGCAGGCCAGGCACGCCGTGGCGACGCCGTCGGCAGCGGTGAGGCCGGCGCCGTCGCTCGGGTGGCCTGCGTACGGCGAGATGCGTTCCACCCGGCGTCCCCACGCCCTCGCCACGGTTTCGGCCACGTCGCTGGCCTCGACCGGGAGTGCCACGACGGGCCCGCCCGGCCACAGCGCCCAGAGCGCGTGTACGACGGATTCGGCCACGGGCCGGCCGTCGTGCTCCCAGAGCTCCACGCGCTCCCCCGACGGGCTCACCCGGGCTATCGCCACGACGCCCGGTGTCCCCTTGCGCCCGCCGCCCGGCACCGGGACTGCCACCGGCTCCATGCCGCAGGCTTGCAGCGCTGCTACCAGGAGGTCTCGCCCGGGGGACGAGGGCCCGGCCACCCCCACCAAGGGGGGCTCGGCGTCGGCGCCATCCGCGGACCGGCCGGCCTCGTCCAGGGCCAACAGCAGCTCCCTGACCCGTTTGGCGACCGACTCCACGTATCGCTCCCGGGCCCGCCGCCGCAAGCCTTCGTACGGGCCGATGGGCCCCATCGCCTCCGGCCCGACCCGGCGCCACTCGTCCCGCCGGAAGGCCTGGTCCACGGCCCTCGCCCGCTCGGGCGCCGGGTCGCGGCCGGAGGCGTCCCACATCCGAAGCCGCGCAGGCGCTTCGCCCGCCTCGCCGTCGTCCTGGTCCACGTACAGGGCTCCGGCGAGCTGCATGCCGCCGGGCCCCTCGTCCTCGCCGCCCGCCAGCAGCGCCCGCACCTCGGGCGAAGCGGCCGGCCCGAGCCAGACCACCCGGGCACCTGCCGACGCCGCCCCGGCCGCAGCCGCCGCCGCCAGGGCCCGGGCGGCGCGCCCGCCGGCGTCCGCCACCGCCACCGTGCTCTCCGCCGCAAGCAAGCTCGCAAACGCCCCCGCGACCCCCGCCGCCATCTCGGGCGTGAGTTCGACGCCGGGCAGGCCCTCGACGCCCCGCACGCCGACCACGGCCCGGGAGACCGTGCCTGCCCAGACGACGGAGCGGCTCACGTGGCGGTGGGGTGGGACCTGCTTGTCCGGCCACAGCCGCACTCCGGTCGACACCACGGCCGACTCGCCGACATGGGCGCCGTGCCCGACCACCGCCCCCTCGAAGATCCGGGCCCGCCGCCCGATCACCACGCCGTCGGCCAGCACCGCGCCCCGCACCTCGGCGCCGGGCCCGACCCGGCAGCCTTTCCAGAGCACGCTGTGCCGGATGCTGGCCCCCCGCCCGACCCAGCACCCCGGCCCGAGCGACGCAAACGGCCCCACCTCGGCCCCGTCCTCCACGTCGCAACCGGGGCCCACGACGCAGGGCGCCGCCAGCCGGGCGCCCGGCGCCACCCGGGCCTGCTCGCCGACCCAGACGCCCGGCTCGACCTCGTAGCCGAGCCACTCCGCCGCGGCGGGCAGCTGCACCTGCCCTCGCAGCGCGTCGAGGTGGGCCTGGCGGTACTGTTCCGGGTTGCCGACGTCGGACCAGTACGCCCCGGTGAGGTAGCCGTAGAGGGGTTGCCCGGAGGCGAGCAGGAGCGGGAAGAGATCCTTGCTGAAGTCGAACGGCCGATCCGGGGGCACCCGGGAGAGCACGTCCGCCTCGAGCACGTAGATGCCCGTGTTGACCTGATCGGAGAAGACCTGGCCCCGGGCCGGCTTTTCGAGGAAACGCAGCACCCGCCCGTCCTCGGCCGTGATGACCATGCCGTACTCGGAAGGGTCCTCCACCGCCTTGAGCACGAGCGTGGCGGCCGCCCCCCGGCGGCGGTGGAACTCCACCACCGGCGCCACGTCGAGGTCGGTCAGGGCGTCGCCGCTGATGATGACCACCGTGCCGTCGAGCAGCGCCCGGGCCCGAGCCACGCTCCCGGCGGTGCCCATCGGCCGGTCTTCCACCAGGTGGTGCATGGTGACACCCCAGGTCTCGCCGCGGCCGAAGTGGTCGGCGACCTGTTCGGGCATGGGGTGCAGCGTCGTCACGATCTCCCCGACGCCGCTTTGCTGCAGCAACCGCACGATATGGGCCATGATGGGCTGGTTGAGCACCGGCACCATGGGCTTGGGCCGGTCGCAGGTCAGCGGGCGCAGGCGGCTGCCCTGACCGCCTGCCATGACGACGGCCTTCAACACCGCAGCCTCCCGTCCTCGGCGCAGGCTGTTGGAAGCGCCGCCTCAAAAAGCCGGCCGCCCTGCCTCCTTGCGGGGCAGAGCGGCCCGCCAGCGGCCACTCGTTAGTCTGCGGCGCCCCCCAGGGGGCCATACGCCGGGGACGGCCACCAGGCCGCGCTCGCCAGCCCAGGACTGCCAGCTGGACAGGCGGTGCGCCGGGCGCACCGGCCCGGCGTCTCTCCGCCGGCAGCCGGCCAGCCGCGTCAGGAGCCGGCCGGCCCGCCGCCCTGGCCCGGACGGGACGCGCCCGGCACCTTGGCCCAGTCGGCCAGGAACCGCTCGATGCCGCGGTCGGTCAGCGGGTGCTGCACCATCGCCTTGAGCACGCCGAACGGCACCGTGGCGATGTGGGCGCCCGCCTTGGCCGCCTCCAGCACGTGGACGGGGTGGCGGATGCTCGCGGCGATCACCTGGGTCTCGATGCCGTGGATCTCGAAGATGTCGACGGTGTCGCGCACGACGTCCATGCCCACGTGGCCGATGTCGTCGAGGCGCCCCACGAACGGGCTCACGAACGCGGCGCCCGCCCGGGCGGCGAGCAGCGCCTGCAGGGGCGAGAAGATCAGGGTCACGTTGGTGCGGATCCCTTCCCGGGAGACCCGGCTCACGGCCTTGAGGCCCTCCGGCGTGATGGGGATCTTCACCACCACGTTGGGGGCGACCCGGGAGAGCTCCCGGGCCTCCCGGACCATGCCGTCGGCGTCTTCACTGACCGCCTCGGCGCTGACCGGGCCCTTCACGATCTGGCAGATCTCCTCCACCACCGACAGGAAAGGGCGCCCTTCCTTGGAGACGAGGGTCGGGTTGGTCGTCACCCCGGAAACGACGCCCCAGCTCACCGCCTCGCGGATCTCGGCCACGCTCGCCGTGTCGAGGAAAATCTGCACCGCCTCTCATCCCTTTCCGACGGGGGTATCGGCCCCGATATTCGCCTGTGGGATGCGGGCCGACGGATCGACCGCGAGGGCCGTGTCCGACGGGCCCTCGTCGAGCAGCCGGAAGTGGCCGGCCGCCGCGATCATGGCGCCGTTGTCCGTGCAGAGCGCCGGCTCCGGGAGGATGAGATCGAGCGCCCGCTCCTGCGCCGCCCGGGAGAGGGCCCGGCGCAGGCCCCGGTTGGCCGCGACGCCCCCGGTGGCCGCCACGACCCGGGCGCCGGTGCGCTCCGCCGCACGCATCAGCCGGTCCACGAGGACGTCCACGATAGCCTCCTGCAGCGAGGCGGCCGCGTCCTCCAGGGAAAGGCGCCCGTCCCTCACGGCCGGCAGCATGTACCGGCTCGCCGCCGTCTTGAGCCCGCTGAAGCTCAGGTCCAGGGTATCCACCTCGGAGAGCCCCCGCGGCAACCGCACCGCGTCCGGCCGCCCTCGCTCGCTCAAGCGGTCGACGGCAGGGCCCGCCGGGTAGCCGAGCCCGAGCAGCCGCCCCACCTTGTCGAAGGCCTCGCCCGCCGCGTCGTCCCGGGTGCCGCCCAGGCTCTCGAAGCGGCCCGGCCGCCGCACGTACAAAAGCTCCGTGTGCCCGCCCGAGGCGACCAGCACCACCGCCGGTTGGTCGAGGGCAGGGCGGGCGAGCCAGATGGAGCTCGCGTGGCCCTCCAGGTGGTCGACTCCGACGAAGGGCCGATCAATGGCAAGGGCGAGCGCCTTGCCCGCCATGAAGCCCACCAGCAGGCTCCCCACCAGCCCGGGGCCGTACGTGGCCGCTACCCCGTCGAGGTCCTGGGGAGCGATGCCGGCCTCGTCCAGCGCCCGCCGGATCACGGGCAGGATCGCGACCAGGTGGCGGCGGGATGCGATCTCGGGCACCACGCCCCCGAAGGGCCGGTGGACTTCGACCTGGGAGGCGACCGCACTCGAGAGGATCTCCCGCCCGTCCTTGACCACGGCCGCGGCGGTGTCGTCGCAGCTCGTGTCGATCCCCAGCAGGAGGCCTCCCCGGTAGGGCTTCATGCGCCGGGGCCGGTCCCCTCGGAGAGCTCCCGCCACATGATGATGGCGTCCTCGTTGTTGTCCCGGTAGTAGCCCTTGCGAAGCCCCACGCCCTGGAAGCCCAGCGACTCGTACAGGCGCTGGGCCCGCAGGTTGGACTTGCGCACCTCCAGGGTGAGGCGGCGGGCGCCCTTGCGGCGGGCCAGCTCCGTGATGGCCTCCATGAGCTTGCGCCCCACGCCTCGGCTGCGGTACTCGGGATGCACCGCCACGTTGGTGATGTGCCCCTCGTCGGCCACGAGCCAGATGCCCACGTACCCCACGGCCCTGCCGTCGGCCCGGGCCACCAGGTAGTGGGCGCGCTCGTTTTCCAGGAGCTCCGACAAGAAGGCGCTCTTGGACCACGGGGTGGAGAAAGAGAGCCGCTCGATCACCATGATGTCGTTGAGGTCTCGCACTCGCATGGGATCGACGGTCACGTCGAGGGGGCCTCGATGCATCAGCTCTTCTGCAGCCATCGGCGCTCGGCCTCCGTCGCCTTCAAGTACCGCGCATCCAGGGCGGCCGGGTCGTCGTGCCGGCCCGTCTCGAGCTGCAAGCGGCCCAGGATGCCCACCGACACCACCTGCACGATGCGGCTCTCCTGCTCGGGCACCCAGACGTACTCCACCGGCGAGAGCCGCACCAGCGCGTCGCGGTGGGCAAGGCAACCGTCGCCGGCCGCCGCGGCCCGCTCCAGCCCCCGCCGATCCGCCACCTCTCCAAGCGCCCGGGCCAGCTCCTCCACGGGCGCCGCCCGCGGGCCCCACCACGCCTCCACCGGGGCCTCCTGCCCGCGCCCGTACACCCCGCCGAAGACCTCACCGTGCCGGGCGTCGATGGCCGCCACGACGACGGGCGCCGCCCAGAGCGCGCCGAGCGCCATCGCCGCCAGGGTGTCGACACCCGCCAGGGGCCGCTGCCACGCCCACGCCAGCGTCTTGGCCACCGCCAGCCCGACCCGCAAGCCCGTGTACGAACCGGGCCCGGCGGCCACCGCGATCCCATCCAGATCCTGACCGCGAAAGCCGGCCTCCGCAAGGGCCCGATCGATGACCCCGGTCAGCTGCTCACCCCGCCCGCCGAGCCCCTGCCAGGTCTGCACCCACCAGCCGTCCCGGGCGAAAAGGGCCACCCCGGCCGCCGGGCCGGACGTGTCGATGGCGAGGATGCGTTCAAAGGCCATCGCGTTCGCCCGCCTGGTCGCCCCTGCCGCCGGCCTGCCCGCCGCCGGCTCCGGCCCGCGCCGGCCGCCACCCCAGCTCGGCCGCCAGTCGGGCAGCGAGCGCCTCGTGCCGCTCGCCCCACGCCTCCACGCGCACCTGGCGTCGTTCGCCCGAGGGGTCGTCCTCCACCCAGTCGAGGGAGATGCGCAGGTGGTCGGCCGGCAGGGCGTCGAGGATGGGCTCCGGCCACTCGATGACCGTGAGGCCGCCGGAGCGCAGGTAGTGGGAGAGACCCAGTTCCTCGAGGAAGCCGGCCGCCTCCCCGGGCCCGGCTCGTCCCACCAGGCGGTAGGCGTCGACGTGGTACAGGGCAAGCCGCCCGCCCTTCACTTCCCGCACGTAGAGGAACGTCGGGCTCACCACCGCCGCCGCGCCGAGCCCGAGCCCCCGGGCGACGCCCTGCACGAGCGTGGTCTTGCCGGCCCCGAGCGGGCCCGATAGCGCCACCACGTCGCCGCCCCGGGCCAGCCGCCCCAGCGCCTCGCCGATCCGGCGCGTCGCTTCGGCGCTCTCGCTCGAGCCCTCCCACGCCTGCACCGAAGGCCCTGCCCGCCTTTCACCCGAAGCCGGGGCTTACCCCCGCGCCGCCATCGCAACCCTGCCGGCCACGGGGGCCGGCCCGGACACCACGCCGGCCGAGGCCCGCCGCTCGCGGTAGGTGCGGGCTGCCCGTACCAGCGCCGCAAAGAGCAGCCGCTGCCCGGGGTAGCGATCCACCATGCACTCGGGGTGCCACTGCACGCCAACGCAAAAGCCGTGCTCCCGGCTCTCCACGCCCTCGATCACGGCGTCCTTCGCCTTGGCCGCCACCCGGAAGGTGGGCGCCACCACCCGCACCGCCTGGTGATGGAAGCTGTTGACGCGCAGCGTGTCGGCCTGGAAGATCTGGCGCAGCAGGCTGTCGGGCTCCAGCCGCACCTCGTGGCAGGGGAACCACCGGGGCGCCGTCTGGTCGTGCAGCAGCGCGTGCGGCACCTGTGCTCTCACGTCCTGGTAGAGCGTGCCCCCGGCGGCGACGTTCATGACCTGAATGCCGCGGCAGATGCCGAGCAGCGGCATGTCGCGCTGCATCGCGCCGGCGGCCAGGGCGACCTCCAGGGCGTCTCGCTCGGGGTCGACCTCGCCGAGCTCCGGCATGGCATCCTCCCCGAACCGGTGGGGATCGACGTCGCCCCCGCCCGAGAGCAGCAACGCGTCGAGGTTGTCGAGGTAAGCCGCCGCCAGCTGCGGGTCGTCGGTCACCGGGATCAGCACCGGCAACCCGCCGGCCATCTCTACGGCCCGGACGTAGTCGCGGGAGAGCGACGCCCGCAAGGTGCCGTCCTTCGAGCGCAGCTGCCCCGCCGAAATCCCGATGACGGGCCGTTGCCCGCCGGCACTCTCCACGCCCCATCAACCTGCCTCTCGATGGACGTAATACACGGCGGCGTCCGTGGAGACCACGAAGGCGCCGCCTCGTTCGGGGCGCTGCCGCGCCAGCGCCCACTCGATCTCGGCCAGGCGCCGCCGGCGCTCCTCCCGCGCCCGGCGCGCCGCGGCCTCGTCCACGCTCAGGAATCTTACATGTTGCCCCGGGCGCACCTGCCCCATCGCGTCGAGATCGGCGCCGATCACCGTCGCGATCTTGGGATACCCCCCGGTCGTCGGGCGCTCGGCGAGCAGGACGATGGGCTGCCCGTCGCCGCTCACCTGGATGCTGCCGGGAGCCGTGGCATCCGAGACGATATCGTACCCCCGGCGGGCTTCGATGGGAGGCCCCATCAGCCGCACCCCCATGCGGTCGCCCCGGGCCGTCACCCGGAAGGCGCTGTGGAGAAACGTGCGCAGCCCCCGGGGCGTGAAGGCGTCGTCCTGCGGCCCCAGCATCACCCGGATGGGCCCTGCCCGGCGCGCCGGCCGGAGCTCCGGGGGCACTCGCCTCCCGAGCAGCTCCTCGCACGGCCGCGGGGAAGGCCCGATGGGCACCCGGTCCCCGGCGGAGAGCGGTCGCCCGTCCAGGCCGCCGATGCGGGCCCGCACGTGGGTGCTGCGGCTTCCCATCACAGGCGGCACGTCGACGCCGCCCGCCACCGCCAGGTACGCCCTCGCGCCCGCCCGCACCGCGCCGACTGCGATCAGGCTCCCGTCTCGCGCGAGCACCGTCTCCCAGAGCGGAAGCGGCTGCTCCGGCCCGCTCACGAACCACTCCCCGTCCACGGCGGCCAGGGCCAGGATCGCCTCGCCGTGCACGGTGAAGACCGGCCCGTCCAGGGTCACCTCGAGGGCGGCCGCACCGGGCGGATTGCCGACCAGCACGTTGGCGGCCGCCAGCATCTCCGTGTCCATCGCACCGGCGGGGGCAAACCCCATCCTCGCAAAGCCGGGCCGCCCGGCATCCTGGACGGTGGTCATCAGCCCCCCGTGCAGCACTTCCAGCCAGGCCACTTAGCCGCTTTCCATCTCCCAACCCGACGCTCGGGCCCGCTCCACCCACTCCGGCGGAGCCTGGTCCTCCGAGACCGCCTCGAACCGCACCCGATCGCCCGGCTGCAGCAGCGCCGGCGGCTCCCGGGCGCTGTCCCACAGCTCCAGCCAGGTGCGCCCGATGACCTGCCATCCTCCCGGCGAACCGCCCAGGGCATAGATGCCGGTCTGCTCGCCGCCGATGGCCACGGAGCCTGCGGGCACCGAGAGCCGGGGCGACGCCCGGCGGGGTGTGGCGAGGGCCGGGTCGAGCCCGCCGAGGTAGGCGAAGCCCGGCATGAACCCCAGCATGTAGACCCGGTATTCCCGCTCGGTGTGGCGCCGCACCACTTCGCCGGGCGAAAACCCGGTGTGCCGGGCGACCTCCCGCAGGTCGGGCCCGTACCAGTCGCCGTAGACCACGGGGATGGTCACCCGGCGGCCCTCCAGGAGGCGGCGACGCCGGGCCCGGCTCACCGCCCCATCCAGGGCCGCGAGCACCGTCTCCCGCTCCGCCCGATCCGGATCCCACTGCACGAGGACCGAGCGGTAGGTGGGCACCGCCTCGACCATCCCCGGCACGGGCTGCTCCTCGAGGGCATGCCACAGCCGCAGCACCTGGGCGTGGGTCTGCGGGTCGATCCGCTCGCCCCACTCGACCGTGACGGCTGCGTCCCCCGCCGGCCGGATCCGGGGGAAACCCGCGGCCTCCTCGCCCCGGGCCGCCGCGCCCGCCCGCCTACCCGGCACGGCTCTCCACGCCCTCGAGCTTGCCGAGCTTCTTGAGGGCCACCGCCGCCGCCCCCACCACGCCGGCGTTGGGGCCCAGGAGCGCCGGCACCAGGCGCGTCCCCTCGGCCGGCCCCGGCACCGCCCGGGTGCGAAGCTCCCGGCGAAGCGGCTCCATCATGGCCTCGCCGATGCGGGAGACGCCGCCCCCGATCGCGATGGCGTCCGGGTCGAAGAGGTTGGCCAGATTGGCAAGGCCCGCCCCGAGGTAAAGCCAGGTGCGGTCCAGCACCTCCTTTGCGAGCGGATCGCCCTGCCGGGCCGCCTCGGCCACCTTGCGGGCGTCGATCTCGGCGAAGCGCCCGGCCGCCAGCCGTACGAGCCGCGCGCCCGGCCGCTCGTCCGCCGCCTCGGGCGCCTCTCCCTCCCGCCATCCGGCCTCCTCCAGCGCCTCGATCGCCCGGCGGGCGATGCCGGTGCCGGAGGCGACCGACTCGAGGCACCCGCGCCGCCCGCACCCGCACAGCGGGCCGTTTTCCACGACGATCACCGTGTGGCCGATCTCCCCGGCCGCCCAGTGGGCCCCGCCGTAGATGGCGCCGTCGATGATGATCCCGCCGCCGATGCCCGTGCTGACCGTCACGTAGATGAAGTGCCGGGTGCCCCGGCCCGCTCCCACCCACCACTCGCCGAACGCGGCGGCGTTGGCGTCGTTCTCCAGGTAGACCGGCACGCCGAGCGCCGCCTGCATGGGGCCGACCACGTCGACGTGCCGCCAGCCCAGATTGGGTGCAGCGATGACCACGCCGCTGGCCGGATCCAGCGGGCCCGGGCAGGCCACCGTCACTGCCTCCACGGCGCCCGGTCGCACGCCAGCCCGCCGGCACACCTCCCCGACCGACTGCGTCATCCGCTCGATGACCGTCTGAGGGCCCTGCTCCGGCCGGGTCAGCTGCTCGAGGCGCTCGATCACCTGGCCCCGGTCGTCCACCAGCCCGGTGGCGATCTTGGTGCCCCCCAGGTCCACTCCCACCACCCACGTCTGCATGCCCGCTCTGCCCCCATGGCCGTGCGCTCCGCCCGGCCCGCCCCGGACCCGCCGGCCTCACCGCATGGTGGCCAGCTCGGCCTTGAGGCGGTCGATGAAGCGCACCGGCGTCGGGTCCACCCCCTTGGCGATGGCCAGGTAGAAGGTGACGTAGTCTCCCAGGTGCAACACCGACAGGGCCCGGGCGAGATGCCCCTCGCCCTCGCCCCGCAGCGTCACCATGCTGGAGGCCCGCCCCTCCAGGATCCGCCTCGTCGCCTCGAATCGCCGCTCCATCCGCGGCGACTCGTCGCCCACCTCGAGCATGAGGATGCGAAGCAGCCTCGCCGCTGACGGCGGCGGCGCCTCCCAGCCCACCACTTCGTTGTGGTCGAGCTCGGGCAGGCTGGTCCAGTAGGCCGGGTGTTTGCTGTTTTCGTTGAACTGGCACTTCCACCGGTACGCCACCGACGCGCCGATGCCGCTCGAGCCGTACACGATGGGCACCCGGTCGACCAGCTCCAGCGCTTCCTGCTTGGCCGGGTTGTCCTTCAACGAACGCGCCATGGCGCACCGCTGCCGCACCGCCTCGACGGCCCGGATCGACTGTTCGACGGGAGCCTGCATCTCGGGCAGCAGCCCGGCCGCCTCCAGGATCCCGATGGCCGCGAACAGCGAGTAGCCCAGGGCTGCCCGGGGCGGGAGCCCCGATGGGAGGCGGGCCGTGGGCCACCCCTTCTGCGCCGCCAGATCCCCCAGACGCCCGCCGCTCGTGAGCGCCACGATGCGGGCGCCCGCCTTCTGCGCCTGCTCCTGGGCCGCCAGCGTCTCCTCCGTGTTGCCGGAGTAGCTGGAGGCGACGAACAGCGTGTGCCCGTCGACGTAAGCCGGGATGCGGTAGTCCCTGGCGACGGCCACGGGCACGGGCGAAAAGTCGGCCGCGATCGCGCCGACGAGATCGCCCCCGATGGCCGAACCGCCCATGCCGGCGATCACCACGGACCGCCAGCCGCCCTTGGGGGGATCGGCCGCCGCGCGGCGGCCGATGTCGTAGCCTGCCTGGATCTGCTCCGTCAGGCCGTCGATGAGGCGCAGCATCCCGTACGGATCGAGCCGCGCCACCGCCGCCGGGTCGTCCAACCGCTGCCGGATCTCCTCGAGGGCCGCCGGCGTAAGGCCGCCTGCCTCTCCTGCAGCCCTGCTCTGCGCCACGAGTAGGCCACCTCCTTGCACGCGCCCGATCATATCATGGCCTGGCAGGCTGGCAAAGGATCCCTGATCATGGACCGGCCGCCCCGGGAGCGCCTCCGGGGCGGCCATGAGGGTCCACCCACCCGATCGGGCCGACGGTCAGTCGATGGCCCGCTCCGTCTCCTTGTCGAACAGGTGCACCCGCTTCATGTTGAGGGTGACCCGGTGCGGCTCGCCGTCTTTGGCAGCCGTCCGGGGATCGACCCGGGCCACGAACGAGTGCGGCCCGACGGTCGCGTACAGGTACGACTCCGAGCCCATCGGCTCGACCACGTCGATGGTGGCGACCACGGTCGAACCGGGGTCGGGGCTCGCCATCAGCTCGGTGTCGTCGATGTCCTCCGGCCGGATGCCGAAGATGACCTTCTTGTCGATGTACTCGCCGATCTTGCGGAACTGCGCCGCCTTCTCCTGGGGGATGGGCAGCTTCATGGGTTCGGCGTCGATGTAGTACTGGCCGTTGTCGCGCCGGATGACGCCCTCGAGGAAGTTCATGGCAGGGCTGCCGATGAACCCCGCCACGAACACGTTGACCGGATGCTCGTACACCTCGAGCGGGGCTCCGACCTGCTGGATCAACCCGTCCTTCATGACCACGATGCGGTCGCCCATGGTCATGGCCTCGGTCTGGTCGTGGGTCACGTAGATGATGGTCGCCTCGAGCCGCCGGTGCAGCTTGGAGAGCTCGGCCCGCATCTGCACGCGGAGCTTCGCGTCGAGGTTGGACAGAGGCTCGTCCATCAAGAAGACCTTGGGCTCACGGACGATGGCCCGGCCGACCGCCACCCGCTGGCGCTGGCCGCCGGAGAGCTCCTTGGGCTTGCGGGTGAGCAGGTTTTCGATGCCCAGGATGCGGGCCGCCTCCTTCACCCGCTTGTCGATCTCGGCCCGGGGGAACTTGCGCAGCTTGAGGCCGAACGCCATGTTGTCGTAGACGTTCATGTGCGGGTAGAGGGCGTAGTTCTGGAAGACCATGGCGATGTCCCGGTCCTTGGGCGGGACGTCGTTGACCAGGTTGTCGCCGATGAAGATGTTGCCCTCGGTGATCTCCTCCAGGCCCGCCACCATCCGCAGCGTGGTCGACTTGCCGCAGCCCGACGGGCCGACCAGCACCACGAACTCCTTGTCCTGGATCTGGAGGTTGGCCTTGTTGACGGCCACCACGTTGCCGAACTTCTTGGTGACGTTTTCAAGCGTGACGCTCGCCATTCGACCCCCACGCCTCCTCGGACGCCGCCAGGGCGGCCTTCGTCTCGACTGACGAAAGCCGTTTTCGACGACCCTCCCCATGCGTTCCTGCCGGACTGGCCGTGTATACAAGATCCAGCCTTAACTCCCGGCCGCCCGCCCTTCCCCCTCCCACCCAAAACGAAGGAGCGGTGCGCCCGGCGCACCGCTCCACTCCAGACGCTCTCGGACCAGCCTCGCCTCAGAAGCTCACGCTCAGGGTGCTGGTGAGCTTGACGTCCTCGACCTTAGGTAGCACGACCTGCTTGGCCGCGTTCTGCACTTCGCCAGCGGTGGTGCTGTTCACGCCGAGGCTAACCGAGGCCTTGTCGGAGAACTTATACGTAGCCTTAGCGCCGAACGTGGTCGAGCTCCCGGTGAGTTCCTCGTCGCCAGGCTTGTACGGATCAGTCGCGTTGACCCTGATGGTGTAGTTCGCGAGCTCGACGCTCGGGGACACGGTCAGGGCCGACGTCAGCGCGTAGTCGAGACCCAGGGACACCTTGGACGTGCCGTACAGGATGTCGCCGATGCCGACATCATTCGGCCAGGTGTAGTCCCCGGGATCGCCCAGCGCCGAGTCCTCGTCCTTCGTGTAGCTGAAGCTTCCGTTGAGCGTGACCGGCTCGATGGGCGAGTACTTCGCCTCGGCGCTCACGTCGAGCGTCGCCTTGTCGTTCTCCCCTTTGGTCGTCGAGGAAGCGCTCAGACTGGCCAGCTCGCCGTACGCTACCTTGCCGGAAATCTTTTGTGTGTGCTTGTTCTTCTCCACACCGCGGCCGTCGTTGGTGTACGCCACCTCGACGCTGACCGGGTCGATCGGTTTCACCTCGGCGCCAACGCCGAAGGCGAGAGAGTCGTTACCCTCACCCGCGTTGAAGTCGAACGCCACGCCGGCCTTCGCGGTCAGGAGACCGGCAACCGGCGCCTTCACATCGAAGGATGCGCCCATGCCCGCCGTGCTGTCGGTAAGGTTCTCGTCCTTGAACGTGGCGCCTAGCGTGCCGATGCCGGCCAGGTCCATGCTACCGAAGACGAACGCCGCGTCATTGCCATCGTCGTCGCTACTGGTGTCGTAGTCGAACGTCAGGCTCGGGCCGAGAGCGCTCGACTCCACCCGGAACTTCGGGCCGCCGACCTCACCAGCAGACGTGATGAACTCGAAGAGGTCCGACTTGTCACCCGGGTTCGCGTTGTTGCCCCACGCGGTGAGCGTGAGCGGGCCGGGCTTGACGCTAAGCTGGTACGCACCGAGTTTCGCGCCGATGACCGAGGGCCCGGTGGGGAAATCCGTCCACGACGAGCCCTTAGCGGCGATCTCGCGATCCAGCGCTGCTACATCAGCGTCTGTAAGCGCCGGCGGGACACTCGTATCAAACCCGGCGGGCGTCTTCGGATCACTACTCAGCGTGAACGGCCCGTAGTAGTTGTCATCCTGATCCTTCACGTAGTACTTGTCGCCGTCCGGACGCTGTACCCTGACCCACTGCGTCAGGTACTTGCCGTCCTGGGACATCCCGTACGACGCCCCGGAGCCCAGGAGGCTGCCGATGTCCAGGCTCGCACTCCAGAGCTCGCCCTGGGCAGCCTTGAGGGTCAGGCTGGCCTTGTCGACGGAGCCGTCGAAGTTGATAGCGCTGGCCTTCAGGTCCTGCTCCGCCTTCAGGGTGAACGTGCCGCCGACGGACAGGGTCGGAGCCGGCTGCGCCTCCTCCGCCAGGGCCGGTGCCGCGACGACCAGAAGGCCCAGCAGCACCACAAACAGAGTCTTGCGCATCGTGGTCCTCCTTCTGACGTATGAGTTGCTCAGGAACGGGATCCCGTTGACGTTGACGACGCGCGTACCGGTGTCGGACACACGACCCGCAGGCCCGCCGCTCCTGGCCGGACGAGCCGCGGGGAAGTCTCCACGTTTCCTTCCTCGCACACACCCAGCCCGAACGAGCGGGCCCCCTCCCCCGGTCGCGGCCGTGCGCAACCGGCCCTCGCGGCGCTGGTCGGCCCCCCTTCCTCCCGCAGACTGGGTCCGGGGCGCACCACCGGGAAAGGCTCGTCGCGAGTGGGACGGGCTCCCACCGCTGCGTGGGGTTTCGATGCGAGGCATAGAATTCCTTCTCAGGATCTGTCAGCCCCGGGCATGGATCGCGTAGCCGCGGTACGCCGTGGCCGGGCCTGTCGAGTCATGCCGCACGCCGACACGGGCCCAGGAAAAAGAGGGAAGGCCCCGGGCCTTTG
This sequence comes from Limnochorda sp. L945t, assembly GCF_035593305.1. Classification (GTDB taxonomy): domain Bacteria; phylum Bacillota; class Limnochordia; order Limnochordales; family Geochordaceae; genus Carboxydichorda; species Carboxydichorda subterranea. The sequence continues at coordinate 685,624 of NZ_CP141615.1, read as the reverse complement.
CCCGGAGCCTTCCCCCGCCGGGCCTGCCGGTGCGGAGGCGGAACGCCGGCCACGGTGGTTGCCCCCTGAAGGCAGGCCCGGCGCGCAGCGGCCAGGCGCCGCAGCGTGGAGCCCCTCGTCAGAACTCCGCCTTGAGGCCCGCTTCGGCCCAGGCACCCTTGGCCGTGTCGTAGTGGATCCCCGTCGACAGGCCGTTGGGAGCCGTGTAGCTCACGTCCGCCCCGTAGCTGAGCGAGCTGTCGGCCGCCCGCTTCACCCGGGCCGCGACCCCGATGCCGGGCAACTGGGGCACCGCGTTGACGGTGGCCTCGGCGCTCAGCTCGTGGCTGATGCCTGCGGGCTCGATGGTCGCCTCGTACTTGGGCGTGACGGTCATGCCGGTGACGGCCATCGGGTAGGCCACGGAGACCGTGCTCTTCTGGAGGGCGACGCCCTCGTTGAGCCGGAAGTCGCCGCTCGCCGCCAGCTCGAAGCCGTCGAGGGTCGTGCTGGCCGCGACCGAGGCGTCCCGGTTGAAGACGTTGGCCTTGTAGTAGTGGTCGAGGCTCGCCTTGAGGTCCACGCCCTGCTGCACCGTGTGCACGCCGACCACGACGCCCCGCTCGTCCTTGTTGTTGGCGAGCCAGTCGATGCGGGTGGTCTCGTCGGCCGGGTCGTACTCGGCCTTCTGATAGGCCGGGTCGAAGCCGGGCTCGACGTTGCGGTACTCGGCGTTGAGAGTCAGGTTGGGCATGACGGCCGCCTCGGCGTCGAGCCGGGTCATGGCCGCCGGCCGCTCGCCCTCGCCGGAGCGGGCGTAGGTGCCGCTCACGTTGATCCAGGGCATCGGCATGCCGGAGGCGCCGATCTCCCAGTCGTGGCGGCCGTTGACGTTGACCGCGGTGACGCTGCCGGCGGCGCCGAGGAGCTCGGCGCGCACCTGGGCGCCCGAGACGGTGAACGGATCGCCGTACTTGGTCACGTTACCCGCTGCGTCTTTCTCCAGCGCCGCGGCGTCCCGGCCCACGAAGGCCGACACGGAGACCGGGCCGTAGCCGAGGCCGGAGATGGACAGGCCCTCCCGGTCGAAGGTCGCGATGTAGGGCGAGAGCCCCACGTCCAGGCTACCGAGGCGGGCGGTGGTGTTGGGGCCGCCCTCCCAGAGCTTGCCGTTGGCCTCCACGAACGCCCGCTCCACCGAGATCTGCCAGAGCCCGGGCCCCGGGGCGAACGGCATGCGCGCCTCGAGCGGCGCCAGCTGGAGGAACGCCCGCACGCCGCGCTCGGGGCTGCCCATGACGGCGTTGAGCTTCAGCGTGGTGGCGGCCGACACGCCCGCCGGGTTGTCCGGGTCGGGCGCCTGGTCCTTCATCCACTGCTGCTGGCGCCAGGTCAGGTTGCTCTCCATCGAACCGCTGATCTGGAGGTCCTGGGCCAGCGCCGGAGCGGCCACGGCGGCCACCAGCACGGCCGAGACCACGAGAGCCAGCTTTTTCATCGAGCGGAATCCCCCTCATTGGAGTGCATCCACTGCCGTTGTGACGACGCCACGTCAACTGCACGACGACGGTGCTGCGACGCTTGCCGCGATGGGGCGGCCGTGCCGGCCCTCCGGGGCGAAGGGGGACGCTCGAAGAGTATCCTCGTTGCCTCCCGAACGGCTCTCCCTCACCCTGCCGGCGGCTCCCCGGCTGTGACGGGTGGTGCGACCCTCACGCCTCGACCGGCTGCGGCCCCTCGGCGCCGTGCGGTACCCATGTTGCCGGCGACCGTATGTGCTGCGGCCCCCCTTCCCGGGCCGCCGGAGGTGGCGTGAAAGGGTGGAGCTCCGTCCGTGGCTCTCCAAGGGTCTTGCAACGGTATGGGGGATGTGAAGGTGCCGGACCTTCCGTGGAGGGCCCCCGCCCGGGCGCCCGCGGCCGCCGCCTTTCCTTGCGGGCGGCCCTGCGTGACGTCCGAGACGCTCGCGGGCGCCTCGGGCGAGGGAGCGCTTCCTGTGCGCTGGTGATGTTACATACCGGTGTTTAGCCCTCCTGCCGGGCAAGGCTGGCTAACTGCTGGCGCGCGAACCAGGCTCGGCCCAGGGCCTCCTGCCGATGGCGCTGCTTCCGGCGACGCCCTGGCCGGAGGGCAGGGCCGGCTTTCGCTCAGGCCCCGTCCTGGATGAGCCAGCCGATGGCAGCGCTGACGATGCTGAGCAGGAGACTCCCCCACAGGGCCGACCACAGCCCCGCCACCGAGAACCCCGGCACCAGGGCGGCGGTCAGCCACAGCATGAGGGCATTGACCACCAGGGTGAACAGGCCCAGGGTCAGGAGGTTGATCGGCAGGGTCAGGAGCAGGAAGAGGGGCCGGATGAACGCGTTGACCAGCCCCAGCACGGCTGCCGCCAGCAGCGCCGCCAGGACCCCATGGACGTCGATACCTTTGATGATGCCGGCCACGATCAGAAGGGCCACGGCGTTGATGAGCCAGCGCGCCACCCAGCCTTTCATAGCGGTGCCCCGTCCCCCCAGGATGCTTCCGTTCTCGGGACGTCTCGCCCCTCATTCGACGACGATCTCGACGCCGGTGTCGTCTTCGTCGCGCACTTCCAGGATCTTGCCGTACGCCCCCCACTCGATCTGCGCCAGGAGTTCCTTCAGATCGATCCCTTCGAGGTGCCTGGCCGCCGACCTGGGCACGAGCCGCAGCGCCGAGTGGGCCAGGGCGATCGGGATGTTGAGGCGCATCCGGTCCTCCCCCTCTTCGAAGACCCGGATCTGCAGCGTCCTGCCTCGCATCTCGCCGCCCCGCGGGCCGGCGCCGCCCTGTGCGCGGGTACCGCCGGGCGTACCTATCCCGCCCGGTGCGCCCGGAGCCGGCGCGAGCGCCTCGAGCAGCCGGAGCGCCTCCTCCGGGCGCAGGCGCCCCGCCTCCACCATCCGGAGAATGCGCAGGCGGTCGTCGGACGGCTCGCCCTCACCCGTGCCGCCGGACGGCGCGGCTTTCCCGGCGCCCGGCGAGGCTTCTTCCGGGCGCGGCGAGGCCTGCGGCAGGGGCTTCTTCTCGCCTTCCTCCCCTGCCCCCCGCCGCTCGCGGGCGCCGGCTACGCCGCCCGGCTCCTCTCGTTCGTCGCTGGGTGCATCGGGCCACATGCCTGCCGCCCCCTTCCTCCCCGCACCGGCTTCACTCGCTCGTGATGCTGGCGCTGCCGGTGATGGTGCGCACGTCGACGTGCAGCGTACGGGCCGACTCGGCGAGGTGCGGGCTCTGGTGTTCGACCTGCTGGCGGCCCATGCGGGCCGTCTGGGTGATGAGCACCGTGCCGGGCACCTCGACCTGCGTGGAGCCCCAGTTGGTCGACGCCCGCAGCGACAGCCCGAGCTCCTTGCGCTCGGCCGCCTCGCGCACGGCCGCCGGCAGGATGACCCGCACGCCACCGTTGGACGCCTGGACGTCGAGGCGCTGGTGGGCGGCGCCCTCGGGCCGCCACAGCGGCCGCAGCGTCACGGAACCGTTGGACGTCGACACTTCCATCTCGGCGCCGCCCACGCTGCCCGTCACGGCGCCGTTGGACGAGCGGGCCTCGAGCACGTCGGCCTGCACCCCCTCCAGCACCAGGGAGCCGTTGGAAGTGCGGGCCACGACCCGCTGCGCCTCGACCTGGGAGAGGTCGATGCGACCGTTGCTGCTGCGCACGTCGACCGTCGTGCCGCGCACCCCCCGCACCGCGACCGACCCGTTGGACGTCTCCACCTCGAGGCGCACCGTCACGGGAGGCAGGACGAGTTCGAGGTCGGCGCTGCCGATGCTCCAGCTCTCGGCGCGGGCCGTGAGGCCGGTGGGGCCCTGGGTCACGGAGACGAGGTGCTGGCCCTGGGAGCGGGCTTCCTCGGGCGTGCGGGCGCGGACGCGCTTTCGCACCGTGAGGCGCCAGGTGCGGCCGGCCTGGGGGTCGGTGTGGACCCGCACCGTGCCGTTGGGAGTCGCCAGGTGCACCTGGGGCACCGCGCCCTCGGCGAACTCGCCGGCCATCTCGTCGGTGAAGGCGTGGGCCGGCAGCGCCAGGGTCCCGAACTGGCCGAACGCCTGGGCGATGCGGTCGGCCACCGTGCGGCCCACGTCGGCCATCCGGTCGGCCACGTCGCCCACCTTCTCGCCGACGTCGGCGGAGGCGACGACCCGCTGGACCCGCTGAGCGAACTCGTCGGCAAGCTCCGAGACCCGCGAGCCGAACTGCTCGGCCCAGCGGCCGAGGTCGACGGTGCGTTCGGAGCCGGGCTCGGGGGCGCCCTCGGCGGCCGGCCCCTGCAGTGCCTTCAGCAGTTCGACGGCCTGGTCGGGCGTGATCTTGCCCTCCTCGAGCATCTTGAGGATCATGCGCCGTTCTTCGGCGACGTCGTCAGCCATGCTTGATCACCTTCCTGTAATGGGTCTCCCTGTCGACCTTCGCCCTCGAGGCCCTGGCGGCCCTCGGGGCGGTCAGCCTCCTCGGGACTCCTCGCCGGCGCCGCCCGGAAGCCCGCGGAGGCGGGCGAGCGCCTGGTCGACGGTGATTTCGCCCCGTTCCAGGGCCTCGAGGATCCTGCGGCGCTCCGGCAAGGCCACGACGGCCGCGGCGAGGGAGGGAGGCGCCTGGCGGGGCGGCGGGGGTGGCGAAGGCGGCGGCGGAGGCCCGGGCTCCTCGACCCGGCCGACGACCTCGCCCCGCTCCAGCCGGTAGCCGAGCGCCTCGATGACCGACTCGAGCCGGGCACGGATGGCCGGGTAGGAGAGGCCGAGCATCCGCTCCATCTCCCGCAGGTTGCCGCGGGCCGCGATGAAAAGCTCGGCGAACTCCCGCTGTTCGGCGCTCAGGGCGCAAAAAGAGCAGAGGGCGAACGACCCCTCGAGCGCCGTGCGGCAGGTCGGGCAGCGGAGGCGCTCCACCTCCAGGCGTGCGCTGCAGACGGGGCAGATACCCGGCGCCACCGGTTTGCCCGGCATCCGTGCGATCCTTCCTTTCCTGCAGCCGGCCGCGGGCGCCGGCTGCACCGGGGCCCGCCCCTCATAGGAGCGGCCGGAGCATGCCCGGCCCCTTTAGGGTGCCCCGGCGCAAGCGGGCGACCAGCGCCCGCAGGGCGGCGGCGAAACGCCCGGCCGGCCTGCCGGTGCGGGCGGGGCCATGGCCTGGCCCGCCGCGACCGTGGCGGCCGCGTGCCCTCCGGATCTCCCGTTGGAGGGCGGCCTCCCGCAATTGCTCTTCCATCCTGGCCCGGGCCAGGCGGTAGTCAAACGTGTGTCCTGTGAAATCCATGGCGCCCACCTCGCTGTCGAAGACGGGCGCCGCCGGCGGCATCCCTCGTGCCGCCTCTACCATACGCTGGCGCGTGGAGAAAGTCAATACTGAATATGCACATCTCTTATATGCGACCTTAACCTTTTGAGAAGCCCCCGCCCCGCGGGCCATTCTGTAAACTGCCGACGCTGCGCACGCGAGTCGCGTTTACATACTCTGCGCGCTGCTACATACACTGCGGCGAGGAGGTGCTATAATGACGGCCGAGGAGGGCATGGCCATGGGGCTGGGCACTGTGCAGGCGCGAGGACAAGTAACCATCCCGGCTGCCGTCCGCAAAGCGGCAGGCATCGAGCCGGGCGACGTCGTCCTTGCTCGCGCCGCCGGGGCCGGGAGAATCGAGCTTCGACTCCTCAAGAGGGTGTCCCTCGAGCAGTTGTGGGCACGGTTCGAAGGGCCGGGAGTCGTCGATGACCAAGCAATCCAGGAAGCGATGGCGCAGGCCATTGCCGAACATGTCCGCTCTGAAGGCCGGCACCCGGAAGCCCCACCTCGGGTGGCTGGACGCTAACATCCTCGTTCATGCGCTCGTTGCCAACGACCCTCACCGGGACCGATGCCGGCGCAACCTGGCAGAGCTTCAGGAAGGACGCACCGAAGCCCGCATCGATCCCCTGACCATTCACGAGGCGAGTTACGCGCTGTTCAAGGTATTGCCGGACAAGTTCCCCACCCCAGGAGAAGTGGCCGAGTACCTGACGAGCATCCTGCTCATCGATGCCATTCAGTGCCCGGACAAGGAGGAGTTGCTGGCGGCACTGGAGCGCTGGGCGGAGAAGGGTCCCAAGTGGGGAGGCTTCGTCGACGCGTGGCTCACCGTGCGCGCTCGCCGCTCGGGACTTCCGGTATGTACCGTGAACGGGAGCGACTTCCCGGACGTCGCCAACACCTTTCCCTCGTAACAGCGGGGCGGCTCACGCTTCGGGGCGGGCGCCCTGGTGGATGCGCTCGGCGACGGAACGGGGCAGCCCCGGCACGGCCAGCAGCTCCTCCAGCGTCGCCTCCATGACCCGCTTCGCCGAACCGAAGTGCTCGATGAGCTGCTTCTTGCGGCGGGGGCCGACGCCCGGGATGTCGTCGAGCGCAGAGTGGGTGGCCCGCTCGCCCCGCAGCTTGCGGTGGTAGCCGACCGCGAACCGGTGCGCCTCGTCCCGGATCTGCTGCAAGAGGTGCAGGGCGTACGAGTCCCTGGGCAGCTCGATGGGGTCGGGCTCGTCTTCCACGAAAATCTGCTCCAGGCGCTTGGCCAGGCCGATGGCCGGGACCTCCTCGTCGAGCCCGAGGTCGCGCAGCGCCTCCCGGGCGGCGTTGAGCTGGCCCTTGCCGCCGTCGATGAGCAGCAGGTCGGGAAAGACGGCGAAGCGGGCCTCCGCTTCGGCCTTCTCGAGGCGGGCCCGGAGCTCTTCCGGGGACTCCGCCGCGCGCTGCCCGGGCGCCAGCACCCCGCCGGCGTGGCCGTTCTGCGTGGAAGCGGCGGCGGCGGGAGCCCGGCTCTCCGCCGCCTCGAGCCGCTGGCGCAGGGCCTTGAGTTCTTCGCGTTCCTTGAGGCCCCGGGAAAAGCGCCGGTGCACGGCCTCTTTCATCATGGCAAAGTCGTTGGGGCCGCCCGCCAGCCGGATCTTGAAGCGCCGGTAGTCGCTCTTCTTGGGTTCGCCGTCTTCCATGACCACCATGGAAGCCACGGCGTCCGTCCCCTGGATGTTGGAGATGTCGAACGCCTCGATGCGCCGGGGCAGCCGGTCGAGGGCCAGCACGTCCCGCAGGACGGCGAGGCCGCGCTCCCGTTCGGCGGCGCGGCGGCCCGCCTGGCTGCGCAGCTCCTCGAGGACGAGGGCGGCGTTTTCGGCGGCCATCTCCACCAGGCGTCGCCGGTCGCCCCGCTGCGGCACGACCAGGCGCACCCGGGCGCCCCGGCGCTCGGTGAGCCAGCGCTCCAGGAGCTCGGGCTCTTCGACCGGGTGCTGCAGGGTGACCGAGGGCGGCACGTTGGGCGCCCGCTCGTAGAACTGCTGCACGAACGAGCTCATGACCTCCGTGTCGGAGACCTTCTCCGAACTCTCGAGGATGAAGTGATCGCGGCCGATCAGCTTGCCGCCCCGCACGTAAAACACCTGCGCGCACACCGTCTCCCCGAAGCGGGCGAACGCCACCACGTCCTGGTCGTCCTCGCCGGCGGCGACGACCTTCTGGTGTTCGACGACCTTGCGCAGGGCCTGGACCTGGTCGCGCAGGCGGGCCGCCCGCTCGAACTCCAGGCGAGCGGCGGCCTCGCGCATCTTCGCCTCGAGGCCGGGGATGAGCCTTTCCTGGCGGCCCTCGAGGAAAAGGCACACCTGGTCGATCATCTGCCGGTACTCCTGCTCCGTCGTCCTGGCGGCACAGGGCCCCAGGCAACGCCCGATGTAGTACTGCAGGCACAGGCGGTAGCGGCGGTTGCCGTTGAGGTCGAGGTCGCAGGTGCGGATGGGGAACAGCTTGCGCAGGAAGCGCATGGTCTCCCGCACGGCGCCGGAGTTGGTGTACGGTCCGAAGTAGCGGGCGCCGTCGCGCTTGATGCGGCGAACGACCAGCACCCGGGGGTAGCGTTCGTCGGTGGTGACCTTGAGGTAGGGGTACGCCTTGTCGTCACGGAGCTTGACGTTGTAGAAGGGGCGGTAGCGCTTGATCAGGTTGGACTCGAGGACGAGGGCTTCGATCGCCGAGGCCGTCACGATCCACTCGAAGTCGGCGATCTCCGCGACGAGGGCGTCGACCCGGGGGTTGCCGGTGCGGCTCGACTGGAAGTAGGAGCGGACGCGGCTCCGAAGCGACGAGGCCTTGCCCACGTAGATGACCTCGCCGGCGGCGTTTTTCATGAGGTAGACACCGGGGCGGGCCGGCAGGAGGGCCAGCTTCTCCGGGAGCGAGAGGCCGGCGGAGGCGGGCGCGGCCGCAGTGGCAGGCGCTTGCCCCACCGGGGCTCCGCCGCCCGGGTGCCGGCCGTCGAGATCCTCACCTGTCTCGCGGCGGCTGTGGCGAGTCAGTCTGGTGAGCCGTACCATCGTCGCGCCGATCGCTCTCCCCTCTTGCGGGCGCGCCCTCCTCTCCAGCATAGCACGCGCCGCTCGCGAAAAGGCCCGGGCGGCTCGTTGCCCGGGCCTCCGGCGCCTTCGCTCTAGCGCTGCTCGCGGAGGTTTTGCTGCAGGGCTTGCAGCGCCTGGGCGCCACCCAGGCTGCCTCCGGCCGGCTGCGTGGCCTGCCAGGCCGGCGTGGTAGCCGCTTGGCCGAAGGCCGCCGCCTGGACCGGCATTCCCTGGAACGTGTACGGCTCGTTGTACGCCCAGTCGCCGGGCACCCGCGGGTACCAGTTGCGCTGTTCCATGAGCCGCAAGAACTGCGTCTGCAATTGCTGGTGGTCCTGGAGCTGGGAGAGGAAGAGCGGCTTGAGGTCCGGAGATGCCTCGCCTCCCAGCACCGTCTCCATGAAGCTCAGGTACTTGAGGTCCTTGACGACGTCGAAACACACGTCCCGTTCCGACAGCATCGGTGCGTCGAGCCCCCTCCTGCGTCCCTGTCACGTCCTCATTGCGTCCAGCGGAACTCGGACTGGACGCCCCAGGCCGGCGCTTGCGCCTGGCCCCCCGCCTGCTGCGGCTGAACGCCCAGCAATTGCTGCGGCGACGGCTGGGCCGCCCCCAGTTGCTGCTGGAGCTGGCTGCGGGCCGTGGACAGCATCGAGAGGTGGCGCTGGTGCACGCGGGCGGCATCCTGGAGCAGGTGGCGGATGACCGGATCCTGCACCTGCTGCGCGTAGAAATGGCACTTGTTCATGAGAAGCTGCATCTCGTTGGCGGTGTGGTTGATCATGTCGATGTCGCGCAACACGGGCCCTCTCCTCCTTTCGGTGGAAGCTGCACCAGCCCTCAGGATGCCCGGCGAGCGCATGCGTATACCTCCCGCCGGCGGGGTCGGCGGCCACCGATCTGCCTGTCCAGGCATGAGGGCGGGTGCGCCCCTGCCGTCCCACCGCCCTCGGAGAAGCCCCCAGAGGTTCACAGGCTTGCGCCCCGGGCGCGGCCGCCGGCCCGCCCCGCCGCCGGCTCTGCCGCCATCGCTGCCCGAGGTGACGAGGCTGCCGCCGGGCGGGCCGTTGCCGATGGCAGAGCCGGGGCCGCCGCGGCGTGTGGCGCCGTCGCCACCCCGTCGCCGCCCCACAGCACGCTCCGAAGGTACACGCCCGTCCACGACCCCGGCGTCTGCGCCACCTGCTCGGGCGTCCCCTCGGCGATGACCCGGCCTCCCTCGTCGCCGCCCTCGGGCCCCAGGTCGATGATCCAGTCGGCGCTCTTGATGACGTCGAGGTTGTGCTCGATGACCACGACGGTGTTGCCCGCGTCCACCAGCCGCTGCAGCACGTTGAGCAGCTTGCGCACGTCGTCCATGTGCAGGCCCGTCGTCGGCTCGTCGAGGATGTAGAGCGTCCGCCCCGTGTCGCGCCGGCTCAGCTCCGTCGCCAGCTTGACCCGCTGCGCCTCCCCGCCCGACAGCTGCGTCGCCGGCTGCCCGAGCCGGATGTACCCCAACCCCACGTCCTGCAGCGTCTGGAGCTTGCGATACACCCCCGGGACGTTGCGGAAAAACTCCACCGCCTCGTCCACCGTCATGTCGAGCACGTCGGCGATGCTCTTCTCCTTGTACTTGATCTCGAGCGTCTCCCGGTTGTACCGACGCCCCTTGCACACCTCGCACGGCACGTACACGTCCGGCAGGAAGTGCATCTCGATCTTGATGATGCCGTCCCCCTGGCACGCCTCGCACCGGCCGCCCTTGACGTTGAAGCTGAACCTCCCCGGCCGGTACCCCCTCGCCCTCGCCTCCGGCACCAGCGCGAAGACCTCCCGGATCCCGGTGAAAGCCCCCGTGTACGTGGCCGGGTTGGATCTCGGCGTGCGCCCGATGGGCGACTGGTCGATGGCGATGACCTTGTCCAGGTGCTGCGTGCCCAGCACGGCGTCGTGCGCGCCCGGCCGTACCGAGCTCGCCCCGTTGAGCTCTTTCGCCAGCCGCTGGTACAGGATGTCGTTGACGAGCGTGCTCTTGCCTGACCCCGACACTCCGGTCACGCAGACGAAGACCCCCAGCGGAAAGCGCACCCGGATGTTTTTCAAATTGTGCTCCCGGGCCCCGACCACCTCGAGCCACTTGCCCGTCAGCGGCCGCCTCAGCGGGGGCACCTCGATGCGCCGCCGCCCGCTCAGGTACTGCCCCGTGATGGAGCGTGGCTCGGCCATGATGGCCTCGACCGGGCCGGCCGCCACCACCTCGCCCCCGTGCACCCCGGCCCCCGGGCCGATGTCGACCACGTAGTCGGCCTCCCGGATGGTCTCCTCGTCGTGTTCGACGACGATGACGGTGTTGCCCAGGTCGCGCAGGTGCTTGAGGGTGGCGAGCAGCCTGCGGTTGTCGCGCTGGTGCAGCCCGATGCTCGGCTCGTCCAGGATGTAGAGCACGCCCACCAGCTGCGAGCCGATCTGGGTCGCGAGGCGAATGCGCTGCGCCTCGCCTCCCGCCAGCGTCCCCGCCGGCCGGTCCAGCGTCAGGTAATCGAGCCCCACGTCGGCCATGAACTGAAGCCGCGCCCTGATCTCCTTGAGCACCTGGACGGCGATGAGGCGCTCCTTCTCGGAGAGCTGCCCCTCGAGCTCCCCGAACCACGAAAGCGCCTGCCGCACCGACATGGCCGTCACCTGCATGATGTTGAGCCCGCCGACCGTCACGGCCAGGCTCTCGGGGCGCAGCCTCGCCCCCCCGCAGTCCGGGCAGGGGCGGGAGCTCATGTACACCTCGATCTCGCTGCGCGCCCAGTCGGACTGCGCCTCGCGGTGGCGTTCCTCGAGGCTGGGAATGACGCCGGGAAACGGGTGCGAGTAGGTCTTCACCTGCCCCGCCAGCGTGCGATACTGGAAGGTGACCGGCTTGCCCCGCGTCCCGTACAGCAGCACGTCGACCTGCTGATCGGACAGCTTGCCGATGGGCTTGCGCGGGTCGATGCCGTACTCCCGGCAGGTGGCGTCGAGCAGCGCCTGCAGCCACCGGCTCCCGTTGTCCTCCCACGGCCGGATGCCGCCGTCGGCGATGCTCTTGCGCCGGTCGAGCACCAGCTCCGGGTCCACCTCCATGCGCACCCCGAGTCCGCTGCACGTCCGGCAGGCCCCGTACGGGCTGTTGAACGAGAACATCCGGGGCGAGATCTCCTCGAAGCTGAAGCCGCACTTCGGGCAGGCAAACTTCTCGCTGAAGGTGAGCGGCTCGCCGCCCACCACGTCCACCACGACGATGCCCTCGCCCCGCCGCAGCGCCGTCTCCAGCGAGTCGGCCAAGCGGGTGGCGACGTCGGGGCGCACCACGATGCGGTCCACCACGACCTCGATGGTATGCTTCTTGTTCTTGTCGAGGTCGGGCACCTGGGCGACGTCCATCACTTCGCCGTCCACCCGCACCCGCACGAACCCGTCGCGCCGGATCTCGTCGAACAGCTTGCGGTACTCGCCCTTGCGCCCCCGTACCACCGGCGCCAGCACCTGGATGCGCGTGCCCTCCCCGAGGCCCATCACCTGGTCCACGATCTGCTCCACCGTCTGCTGGGCGATGGGCTCCCCGCAGCGGGGGCAGTGAGGCCGCCCGATGCGGGCAAAAAGCAGCCGCAGGTAGTCGTAGATCTCGGTGACGGTGGCCACCGTCGAGCGCGGGTTTTGGCTCGTGGTCTTCTGGTCGATGGAGATGGCCGGCGAGAGCCCCTCGATGAAGTCGACGTCGGGCTTGTCCATCTGCCCCAAGAACTGGCGCGCGTACGCCGACAGCGACTCGACGTAGCGCCGCTGCCCCTCGGCGTAAATGGTGTCGAAGGCGAGCGACGACTTGCCCGAGCCCGACACTCCTGTCAGCACGACCAGCCGATCCCGCGGGATGGTGAGGTCGATGTTTTTGAGGTTGTGCTGGCGAGCTCCCTTGATGACGATGGCGTCAGCGCCCAACGGCGTTCAAGACCCCTCGTGGCGGCGAAGCCAAAGTAGCCGGCGCAGCCGGCGCCTACCCTACCGGCACGTAACCGAGCAGCTCCTGCCGCAAGGCCTTGATCTGGTCCCGCAGCTCGGCGGCCTTCTCGAACTCCAGCTGCCGGGCCGCCTCGTACATCTCCTCTTCGAGACCGCGGATGAGCGCCGACAGCTCCTCGGGCGCCATCTCCCGGGCCTTCTGCTGCAGCCCGCGCAGGCCCTGCTGCTTTTGCTGCTCCTGCTCGGCGCGGAAGGCCTGCACGATGTCGGTGACGGCCTTCTGGATGGTGCGCGGCACGATGCCGTGCGCCTCATTGTACTCGATCTGAAGCCGCCGGCGCCGGTTGGTCTCGTCGATGGCCCGCTGCATCGACTCGGTCACGACCTCGGCGTACATGATGACCTTCCCGCGCACGTTGCGAGCCGCCCGCCCGATGGTCTGGATGAGGCTGGTCTCCGACCGCAGGTACCCCTCTTTGTCGGCGTCGAGGATGGCCACCAGCGACACCTCAGGCAGGTCGAGCCCCTCCCGCAGCAGGTTGATGCCCACCAGCACGTCGAACTCGCCGAGCCTGAGCCCCCGCAGGATCTCCACCCGGTCGAGCGTCTCCACCTCCGAGTGCAGGTAGCGCACCCGGATGCCCATGTCGGCCAGGTAGTCGGTGAGGTCCTCCGCCATCTTCTTGGTGAGGGTCGTGACCAGCACCCGCTCGCCCCGGGCCACCACCTCGCGGATCTCGTGGACGAGGTCGTCGATCTGCCCCTGGATGGGCCGCACGACGACCTCCGGGTCGACCAGCCCGGTCGGCCGGATGATCTGCTCCACGATCTGCTGGCTCTTCTCCCGCTCGAACGGCCCCGGCGTCGCCGAGACGAAGATCACCTGGTGGATGTGCCGCTCGAACTCCTCGAACCTGAGCGGCCGGTTGTCCAGCGCCGACGGCAGCCGGAAGCCGTAGTCGACCAGCGTCTTCTTGCGCGAGTAGTCGCCGTTGTACATGCCGTGCAGCTGCGGGATGGTCTGGTGCGACTCGTCGATGAACATGAGGAAGTCCCGCGGGAAGTAGTCGAGCAGCGTGGTCGGCGTCGACCCCGGCGCCCGCCCGCTCAGGTGGCGGGAGTAGTTTTCGATCCCGTTGCAGTAGCCCACCGTCGCCAGCATCTCGAGGTCGAAGCGGGTGCGCTGCTCGAGGCGCTGCGCCTCCAGGAGCTTGCCCTCGCTGCGGAAGTAAGCGAGCCTCTCCTCGAGCTCCTGCTCGATGGTCTCGAGGGCCCGCCGCAGCTTCTCCTCCGTCGTGACGTAGTGGGTGGCCGGGTAGATGGTCACCGTCTCGGGCTGCCCCAGCACCTCGCCCGTCACCGGGTCGATCTCCAGGATGCGGTCGACCTCGTCGCCGAAAAACTCGATGCGCAGCATCGTCTCCGAGTAGGCCGGGTAGATCTCGATCGTATCTCCCCGTACCCTGAAGGTGCCCCGCTTGTATCCCACGTCGTTGCGCTCGTAGTGCACGCCGACGAGCCGGCGCAGGATGTTGTCGCGGTCCCGGAAATCGCCGTGGCGCAGGCTCAGGGTCATCCCCACGTAGTCGTCGGGCGACCCCAGGCCGAAGATGCACGAGACGCTCGCCACGATGACGACGTCGCGCCGCTCGAAGAGGGCGCTGGTCGCCGCGTGCCGCAGCCGGTCGATCTCGTCGTTGATGTTGGCGTCCTTCTCGATGTAGGTGTCGGTCTGCGGCACGTAGGCCTCGGGCTGGTAGTAGTCGTAGTAGCTGACGAAGTAGTGCACCGCATTGTCTGGGAAGAACTGCCGGAACTCGTTGGCCAGCTGCGCCGCCAGGGTCTTGTTGTGCGCGATGACCAGCGTCGGCCTTTGCACCCGCTCGATGATCTTGGCCATCGTGAAGGTCTTGCCGCTGCCGGTCACGCCGAGCAGCGTCTGGTACTTGAGCCCTTGCTCGACCCCCCGGCTCAGCGCCTCGATGGCCTTGGGCTGATCTCCCGCCGGCTCGAAGTCGGAGACGACCCGGAAGCGCCCCGGCAGTTGCGCAGGCCGAACCGCCATCGCCACCGGGCCTCACGCTCCTCCCGTACACCCATTCGGACTCGCCTGCGATTATACCATTCCCCGCCGGCACCGGGAACCGAACAGGGCGTTACGAGGGTGCAAACCGGTGCGTTCAGCGGTGCAGGAGCGCCGACACGGGGACCAGCAGGACGCCCTCCCGGCGCAGCTGCGGGAGCATGGACTCGAGGGCCGCCGCCGTGGCCGGGCGCACGTGGCCGATGACGACGGCCGCGCCCGTTCGCAGGGCGCGCTGCACGGCGAGCTGCAGGCGCGAGCGCACGGCCTGCACGCTGGGTTCGCCGTCGAGGAAGAGCTGGTTGCGCGCCCACGGCACCCCCATCGCACTCGCCACGGCGGCCCCTACCGAGTGAGGGCTCGTCGCGCTGTCCACGTAAAACATCCCGTGGCGCGCCACCTCCGCGAGCACCTGCCGCATCACCCGCGGGTCGGCGGTCGCCCTGGAACCCATGTGGTTGTTGACGCCCACCGCTCCCGGCACCGCCTCGATGGCGCGGCGCACCGCCTCGCGGACCTCGACGTCGTTCATCTGGGTGGTGACGGCGCCGGGGCCGGGGCTGACGGAGGGGTCGTCCGGTTCCATGGGAAGGTGCACGAGTACCTCGAAGCCGCGGCTTCGCGCCCGCAAGGCCTGCTCGCGGCTGTACGGCAAGAACGGCAGGATCGCCACGGTGATGGGGGCGTCGAGCTTCAGGAGGCGCTCGGCCGCCTGCCAGTCGTACCCCCAGTCGTCGATGACGATGGCAAGGCGCGCCCGGATGCCCTCACGTCCCAGGGGTGTGCCGGGGCGGAGGCCCGGCGGCACGCCGCCGCCCGGCAGCTCTTCGCCGGGGAGCACGGCCATGCGCTCGGGAGCAAACCCCATCGTCCACAGCGGAGACAGGGGCGTCACTGCTGGCGGTTTGGGCCATCCTTCGGCCAGCGCCCGGTACGTGGCCGCGTCCTGTGCTGCGACGAGACGCGTGTACACCGCCAGGCCCTGGCAGAGGAGAGCGAAGCTCCCGCCGGCAAGAGCCGCCAAGAGGAAAACGCCTGCGAGCACCGGCCACCGCGTGCGCCACGGCCCGCCGGGGGCGCGGGGGCGCCGGCCCGTGCCCTCCCCGGTGGGCATCACCCCCGCGGGCCATACGCCGCCGGCCGGCGGCGCCGCGCCCCCGCCTCTGACGGTCAAAGAGGTCGCCCTTCCAGGCGCCGGCGCAACCGCCGCCACCAGCGCTGCAGGGGACCCGACATCTGCAGGGTCACGTACCGGGGTTCGTCGGGCTCGGGGGCGGGCACGATGCCGAGCGGGGGCACCCTGCCCGGGTAGCGCACCACCCGGCGGCCCCGGGAAGGGCCGAGACGGTTTTCCACCTCGAGCTCGACATCCACCGACCACGGCTCCATGGCGGCCTGGAGCTCCTCCCGGTTGCGCACCGCCTGCCCGTTGAACGCCCGGATCAGATCCCCGGGATGCAGCCCCATCTGCGCCGCCGGCGTGTTGGGCAGCACGTCCAGCACCATGACCCCGTCCCGGCTCACGAAGACCGGCTCGCCGTGCTCCCGCCGGCGCCCCCAGTGGATCAACAGGTCGTGCCCGAGGGGGGAGAAGATGGCCGCCACCCACGCCAGGGCGGTCACCTGCCGCGCCCCCAGGGCCAGCGCCAGGAGCAGCAGGCTGAACAGCACCAGCCCGCCCGCCGAGTCGCGCGCCTTCACCCGGGGGTCGCGGGTCACCGTGAAGTCCCCGTAGCCGAGGCCGGCCACCACGGGCAGCAGGTGGAAGACCATCTCGTGGCCGGCCGGCACCGGCGTGCGCGGGCCGAAGAGCGGCCACCAGTCGGGCATCGGCACCGTCTGGCCGGTCACCATCTCCCGGGCGACCACGAACCCCACGGCCGCCACGAAAGGCAGCGGCCACACCTTCTGCAGGGCGAAGCCGCCCACCACCTGGCCGTCAGGTTGCTTGATGTAAAGCGGTGTCGGGCTGATGTGGCCGTCGAGCCAGACCAGGAGCGCCTCCACCAGGTGCAGCGCCCCCACGAGCGCCATCACGGCCGGCACGTCCACGCCCAGCCTCCAGCCGAACAGCGCTGCTACCAGCGACGCGAGGGAACCGAGCCCGCCCGCGTACGCGAAGCACATGAACCGTGGCTGCACCAGCGCCAGGGCGAGCGCCATGAGGAACAGGATGCGCCAGGTGTCGATGAAGCTGATGTCGAAGGTGATGCCGAGCCCCACGAAAAGCGCCGTCGCCAGCGCCCCACCCAGCAGCCCCATGCCGAGCGCCTGCAGCGTTTGCCGGCGGGTCGAGGTGCGCACGACGCCGAACATGTACTGTTCGACGGCAGCCGACCGGGCGGCTTGCACGTAAACGAACCAGACCACGACCGACAGCAGCAACAGCGCCGTGGGGGATGCGATGAGCCCCAGCAGGCTCTCTCCGATGAGCCGCAGCAGGTCGCCCACAGGCAAGTGGCCGGTCAGCCTCCTTCGGCGCGCCCGCCCGCCTGCGCGAGCTGCCGGGTCAAGATCTCCATGGCCTTCTGGATCTGCACGTCGTTGAGGTCGACCTTGCCGGAGGCGAGCGGTGGCGCCTCCTGGTCGCCCTCCGGCACCTTGACGACCACGTCGGGCTCGATGCCCTCGTTACCGATGTACCGCCCGCCGGCCGTCTGGTATTTCTGGGTGGTGACCGTCAGGGCGTCGCCGCGCCCCAGCGGGATCACGGTCTGCACGAGCCCCTTGCCAAACGTCTTGGTCCCCACCAGGGTCGCGACCTTGCGATCCTGCAGGGCGCCCGCCAGGATCTCCGAGGCGCTGGCCGACCCCTTGTTGACCAGCACCACCGTGGGCACCAGCGGGTGCGCCCGGACCGAGCCTGCCTCGATGGTGTGCCGTTCGCCGCTGCGGCCGACGACGTGGACGACCGGGCCATCTCGCAGAAAAAGGCTGGCGACGTCGATGGCGGCCGTCAACAGCCCGCCGGGATTGTTGCGCAGGTCGAGGATGAGGGCGCGGTAGTTTTTCTGCTCCAGGGTCGACAGCGCCCGCTCCATCTCGGCCGGCGCGTCCTCGGAGAACTGCAGCAGGCGCACGTACCCGATCTGCCCGGGCAACAGTTGCACCGTCGACACGGCGGGCACGACGATCTCTTCCCGGGCGATGCGCACCTTGAACCGCTTCTGCTTGCGCTCGACGGTGAGCTCCACCGTGGAGCCCTTGGGCCCCCGGATGAGGGTCGTCGCCTCCTCCTGGGCCATCTCGCTGGTCGGTCGCCCGTCGACCTCCACGATCCAGTCGCCGGCCTGGAGCCCCGCCTTGGCCGCGGGCGTGCCGGGGATGGGGGCAACGACGGTGAGCTTGTTGTCCTGGATGCCGATGTAGATCCCGATCCCGCCGTAGTGGCCGCTCGTGTCGATCTGGAACTGCTTGTACGCCTCGGCGTCCATGTAGCGGGTGTACGGGTCCTTGACCGACTCCTTGAGCATCCCGTTGATGGTGCCGGTGCGCATGTAGGCGGCGAGCATGTCGACGGTGCTGACGGGCTCGAGGTAGTGGGTCTTGATGACGCCGATCACCTCGAGCGCCGTGGCGAGGTCGTCGCCGGATCGCGCCGAGGCGCCCTGGGAGGGAGGAGCGCCCATGCTCAAGAGGCTCACGCCCACCAGGGCCCCAACGGCCAGGGCGGTGACGATGACGATCGCCGGCCACGCCTTCCCCATAGGACCCTTCAAGCGCTCGCCTCCCCGGATCCGGGACCGCGGGTGCTTCTGCCCTGCTCACCCATTATAGAGGTATTTGACGCCGACCGGGCACTCTCGGCAGGATTCGGGGCGCGGGCCCGGCCATGCCGTCCCCACCGCGCCGCGAGCACGTGCGCGGCAAAAAGCGGCAACACCCGCATGCGGCCGGCCCGCCGGGGCTCACGCACCAACCGCCAGAGCCACTCGAGCCCGGCCTTTCGGGCCAGTGCCGGGGCGCGGCGGCTCTTGCCGGCCCAGACGTCGAAGCTGCCCCCCACGCCCATGGCCACCCTCACCGCGCCCGCCAGGCGCTCCCGGTGGCGGGCGATCCAGAGTTCCTGGCGAGGCGAGCCCATGCCGACGAGCAAGAGCGCCGGCCGGGCCTGTTCGATCGCCGCGAGCAGGGCCTCTTCCTCGGGGCTGTCCGGGCGGAAGTATCCGTGGTGCGTCGCGACCACCCGCAGCCCCGGGAGGCGCTGCCGGAGCCGCAGCGCCGCCTGTTGGGCCACGGGCAGCCGCGAGGCGGCCGGTTGGCCCGGGGCGCCGCCGACGAAGACGACGGGCCGGCCGGAAGCCGCGCAGGCGGCCAGGCATCGTTCGGCCAGCTCGATGCCCGGCACCCGGCCCACGGCCGGCCAGCCCAGCCGGCGGCACGCCCACACGACGCCGATCCCGTCGGGCACCAGCAGGTCGGCCTGCTCGAGGACCCGGCGGAAGCCCGGGTCGTGGCGGGCCGCCATGATCATCTCGGGGTTGAGGGTCACCACGTGCCGCACCGGCTGCGCCCGGGGCTCGCAGGAGCCCTCTCGCTCCGCCATCCACCGCTCGATGGCCCTCGCTGCCTCCTCGAGCCCCAGCAGGTGGACGGGCACGCCCAGCACCTCGCCCGCGGGCGGGAGCGCCCCTGCATGACGGACGGGCTCCCGCCTCGGGGGCGAGACGGGTCCCGGCGGAGCGGGGACGGGAGGTTGCTGCTCGGTGGCGAGCACGGCCCGGCGAACGGCCTCGACCGCCCCCATGGCCTTCGCCACCATGGCCGGCCGCAGGCGCTGGAGGTGGGTAACCAGCACCGGCCGGTCGGCGAGCGCGGACCGCAGCCGCATCTCCCACGCCCGCACGTCCGCCCCGTCTTCCGGAGCCAGGGGAGGGATCGGCCACCGAAGCTCCGCCCCGGCGGCCTCGACCTTGGGGTCGTAGGCCACCCCGACGAACGGCACGCCCGCCATGGCCGCCAGGATCAAAGCGTGCAGCCGCACGGCGACCACCAGGTCCCACGACGCGAGGCGATCGAGCGCCTCCTCGGGGCTCGGGGGAGCCTGCGTCACCGTGACCCGCACCGCTGCCCCCGTCTCCGCCCGCACCCCGCGCTGCAAGCTCCCGGCCATCTCCCGGCAGGCCGGGAGGTCGAGGCCAGGCTGGAAGGCCATCACCTCGACCTCGAGGCCGGGCCTTCCCAGGCGAGCGAGCGCCCGGCCCAGCGCCACGCCGGCCTCGGCGGTCGTCACGGGCTGGCCCTTCCACTCGCGCCATACCACGCCGGCCTTGAGACCGGCCCGCTCCTCGTCCCGGCCGCCCGGCGCCTCAGGGGAAGGCAAGGCCGTGGGGAAGCGCGAGGAGCCGGCAGCCCCGTGCGGCTCTGCGAGGAGCCACGCGGCGTCGGCCACCACCTGCACCCTGGCCGGATCCACTCCCATGGCGACCAGGTCGTGGCGCGACGCCTCGTCGCGTACCGTGACGGCCGCCGCCCGGTTCGCCTCCCAGGCGACCAGGCGCCTCAGCCATGGCCGGTGCACGGGCCCGATGCCCTGGGCGAACCAGACGACGCGCGCGCCGTGCAGGCGGGCGAGCTCCATCACGAAGAGGTAGTAGAGGAGGCTTCGCACGCTGGTGACGTCCTGGAGCAAGCTCCCTCCGCCGCTCACCAGCACCGTCGCGCCCCGCACGGCACGCCACGTGGCGCCCGGGGCGCGGCTTTCTGCTTCGACCCGGTGCAGTTGCCGGGTGACCGGGGGATCGGAAGAGAGCACCACCAGCCGGGCGTCTTCACCCAGGTGGTGACGAAGGCCCCGCAGCGCGCCGGCCAGGACGGCCTCGTCCCCCAGGTTGCCGAACCCGTAATAACCCGAGAAAAGTATTTTCAGGGGGTGACGCCGAGTCCCCGTTGCGATCGCTCCTGCTGCCCCCCGGCCACCGCCCGCAGCCGGGCACGCCGCCTGGCGCCCGCTTCGAGCCGGCCGGCCACCGCCCAGACGAGCGCCGCGGCGAGCAGCCCCAGGGCCATCCCGTTCAACTCCCGCTGCAGCGTGATGACGAGCGGCGTGTGGAGATGGGCGAAAGTATTGGTCACGGAGACGGGAGCGATGGAGGCAGCCCCCATCACGCCGGCCCACAGCAAAGGCCATTCCCGGGCCCAGCCCCGGCTCCACATGAACAGCCCGGCGGCCAGGGCCGGATACCCGATGAGAAACTCCTTGGTCCGGGGCCGCACCGAAAGGCCCGTCTCGAGCCAGCCCCGGAGCGCCCGCTCGAGCTCCGAGACGGCCCCCGCCTCGTTGCCGGTGCGCAGCACGTAGTAGGCTCCGGCGGCGACCAGCACCACGGCCAGTGCCGCGTCAACCCAGCGCACGGGCCGGACCAGCCAGCGGCGCACCTGCTCCCCATCGGCCCCCGCCAGCGCCAGGGCACCCGCCGCCACCGTCACCGGCGGCAGCACGTGCACGAGCTTGACCCCCCTGAACTGTTCCAGCCGCAGCATGAACAGACTGTCGCTGAGCAGGCTCGCTACCAGCAGCCCCCCGATCAGGCCCACCAGCGCGACCGCAAGCCACGCCCCGAGCGCCCGCAGCGTGCTGCCCTGCCCCCGGCTCCCGACGAGGCTGCCGTCCGGGCGCTGCGGCCGCCCGGCTACGGACAGCCCGGCGGCCATGGCCGCCACCGGCGCCACCAGGGCCACCCCGAACGCCCCCATCTGCCTGGCCAGCACCGACAGGGCACTATCCCATCCCCGGGCGTGGGCCACCACCAGCACCGCCCCGGAGAGCACCCCCAGGGCGGCCGCCGCGACGGCCACGAGCGGCGAGGCCAGCGCACGGGCGCCCGCACCGCCGGCCGATGCCCACCCGGCCACGAGCCACAGCAACAGCCCGGCCGCGCCCACGCCCGCCAGCAACAGCGTCAGGGCGCCGGGCCCCCTCCAAAGAGGCGCCGGCCGGGCAAGCCCCATGGTGTACCCTTCAGCCCTCAACCGCCCGGCGAGCCCGGCCACCAGGGCCAGGGTGTCCTGCTCCTGCGGTGCCGGCCGCAGGTACAGCACCCGCACCCCGCGCTCCCGTACCGCCCGCACGTACCGGTCGATGGAGGCGTCCACGCCGGCCCGTTCGATCTCTTCCGACTTCATGCTGTGCACCGCGACGCCCGCCATGCCCAGCGAGCGGGCCAGCTCCGCGGCGCCCGCCTGCCCGGCGAACTCCACCAGGCCTACCGCGAAGTGCCCTTCTTCCATGGGCGGCCGGACGGTCTCGAGGTCCGGGACCCGGGCCCCCTCGAAGATGACGACGCGGCTCGCCGGCACGCCCTTCGTCGCCTGTGCGTCGAACCACGGCACGATCCGCGGGCGGTCGGCGTAGCGCAGCAAGACCGGCAGGCCCGCCTCCCGTGCGGCGGCCAGCGCGTCCTGCGGGAGCCCCACGCCGAAGGCGTGCGCTCTTGGCGCCGCCGCCGGAATGGCGAGCGGCGGCTGGCCCGGTTGCAGCAACCACGTCACCGGGGACTGCACCGGAGCCGCGGGCGCGGGGAGGCGCAGCATCTCCATCTGTACCGGTGTCATCAAGAGCGCGTCGCCCCGGCTGACGAGTTCGCCGGCGGTCTGCTCGGGGACGGCCAGCGACGTCACGCCGGCCTTCGCCAGTTCCCGGACGAGCTCGGCCGGGGGACGGTCCCACTGCTCCGCGGCCGCTTGCAGCGACGGCCAGTCGAAGGTCAGTTCCACGGGGCCCCGGGAAGCCTGCTCCCGGGCAAGGCGTGGCACCAGCACCCCCGCGGCCCCTGCCACCCCCAGGGCCACCAGCAGCCCGCCCGCGACCCATGCCAGCGTGAGGTGCGCGCCGGGGCCGTCGGAGCGCCGCCCGTTACGATGGAGGCCGGTAACTCGCGAAAAGATGGAGCTCGCCCTCCCCTACGGTCACCCTGTCGATGGCGACCGGCACCGGAAGCTGCCCGATCTCGATCCGCAGGGGGCTGTCTGCGCCCGCCAGGCTCAACGCCAGCGCCTGCGCGCCTTCCCGTTCGATGGCGAGGCGGTCCGGCACCACGGCCACCACGTTGCCGGGCTCGACCTGCAGCTTGCTGTCCAGGCTGATCCGCACCGCCTGGTCCTGCAGCTGCGCGTCCATCAGCAGCCGGGGCCCCTGCGGCAGAAGCTGCACGTGCAACAGCCGGGCCAGCTCGTAGGTGGCCTGGAGATACCGGTTGACCGACTCCTCGCTCACGACCATCTCCATGTCGAGCCGCCGGGCCCTGGAGACCGAAAGCCCCCCGCCGCCCGCCAGCTTGCCCATGTCGAGCTGCAGGGCGTCGCCTACCAGCGAGAACCGGTCCGCCACCAGCTCCCCGGCGCGAAGCGCGGTGCCCGAGATCTCCAGGTGGTCGATCTGCCCGGCCAGCACCCGGTATCCGGGGCGGGTCTCCAGGCGCACTTCCAGCGAACCGGCACCGTCCAGGCTCGACAGGAGCGCGTCCCGGATCCGCTGCTCCGCCGAACGCGGCAGGCCGCTGCTCCAGGCCAGCACCCCGACGGCGGCAGCTCCGAGGAGGATCGCCGCTGCACCCGCCGCCACCAGCAGGCCGGGCCCTCGGCGCCTCGGCAACGCCCCTCTCATCGGCGGGCCGGCGCGCCGGCCGCCTGCCAGCGCAAGTAGGCCTCGATGAACGGCTGGAGCTCGCCGTCCATGACGCCCTGGACGTCTGAAGTCTCGTACCCGGTCCGGTGGTCTTTCACCATGGTATACGGGCAAAACACGTACGACCGGATCTGGTTGCCCCAGGCGATCTCGCCCTGCTCGCCCCGCAGCGCCTCCAGCTTTTCCCGCTGCTCGGCCATCTTGCGCTCGAGCAGCTTCGCCTTGAGGATGCGCATGGCCGCCTCACGGTTTTGGAGCTGGGAGCGCTCGCTCTGACAGCTCACCACTATGCCCGTCGGCAAGTGGGTGATGCGTACAGCCGATTCGGTCTTGTTGACGTACTGTCCTCCGTGCCCGCCGGCACGAAATGTCTCGACTTTGATACTTTCCGGGTCGACCTCCACGGCGACGTCGGTCGGCAGATCCGGCAGCACGTCGACCGAGGCAAACGAGGTGTGGCGCCGGCCCGAGGCGTCGAAGGGGGAGATCCTCACCAGGCGATGGACGCCCTTCTCGGACCGGAGGTACCCGTAGGCGTTGGTCCCCTTGATGGCCAGCGTGGCGCTCTTGATCCCCGCCTCGTCCCCGGGCAGGAGATCGAGGAGCTCCGCCTTGAAGCCGCTCTCCTCGGCCCACCGGCGATACATCCGCAAGAGCATCTGGGCCCAATCCTGCGACTCCGTGCCCCCCGCCCCCGGATGAATGGAGAGGATGGCGTCGTGAGGATCGTACTCGCCGCTCAACAGGGTCTCGAGCTCGAGCCGCCTCAACGCCTGCGAGGCGCGCTCGAACTCCTCGAGGATCTCCCGGCCGGCGGGCGACTGCTCGACCGCCGCGTCCTGCTGGCCCGACTCCCGGGCCTCCGCCCGGGCCAGCTCGAAGAGCACCGCGAGGTCGTCGACCTGGCGGGCCACCTCCTCATACGACTCCTGGATGCGCCGCAGCCGGCGCATCTCCTCGATCAGCGAGCGGGCCCGCTCCTGGTCGTCCCAAAAGCCCGGCGCCGCCATCTCCTGCTCGATGGCGTCCGCCCGGGCGCGCTTGCCGGGGATGTCAAAGAAACTCCCTCAATTCGGCGATGCGCCGTTGCCGCGTCTCGATCTCCTCTGCCAGGGTGCCCCACGCCCAGATGGGGCGCGCCGGTTTGTCCATGCCTCGCTCGTCCTCTCCTGCTACGGGTCACGCCCGCGTTACTGGTTGCGCCCGTGGCAGTGCTTGTACTTCTTGCCGCTGCCGCACGGGCACGGGTCGTTGCGGCCGATCTTGACGGCCACGCGCCGCTGGACCACCACGGGGCCCTCCGGCTCTTTGCCCTCGGCCGGGCCGGCCGCCGCACCGTCGGCCGCCGCCCCCTGCGACGCCACCTGCGCGATACGGGATCTGGCCTGCGCCTGGCGCCTGGCCCCGCCCCGGCGCCCTGCCCCGCCGTTGCCATCCTCGCTCCGGTTGAGGCTGACCTCGCGCAACCTCCGCCGGGCCATCTCCTCCTGCTCCGCGGGGCTCACGAGCTGCACCCGGAACAGGTAGCGCAGCGCGTCCTCCTGGATGGAGGTCACCATGGCGTTGAACATGTTGAACGCCTCGAGCTTGTACTCGACCAGCGGATCCCGCTGCCCGTACGCCCGAAGCCCGATGCCCTCCCGCAGGTCGTCCATGGCCCGCAGGTGCTCGGTCCACTTGGAATCGATGACCCGGAGCAGCACCACCCGCTCGAGCTGGCGCATGGCCTCCGCCCCGAGCTGCTGCTCGCGCCGGGCGTAGGCGTCCTGGATCACCGAGACCAGGCGCTCCCGGAGCTCCGGCCGCTTGAGCCCCTCCAGAGCGGCGACCTGCACGGCGCCCGGCCGGTTGACGATGTCGTTGACCCGCTCGCACAGCTGCGGCAGGTCCCAGTCCTCGGGGTGCACCTTCTCGTCGGCGTAGGTGGCCAGCAGGCCATCCACCAGCCGGGCGGCCATGTCCAGGATGCTCTCCCGCAGGTCCTGGCCGGTCAGCACCCGGCGCCGCTGCTCGTAGATGACCTCGCGCTGGCGGTTCATCACGTCGTCGTAAGCGAGCACCTGGCGACGGATCTCGAAGTTGCGGGCCTCGACCTTCTTCTGGGCGTTCTCGATGGCCCGGGTGAGCTGCATGTTTTCGATGGGAACGTCCTCTTCCCACCCCAGCCGATCCATGAAACGCCGTACCCAGTCGGAGGCGAACAGCCGCATCAGGTCGTCTTCCAGGGAGACGTAAAACCGGGACGAACCCGGGTCGCCCTGGCGGCCCGAGCGGCCCCGCAGCTGGTTGTCGATGCGCCGGGCCTCGTGGCGCTCCGTGCCGATGATGTGGAGCCCGCCGAGCTCCACGACCTTTTGGTGCTCGGGCTCGGTCTCCGCCTTCGCCTGGGCCAGGAGCTCCGCGTACAGCTTTTGCGCCTGGGCTATCCGTCGCTCCCGCTCCGCCGCCGCGGCATCGGCCGGCCCGTCCACGGCGGGCTTGCCGTCGAGCCGGGAAGCCGCGCCCGCCGCACCGTCCGCCGCCCCGCCCGCCGTCCCGTCCGGCCCGGCCCCGGTGCCGTCCGGGCCGGCGCCGTTTCGCGAGAGGCGTCCTCCGGCAAAGCGCGTCCTCTCCACAGCCTCGGCGACCTCGTCGTCGGAGAAGCCCCTGGCCTTGAGACGCTCCCGGGCCAGGTACTCGGGATTGCCGCCCAGCACGATGTCGGTGCCGCGGCCGGCCATGTTGGTGGCGATGGTGACCGCACCGAGCTTGCCGGCCTGGGCCACGATCTGGGCCTCTTTCTCGTGGTACTTGGCGTTGAGCACCACGTGCGGGATGCCGCGGCGCGTCAGCATCTCGCTCAAGCGTTCCGACTTCTCGATGGAGACCGTACCGACCAGCACCGGCCGCCCGGTCTTGTGCAGCTCCTCGATCTCGGTCACGACCGCGTCGAACTTGGCCTTCTCCGTCTTGTAGACGGCGTCGGGGTAGTCGGTCCGGATCATCGGCTTGTTGGTCGGGATGACGACGACGTCCATCCCGTAGATCTTCTGGAACTCCGCCTCCTCGGTGGCGGCCGTGCCCGTCATGCCGGCGAGCTTCTTGTACATGCGGAAGAAGTTTTGGAACGTGATGGTGGCCAGGGTCTGGCTCTCCCGCTGGATCTGCACGCCCTCCTTGGCCTCGATGGCCTGGTGCAGCCCGTCGCTGTACCGGCGGCCGAACATCAGCCGCCCCGTGAACTCGTCGACGATGATGACCTGGCCGTCCTTGACCACGTAGTCGCGATCCCGCTTGAACAGAGCGTGCGCCCGCAGCGCCTGCTGCAGGTAGTGGGTGAGCTCGAAGTGCCGGTCGTCGTACAGGTTGTCGACGTTGAGCATCTTCTCGACCTTGGCCACGCCGGCCTCGGTCAGCGCGACGGTCCGGGCCTTTTCGTCGACGGTGTAGTCCTCGCCCTCCCGAAGGCGCGGCACGAGGCGCGCCATCGTGTAGTAGTGCTCCGTCGACTCCTCCGCCATGCCCGAGATGATGAGAGGGGTGCGGGCCTCGTCGATGAGGATGCTGTCCACCTCGTCGACGATGGCGTAGTAGAGCTCCCGCTGCACCATCTGCGAGACGTCCCAAACCATGTTGTCCCGCAGGTAGTCGAAGCCGAACTCGTTGTTGGTGCCGTACGTCACGTCGCAGGCGTAGGCGCGCTTGCGCTCCTCGAACCCCATGTCGTGGGCGATGACCCCCACGGAAAGCCCCAGGAACCGGTAGATGGCGCCCATCCACTCCGCGTCGCGCCGCGCCAGGTACTCGTTGACCGTGACGACGTGAACGCCTCGCCCCAGCAAAGCGTTGAGGTACACGGGCATGGTGGCGACCAGCGTCTTGCCCTCGCCCGTCTTCATCTCGGCGATGCGGCCCTCGTGGAGCACGATGGCGCCCATCACCTGCACGTCGAACGGCCGCATCCCGAGAGTGCGACGGGCCGCCTCCCGCGCCACGGCAAACGCCTCGGGCAAGAGCTGGTCCAGGGTCGCGCCTTGCTGGATCCGCTCCCGGAACGCGCCGGTCCTGGCACGGAGCTCCTCGTCCGAAAGGCGCAAGACCTCCGGCTCCAGGGCATTGACCTGGGCCACGATGCCGTTGAGGCGCCGGATTTCCCGCTCGTTCGGGTCGATCACCTTTTTCAACAGACCCAGCAACGGACCTCCGCCACACTTCCCGGGCCCGAAGGCCGCCGCTATTATAACCCGGCCCCCTCCGGCGGCGAAAGTTTGGCCAGCGCCTCGAGGGCCGCAAGGGCCCCGGCCAGGGCGGCGTTATCCGACAGCGGGCTCGAGCCGCTCGCCCAGCGTGGAGGCGACGGTGCGCCGGCCGGCGCCTGGAGCACCATGACCACCACCGCCGGTACCGACGAAGGCCCCGCCACGTCCACCCAGTGGAGCACGGCAGGCCCCCCGCCCGGGAGCCGGCCCCCCAGGGCGTCGACCACCGCCCGGGCGCCGAGCAGCGAAGCCAGGCTCTCGCCCTGCGGCCCCCGCGCCGAGCCCGTCACCTGCCGGCTCTCGCCGTCCGACAGGGCCACGCTCACCTCGGTCTCGCCGGGCGCCATCCGGATCGTGACGGACTCGAGCCGCCACGGAAACTCGGGCCGTACCGCCACGGCCGCCGGAAGGCGCGGCGAGACCATCGGGCGCTGCGCAGCAGACGGGAGCGGGGGCGGCCCCGGGAGGGCCTGCCCCACCGGCTCCGAAGGCTCGGGGCGAGGCTCGAGGGGCCCCTCGGCCTCTTCGATCGGCTCCCACACGGGGCCGGCCCGCCCCTCCACCACGGGCGCAGGTCCCGGTGGGGGACCAGGGCGAGCCCCCGTCCGGGAGCGGGGGCCCCCCTCGGATGCCCCCCGGCTTCGCGTGACCACCACGCTGACTTTCTGGTGAGGGATCGAAACGTTGAAATGTACCAACAAAAGGGTTTGGATATCCCGAACCACCAGCTTGGGAGGACGCTCGCCCGTCACCACCACGTGGATCTCGCTCGGGCGCCCCTCCCGGTCCCAGAGGACGCGGCAGCCGACCACCCCTTCGATGGTCTCGATCAGCTCTTCGAGCTGACGCTCCGCCGGCAACCGCATCGACACGTCTTCACCGGATTCGGCCTGACCGGCGGGACCGGGCTGCCTGTCGGCGCGGGGGCGGGTCGGGCGAGGGTCATGGGAACCCACCGATGGTTTTGTCAGAGCCGCTCACCTGCCTGTGGCCGTAGTAAGAGGAGCACGCTTGTCCCGGCCGCTCGTCGCAAGAGAGTGCCCCTTCTCGCAAGCGCAACGGACCTCAGCGCGCGCCGCCGACCCCCCGCAACCTGGCGTCTACGAGAGCCCACACCCCTCCGCTGACCAGGGAATGCCCACCGAGCAAAGTAGGGATCGTCGCCTCCTGCGCCGCCCGGGTGAACTCGCGCAACCCGGGATGGCGAATCTCCTCCCACGCCCCCACATCGGACCAAAAACGCTCGGCCTGGGTCAGAGCCCACCGGCGATGGGCGAACAACACCCGTGTGTCGAGCAGCGCTGCGGACGCGATCCGAGCGATCCGCTCGAACAGCCCCCGGCTGCCCACGCTCTCCCACAGAAAACCGATCAACGAAACGACCTCGCCTCGTACGTCCCGCCCCAGGGACTTCATGCCGCGCTCCTCGGAGAAGACCCGCAGCCGGCATCGGGTACGATCGTCCAGGTAATGAAACAGGGGAGACCCGATCCGGCCGAAAATCAACAGGTCCGCCGCAGGGTCGTCCATCACCCCCATCACCGCCTTCACCCGGCGCAGGTCGAGCGGCTGCGCCTCGAGCGCCCGCCGGGTCTCCGGGCCTGTGCCCGGGTGGATGCTCAACGCCAGCAGATCGACGGGTGTGTCGATGTCGAAGTGGAGGCCGAGGGTGCGAGGAGGGTGAGCCAGGGGCAGGCCTGCGTCGAGATTGAGCGCCATGGCAAGGCTGTTGTCCATGGCGGGCAGATCGATGCCCCGGATCGCGCTCGCGGGCGTGAAAGCGACCAGATCGGCCGAATGCACGTTGTTGGCGATGACCACCCGGTCGTGACGGGCGAGCTCTCGGGCGACCCACGCCAGGTCGTCCGGGGTGGCCAGGGCCCCCAACCCTCCGCTCATGTAGATGACCCGGTCCAGGCGGCGCCGCTCGATGATCTCCCCCAGACGCTTGCCGAAGTGGAAGGACGGCTGTCCCCCGTCCCAGTCCACCTCGGCTCCGGCCGCCCGGACCGAGGCCGCCAGTTCCTCGCTGTCGGTGGCGACGATCACGCGATCGATGGCCCCGCACCCCAACGCCCTTCGCGTGGTGTCGACGACCACCGCCCGCCGCACCGCGGCGAGCATACGTTCGACGCTACTGGCGGCCTGCCCCCCTTCGAAGATGACGAGGCTCACCATGGAGAGAGGCCGAGCCCTATTCGCCGGGCTCGATGAGTCCGTAGTTGCCGTCCCGCCGCCGGTACAGCACGTTCATCTCGTCGGTGGCGGCGTTGCGGAAGACGTAAAAGTCGTGCCCCAGCATCTCCATCTGCAGGATGGCTTCGTCGACAGCCATGGGCTTCATGACGAAGCGCTTGACCCGAACGACCCTGGGCGCGCCGGCCTCGGAGGCTTCGGCCGGCTCCTGCGCGGCGACCTCCGGCGCTTCGGCCTCCTCGCCCTGGCGGGCGGGCTGGCTCTTGGGCTCGAAGCGCGACTTGAAGCGCAAGAACTGCCGCTCTGCCCGCTCAACCGCCTCGTCCACGGCGCCCAGCGCCTCGCCGGAGCGCCCGACGCCCCTCAGGAAGACGCCGCCGAACTGCAAGGTCACCTCGGCCGTGTACTGCCCCCGCAAGAAGCCCAGCGCCACCTCGGCGCGGACGGCAGCGTGGTTGTTGAAGTAGCGGCCGAGCTTGGACGCCTTGCGTATCGCCTGCTCCCGCAGCGCCGGCACCACGTCCACGTTCTTGCCCTTGACGACCACGACCATCCCGGTGCTCTCAGCACTGGTACCCATCGCGGCAACCGTACCTCCCTACGGTCCTCTCTCGCCCCCGGGACGCCTGCGCCTCACGGAGGGATCCTTCCGTTTGATCCGTCCAATCCCTCTTCGGAGGGAGCGCGCTCAGGCGGTCACCCGCAACCTGCGCTCCATCCAGGCCAGGAGGTAGGATACCACCTTGGTCATGACCAGGTAGAGGATCGTGACCGCCAGGAGCACCTCGAAGTAGCGGAAAGTACGGCTGCCCAGGAGCTGCCCGCGCCGCATCAGGTCCTCGAGGGCGATGACCGAGACCAGGGACGAGTCCTTCAGCATCGCGATGAACTCGTTGCCCAGGGGCGGCAGGATCCGCCGGAAGGCCTGGGGCAGGACGATGTAGCGCATGGTCTGCGAGTAGTTCATGCCGGTCGATTGGGCCGCCTCGATCTGCCCCTTCTCGATGGACTGGATCCCGGCCCGCACGATCTCGGCGATGTAGGCCGCGCTGTTGAGGCTGAGCGCCAGGAGGCCCGCGGCCAGGCTGGAGAGCGGAAAGCCCAGGATCTGCGGAAGCCCGTAGAAGACGAACAGGATTTGCGCCAGAAGCGGCGTGCCCCGGAAGACGTCCACGTACCCGGAGGCCACGCGGGACAGAGGGCGAAAACGCGAAAGACGCAAGAGCGCAAGCGCCGTGCCGAGCACGACGCCTGCGCTCACCGAAAGCACGCTCAACACGAGCGTCGTCTCGACGCCCGCCATCAGATAGGGAAACGCGCTCCAGACGATGTCCCAACGAAAGCCCATCGTTTGCTCGAGGCCGGCATCCTACGCCCGGCTACCGTCCGATCCAGCGGGCATAGATCTTGTCGTAGGTACCGTCGCGCTTGATCTCCTGGAGCACCTCGTTGATGGCCTTCAACAACTCCGGCCGGCCCTTGCGCACCGCGATGCCGTAGTACTCCTCCGTGAAGGGCTTGCCGACGAACTCGATCTGGCCTGGGTACTCCTTCACCAGCTCGACCGCCACCGGCAGGTCGATGACCGCGGCATCGGCCGAACGCTGCATGACCGCCTGGACCGCCAGCGGGGTCGTGTCGTACTTGTCGATCCGGGTGACGCCGGCGATCTTCTCGCTGGCGAACTGCCCCGTCGTGTTGATCTGGACGGCGACGACCTTGCCCTTGAGGTCATTGGGCCCCTTGACGCGCGTGTCGCCCTTGCGCACCACGATGATCTGGCCGGCGTTGAAGTAAGGGTCGGAGAAGTCGACCGCCTCCTGGCGCTCGGGGAGAATGGTCATGGCCGAGATGACGACGTCGTAGTTGCGGTTGTTGAGCCCGGGAATGAGCCCGTCCCAGCCGACGTTCTGGATGACGACCTTGGCTCCCAGGCGCTTGCCGATTTCGCGGATCAGATCCATGTCAAACCCGCGAAACTCGTCGCCCTCCATGAACTCCATCGGAGGGTACGTCGCGTCCGTGCCCACCCGCAGCGTCTCCGGCACACCGGGCCGGGGCGCGGCCCCCACGCCGGCCGCCCCGGCGCCCCATGCCATCGCGGCCAGGACGACCAGGGCCGCCGTCCATCCGGCGCGCCGCACGATGCTTCGTCGACAGCTGGGCTCCAGCGCTCCCCTTCTCATGGTGCCCCACCGCTCCTTCCGTGCGCGACCTGACACTCCATACCGTAACCCGAAGCTCCGCCGGGCAGGCCCGCCACCGGGCTGACCTGGCCTTTGCCCCCACACCCGCCTGCCGGGGAGCTCAGCCCACCCAGTCCCGGGCCGTCTCGAGGATCCCATCTCCGGGCTTTCGCTCCCTCTCCGCCTGGCCCGCCCAAAGGGGCCGGCGGGCAGGACTTACAGCTAAGCCGCGCCATGCTCGGTCGCCGCCGCCGGCCTCCTCGTGCCGGCCGGCGGCGGCGCCTTACGTGGGTCGCTTCGCCCGCGGCTGGCATCGACTTTCAGCCACAGACCCCGGGGCGGTACCTGCGTCTCCCAGTATAACGGCTCAGGGCCTTACTTCTTGTACATCAACCAGGTACGGAAGTTCATGGACGGATCCAGCACGATCCCCTCGACGTTGCGCTGGGCGATGGCCAGGTGCTGGATGCTGTTTTGCCAGAGCGGGATGAGGATCGCGCTCTCCGCCAGCTTCTGCTGGGCCTGCACGTAGAACCGCTCGCGGATGTCCTGGTCGCTCACGTGCTTGGCCGCCGTGAGCAGCCGCACGAACTCCCGGTAGTACGCCCGGTCGGCCTCGCTGGTCGCCCGGTCGAGGTGCGTGCCCAGCGACCCCGGCGCCTCCGTGAGCCACGGCGCCAGGAAGTTGTCCGGGTCGAGGAAGTCGGGGTACCAGCCCAGGAAGAACATCCCGAGCGCGCCCTCGCTCATGCGGGTCACGTACGTGCCCCACTCGAGGGCTTGCACGTCCACCTTGACCAGCCCGGTCTCTTCCAGGCTGTCCTTTACCACCGCTGCGACGTCGCCCTCCGTGGTGCCGTAGTGGCTGGGCGTGTACCAGAGGGTGATGGTGAGCGGCTTGCTCTGGGAGTACCCGAGCGCGGCCAGCGCCTTGCGGGCGCCCTCGACGTCACGCTTGGGGTACGCCTCGATGTGGCTCCACATACCCGGCGGCACCATGCTGTAGAGCGGCGCGTTGAGCCCGCCGAAGACGTCGCTCACGATCCGCTCCCGGTCGATGGCCAGCGCCAGCGCCCGGCGCAGCGCAGGGTTGTCGAAGGGCTTCTGCGTCACGTTGAACACGATATAGCGGACCGAGAGGCTCCCCTTGCCCTTGATGACGGCAAACCGCCCGTCCTTCTCCAGGCTGGCGATGTCCTCCGGGTTGAACGTCCGGAAGCCCACGTCGATCTGCCCGGACTCGAGCGCCGCCCGCAGCGCCGACGCGTCCGAGTAGAAGACCTCGATGACGCGCTGCGTCTTGGGTTTGGGCCCCCAGTACTTGTCGTACGCCTCGAGCACCACCCGCTGGTCCGGGTCGTAGCGCACGAGCTTGTACGGCCCGGTGCCCGCGTACTGCCCGTTGACCATCTTGTCCGCCGGCATCGACTTAGGGCTGAACGCCATCACCGGAGCGATGGGGTCGGCGAGGCGCGCCAGGAACGTGGCGTCGCTCTGCTTGAGGGTGATACGCAACGTGTATTCGTCGACCGCCTCGATCTTGTCGATGCCCTTGATGAGCCCGACGGCGCCCTCGGGGCCGTCCAGCTTCAGCGCCCTCTCGAGGCTCCACTTCATGGCCTGCGCGTTGAACGGGGTCCCGTCTGTGAACGTCACCCCCCGGCGCAGATAAAAGGTGTACACCTTCGCGTCGGACGAGATCTGCCACCGCTCCGCCAGCGACGGCACCAGCCTGGCCGTGCCCGGCTCGGGTGTGACCAGCGTCCCGGTGGTTTGTTCCAGTACGTGCCACGTCCAGAAGTCATACGAGTTGGCGGGCTCGAGCTGCGTGACCTTGTCCGTCGTGCCGATGATGAGGGTCGAATCCTGGGCGGCCAGCGCCCCCGCCGGCATCATCGCCACCAGGGCCAGCACCACCCACCAGGAAAAGCGCCCTACCGCTCTCATGTCCTTCCTCCCTTCGGATTGGCCGTTCTATTCCCTTCCTGGTCCACCAATTCCTGCCCGCGCCTCACGTCGTGAGCCGCTTGCGCCGGGGATCCAGCCAGTCATTGATCCCCTCCCCCACCATCCCGAAGCCCAGGGACACCACGATGATGAACAGCCCCGGGAACGTCACCAGCCACCAGTGCCCCGCCTGCAAGAACTTCTGGCCATTCTGGATGTCGAACCCCCAATCGGGCGTCGGCGGCGGCAGGCCGAACCCCAAGAAGGCCAGCGCGGCCTCCGTCAGGATGGCGTCCGCCACGGTGAAGGACGAGACCGCCAGAAGAGCCGGCAGCGTCAGGGGTGCGACGTGCAAAAAGAGGGTGCGCAGCCTCGAGGCTCCCAGCGCCCGGGCCGCCTCCACGTGCTCCATCTCCCGCACCTGCAGCGTCTGGCTCCGGGCCAGACGGAAGTACGTAGGGACGTACACAAGGGCGATGGCGAGCACCATGTTGAGCATGCCGGGGCCCAGCATCGCCACCACCACGATGGCCAGCACCAGCGCGGGAAACGAGTAGACCGCGTCCATGACCAGCGACAAGACCCGATCCACCGTACCGCCCCAGAAGCCCGAGACCCAGCCCAACAACGAACCGGCGCCGAACGACGCCAGCGTCGCCACCGCCGCCACGGTGAGGGGCACGCGGCCTCCCCACACGACCCGGCTGAAGACGTCCCGGCGCAACTGGTCGGTGCCCATCCAGTGGCCGGCCCCGGGCGGCTGCAGCCGCTCGCCCACGGCGTCCGTAGGCGAGTAGGGAGCAATGGATCCCGCCAGGAGCGTCAAGGCGACGGCCAAGACGACGATGCCGCCTCCGACGGCCAGGAGGTAGTGGCGAACCAAACGGTGCAGCCCCAGCGCCCGGACGCCCCAGGCGGTCGACGTGGCCGTCTCGACTGTACTGGATGATGCCATCGCGCTTTCCCCTCAGAATCGCACCCGTGGGTCGAGCAGCGGGTACGTCATGTCCACCAGCAAGTTGATCACCGAGATGAAGAGGGCGATGAAGACCACGCTGCCCTGGATGGCGGGGAAGTCCCGGTAGTCGATGCTCATGAGGAGATACCTGCCAATCCCGGGCCACGAGAAGACGGTCTCCGTCAGCACGGCGCCGGCCAGCAACAGCGCGAACTGCATGCCCACGACGGTGACGATGGGGATCATGGCGTTGCGCAGCGCGTGCACCCAGAGCACCCGGCGCTCCGCCAGGCCCTTGGCACGAGCGGTACGCACGTAGTCGGCGTCCAGCACCTCGAGAAGGCGCGTGCGGCTCAAGCGGCCCACGACCCCGGAGAGCACCACGCCCAGCGTCACCGCCGGCAGTACCATGTGATGCAGCGCGCTGCCCAGCGCCTCCCAGTCGCGCTCGAGCAGCGCGTCGAGCGCGTAGAAGCCCGTGCGGGGCTCGAACAGGGCCGCCGTCACCGGGTCGAGCCGCCCGCCCACCGGAAACCAGTGGAGCCGCACGGCGAAGATCATCTGCAGCATCAGGCCGAACCAGAAGATGGGCATCGCGAAGAAGCCCACGTTGGCCAGGCGCATCGCATGGTCCGGGGCCCGGTCAGCCCGGGTCGCGGCCATCATCCCGCCGGCCAGCCCCAGCACGAAGGCGACCAGCATCCCCGAGACGGCCAGCTCGAGCGTGGCCGGGAACCGGTCGAGCAACTCCCGGATGACGGGTCTGCCGGTGCGGATGGAGGTCCCGAAGTCTCCCCGGGCCACCTGCCCGAGGTAATCGACGTACTGAAGGAGCAACGGGCGGTCGAGCCCGAGCCGCTGGCGGTACTCCGCGATCACCTGCGGGCTGACGTTGCGGCCTCCCAGCATGGCCAGCACCGGGTCGCCCGGCATCACCCGCAGGATCAGGAACATGATACTGACCAGGATCAGGATGATGGGAACGGCAAGGCCCAGGCGCATCAACACGTATCGGGCCAACAGGGGCGGCCTCCTCCCTCGGCGTTGGGGCCGATTTCGCCGTGGCCGCGGGCGCCCCCTGCTGCGCCCAGGTCTCGACGCGCGAAAGCGGAAGGGAATCGGATGCCGGCACCGAATCACCCCATCGGGTTTGGGATCCGTTCCGACCATCCAGGGTTTCCGGCGAGCCACTGGGGGAGCCAGGTGCGCTGAGACCCGGGGTGCCTCCGCGACGCCGGCAGGCCGGCGGCAGGGGGTCCCGGGACCCCTCGGACCTGATCAGGGTAATGCCTGCGGAGGGAAGGGGCCGCCGCTGGGGTTACGTCCTCTGGTCGGCCATCGCCTGCCTGTGCGCGAGCGATGGCCGTCGTGTCTTCAGGCGCGTGAGGTGCACCCTCCGCTCCCTGCCTGCTTCGGCAGAGGTCGGCCGCCGGGCCGGCCGGGAAGGAGGTGCACTTCGCATCATGCAGCAACGAGCCAGGGTGTCGTCCTACTGGACCCGCCGGACTCCCACCCATCTGGTGGCCGAAGGCGGCATCGCGGTGGCCCTCTCTGTGGCGCTGAGCGCTCTCAAGCTCTTCCAGATGCCGCAGGGAGGCTCCGTCTCCCTCGAGATGGTGCCGCTTTTCGTCCTCGCGGCGCGCTGGGGCGTCTGGCCCGGGATCGTCGCCGGTGCAGCCTCAGGGCTCCTGCAGATGGCGTTCGGCGGCTACGTCGTGCACTGGGCGCAAGCGCTGCTCGACTATCCGGTGGCGTTCGGCGTGCTGGGGATAGCGGGCGCGTTTCGCTCGCCCGAGTGGGGCGTGGCGGCCGGTTCGCTGGGGAGGCTCGCCGCGCACTGGCTGTCGGGGATCGTCTTCTTCGCCAGCTATGCGCCGGCCGGGCAGCCGGTGGCCCTCTACTCCCTCGTCTACAACGTGACCTACCTCGTCCCCGAGGCCGTGGTCACCGTGGTGGTCGTCTGGGCGCTGCGCACCCGCACGGAGCTGTTCCGCCGGGTGGCCCTGCCGGCAGGGTGAACGTGAGGGGGGCCGGGGCGGCCTGCGGCCTCGCAGGTGCCCCCGGCCCTGCCGTTTCGTAGTCTTTGCGCACGCTCAGCCTTGCGGCCCGGCGCCCCCCTCCGCCGGCGGGAGGGAGGCCGCGGGGGCCGCCCGCTCCACCCCGGTCGTTGCGCCGCCGGGCGCAGCCCCATGGACGGCGGGCTCTTCCAGGGTCACGCGGTAGGTGAGCCGGGTGCCGGCCTTGAGCGTGGCCGCCACCGAGCAGTACTTCTCGAAGGAGAGCCGGGCCGCGTCTTCCACCGGCTTACGGGGCAAGGCGCTCCCCCGCACCACGTACTCGATCTCGATCGACGTGTACCGGCGCGGGTGCTCGGGCGCCCGCTCGCCATGGATCCGCAGCTCCACCCCCGTGAAGGGCACGCGCTTTTTGTGCAGGATGCTCACCACGTCCATCCCGGTGCATCCCCCGAGCGCGATGAGCAGCATCTCCATGGGGCCGGGAGCCCGCTGGGGCTCGTCGCTTCCCGGCTCGTGGCCGTCCATGACGGTGAAGTGACCCGACGGCCCGTAGCCCACGAAGGCCATGCCTCCTGCGTGACGCACGACCACGTCCATCGCTGCCAATGCAAGCCCTCCTCATTCGTGCGCGAACCGGCGGCGGGCGACCGCCCGTTCCACCGCCTTCACTGCCTCTACTATCGGGATCGGGGCGAAGGTCGCAAGCAGGATGCCTTCCCACTCGGGGCCGTTGAGGGGCGTGACCCCGAACACGCCGGCCAGGGGCGGCCACAGGAGCACCACCAACTCGAGGGCGGCCGAGATAGCGAACGCGCCGAGCAGCCACCGGTTGGACAGCGGCCCGACCTGCACGAGCGACTGGCGGCTCGACCGGATGTTGAACGCGTGCACCAGCTGGGACAGGGCGAGCGTCGCAAAGGCCGCCGTCCGGGCCCGCTCGATGCCGTGCCCCTCGCTCAGCACCCACGAGTAGACGGCCAGCGTGAGCGCACCCAGCATGAGCCCCTGGTAGGCGTCTCGCCACGCCATACCGCCGGCGAAGACGCCCTCCCCGCGCCGGCGCGGCGGCCGCTCCATGAGGCCCGGCTCGGGCGGGTCCACGCCGAGCGCCAGCGCGGGCAGCCCGTCCGTCACCAGGTTGACCCACAAGATCTGGATGGCGGTGAGCGGGCGCCCCAGGCCGAGGAGGATCGCTCCGAAGATGGTCACGATCTCCCCCAGGTTGCAGGAGAGCAGGTAGTGCACGAACTTCTTGATGTTCTCGAAGATGGTCCGGCCTTCGGAGACCGCGGCCACCACCGTCGCGAAGTTGTCGTCGGCCAGCACCATGTCGGCCGCTCCCTTGGCGACGTCGGTGCCCGTAATCCCCATGGCCGCCCCGATGTCGGCCCGTTGCAACGCCGGGGCGTCGTTGACCCCGTCTCCCGTGACGGCCACCACGTGCCCCCGTCGCTTGAGCGCTTCGACCACCCGCAGCTTGTGCTCCGGCGTGACCCGGGCGTACACGTCGACGTCCTCGACGACCCTCTCGAGATCCTCGTCGCTCATCCGGTCGAGCTCCACGCCCGTCAGCACCCGGGCCGTGCCGCCGGAGCGCATCAGCCCCACCTGGCTTGCGATGGCGGTGGCCGTGTCCCGGTGGTCTCCCGTGATCATGATCGGCCGCACTCCGGCCCTGCGGCTGACCCGGACCGCCTCGGCCACCTCCGGCCGCGGCGGGTCGATGAGTCCCACCAGCCCCAGCAGCACCAGTGCCTGCTCGGCTACCTCTTCTCGCATGGGCTCGAGGGGGACCTGCAGGGGCCGCACCGCTACGGCCAGGACCCGCAACGCGTCACGGGCCATCGCCGCGTTGGCCTCCATGACCTCCTGCCTGGCCTGCTCGTCGAGCGGCTCCACCCGCCCTCCCCGGAGGATGGCCTGGCAGCGGCTCAGCACCGACTCCGGGCTGCCCTTGGTGAAGAGCAGGTAAGGCGCGCCCGCCAGCAGCTCCGGCCCCGGCCACGCGAGACTCCCCCGCCCCGCGCTGCGGGTCAGCGTAGCGCTCAGCCCGCCGTCGCCGGCGGCCGCCACCTCGTCGCCCGGCGAGGACTCGTCCCCGGCGGGCGCGTTGCGGTGCAGGGTGGACATGCGCTTGCGCCGGGACTCGAAGGGCACCTCGCCGATGCGGGGAAAGCGCCGGTGCTCGTCTTCGGGCCAGAAGCCGGCCCGGGCGGCCGCGGCCAGGATGGCCGTCTCGGTGGGATCCCCCACGGCCCGCCAGCCCCGGTCCTCTTCCAGGCGCTCCAGCCGGCCGTCGTTGACCAGCGAACCGCCCCGCAGCACCCACTCGAGCGCGGCAGCAGCAACAGGATCGAGGCTCTGCCACACCCCGGAGTGCCGGGCTGCGGGCCCGCCGGGCCGGCTCTCCTGCCCCAGCCCCCTCAGGTCCACGACGACGCCCTCGATCCAGGCCCGCACCGCTTCCATGCGGTTTTGGGTGATGGTGCCGGTCTTGTCCGAGGCGATGACCGTCGCCGCCCCCAGGGTCTCCACGGCAGGCAGGCGGCGGACGATGGCCTGGCGCGCCGCCATCCGCTGCACGCCCAGGGCCAGCACGATGGTCACGATGGCCGGCAGGCCCTCCGGGATGGCCGCCACGGCCAGGCTCACCGCCGTCATGAACATGTCCAGCAGCGGCTCGCCCCGGGCCAGGCCCACCGCGAACACGACGACGACCACGCCGAGCGCGATCCCGCCGAGCACCTTGCCGAGCTCGGCCAGTCGCCGCTGCAGCGGCGTCGGCTCCGGCTCCTCCTGGCGAAGGTACGCGGCGATCCGCCCCATCTCCGTCTGCAGCCCGGTGCCGACCACCACGCCGACGCCCCGGCCGTAGGTGATGACCGTGCCCATATAGAGGAGGTTGGTCCGGTCGGCCACCGCCGTCTCCGGCGGGAGCACCTGGGCGGCCTCCTTGCTGACGGGCACCGACTCGCCCGTGAGCGGAGCCTCGTCGGCCTGCAGGTTGGCCGCCTCGACCAGGCGCAGGTCCGCGGGCACCCGTGAGCCGGCCTCGACCAGCACCACGTCGCCGGGGACGAGCTCTCGAGCGTTGACGTCCACGAGGTGGCCGCCGCGCAAGACCCGGGCGTTGGGGTGCATCAGTTCCCTGAGGGCGGCCAGGGCATGCTCGGCGCGGCTTTCCTGGGTGACACCGAGCACGGCGTTGAGGATCACGATGGCCAGGATCACGAAGGCGTCGGACCACTCGCCGAGCGCCACCGAGATCACGGCGGCTGCGATGAGGATGAGGACGAGCGGCTCCCGGACCTGGTCCCACGCCATGGCCCAGATGGTACGCCCGGGCGCCTCCGGGATGGCGTTGGGGCCGAAACGCCTCAGCCGGGCCTCGACTTCGGTAGGGGAGAGGCCCCGTTGGGGGTCCGTCTCCAGGCGACGACACGCTTCTTCGGGAGCCAGGGCATGCCACGGGGTCGACGGGGCGGGGGCGGCGTCACCCATGTCGGGGCGCGCTTCGGGGCGAGCCGCCGGAGCACCGGTGCGGGCTATCGCAGGTCTTCCCTTCGCGTCGGCCAGGCTTCGAATGGGTGGATTCGCGTGAGCCTGTCCCGGTCTGCTCCCAATCTACCACAAAGCATGCCGGTGGTAGAATGAGCCCATGCAGACGCCGCGTCACGATGTTGCGCCACCGGCCGGGCCGGCCGGCGGCGCATCGGGGGCGCCTCTTGCCGCCTTCGCCACCCTGGCCCTCGGGCCGTGCGACGCCGGGCGTACCGTGCGCCAGGTGCTGCTGGGGCGGCTGCATCTTTCCCGTTCGCTGTTGCGCAGGCTCAAGGCATGCGGGGGGATCCGGGTGGACGGTCGCCCGGCCCGCGTTAGCGACGTCCTCGGCCCGGGCGACCGTGCCCTCGTCCTGTCCCTGCCCGCCGAGTTGCCGGCGGCGCCCGAGCCGGTGGCC
This sequence comes from Limnochorda sp. L945t, assembly GCF_035593305.1. GTDB lineage: Bacteria > Bacillota > Limnochordia > Limnochordales > Geochordaceae > Carboxydichorda > Carboxydichorda subterranea. The sequence goes on along the minus strand of NZ_CP141615.1, from coordinate 645,081 downwards.
GTGCCCGTCGTCTACGAGGACGCCCACGTGATGGTGGTCGACAAGCCGGCCGGCCTCGTCGTGCACCCGTCGCGGGGACATCTCGGCGGTACCCTCGTCAACGGGGTCGTCTACCACCGGCTGGAGAGGGGCGAGCCGCCCTGGGTGCATCCCGTGCACCGTCTCGACAAGGAGACCTCCGGGCTGATGGTCATCGCCAAGGACCCCTACGTCCACGAGCGGCTGGCGCCGCACTCGCCGTCCGGGCGGGCGGCCCTCAAGCGCTGGTACGTGGCGCTGGTGCACGGCCGGCTGCAGCCGGCCGCCGGCACGGTGGCGGTGGCCATCCAGGAGCCTCCGCCGGAGTCGGCGACCCGCACCCCCGCGTTGGCCGGAGGCGGCAAAGCGGCCCTGACCCGCTACCGGTCGCTTTGCTACGTTGGCCTGCCGGACGGCCGGGAGGCCAGCGTCGTGGCGTTATCCCTCGGCAGCGGCCGCACCCACCAGATCCGGGTGCACATGGCCCACCTCGGCCACCCGGTGGTCGGCGACCCCCTTTACGGCCGGCCCGCGGTCGAAGCCGGGCCGCCCTCTCCGCCCGGCCGCGAGGAGGCGGCTCGCATGGCGCTGCACGCGCACAAGGTGAGCCTGGCGCATCCGGTCACCGGGCGGCGGCTGGTGTTGAAAAGCCCGGTGCCCTTTGCCCCTTTCGCTTGAACGGCTCACTTGAAGACCAGCTGGATGCCCCGGGTGAAGTAGCGGCTGGCCGCCACGAAGACCAGCACGATGGGCAGCGTGAGCAGCGTGCTGGCCGCGTACAGCGGCCCCGGATAGGTCGCGTACGGCCCGCTCATCGTCGCGATCAGCACGTTGAGGGTCATCATCCGGTACTCCTTGACGACGATGAGGTCCCACAGCAGCTCGGACCACCGCTCCATGAAGAGGAAGAGCCCCACGACGGCCGTGATCGGGATGGACATGGGCAGGACGATCCGGGAGATGATCCGGAGCTCCCCGGCCCCGTCGATCCGGGCCGCCTCCAGCACCTCCTGGGGAATGGACTTGAAGAACGACACGTACATGAAGATGGCCCACAAGTTGACGGCCTTGGGAACGATCATGCCCCAGTACGTGTCGTACATCCCCAACTGGCGCACGACCAGGAAGGTCGGCACCAGCAGGATGATCGCCGGGTAAAACATCTGGAACAAGATCACCTGGTTGACCACGTCGCGCCCCCGCCAGCGCAGGCGGGACAACGCGTACCCCACCACCAGTGCCGAGGCCAGCATGAGCAGCGTCGAGGCGCTCGTGACCAGCGCGCTGTTGCCGAACGCCCGCAGCCATGGTCGCGCCAGCGCGATGGCCGATCCGTGCAGCAGCCAGTCGTACGAGCGCACCGTGAGCTGGGTCGGCACGATGGACCGGTTGACCTCGCTCCAGGGGGCCAGCGACTGCAGCACCATGTACGCGTAGGGGAAGATGGACACCGCGAGGCCCACGATCAGCAGGATGGCCTTGCCCACGGCCCGCAACGCCCGCGCCCGCCTCACACCCATCCGGTGGCCCTCCCCCACCACTCCATCAGGCGCCGTACCACCGTCAGGACCAGGAAGACGGCCACCGCATTGAGGACCGCCACCGCGGAGGCGTACCCGGCCCTGAGCGCGCTGAAGGCCTGGTAGTAGATCTCCAGGTACCACGTGTGGGTGGCGAGGTCCGGCCCCCCGCCCGTCAGCATGTACGGCTCGGTGAAGATACCGAACATCAGCCCCACCGCCAGGATCATGACCGAGTAGAGCGCCGGGTAGAGCTGCGGCAGCGTGATGCGCCAGAAGGAAGTCCACTGGCCGGCGCCGTCGATGGCCGCCGCCTCGTAGAGCTCCCGGGGGATGGACTGGAGCCCTGCCAGGAAGATGAGCGCGTAGTAGCCGGAGAACTTCCAGGCGATCATGAGTGCGATGACGGTGATGGCCAGCGCCGGCACGCCGAGCCAGTCGGGCACGTCCCCGAAGAGCCGGAAGAAGACGTCGCTGACGGGGCTGTTGTAGGAGAGGATCCCCTGCACGACCAGGGCCATGGCCACGCCCGACGCCAGGTACGGCATGAAGAAACCGACCGCCGCCAGCCCGCTCCACCGGCCCAGGGAGTTGACCAGGAGCGCGATGGCGATGGCCGCCACCAGCACCGTGGGCAGGAAGATGGCCATGAACTTGAACGGCGTCCAGAACGCCGCCTGCACCCGAGGGCTCGCCAGCGCCTCGGCGAAGTTGGCCAGCCCTACCCAGTGGCGCTGGGGCGAGATCAGGTCCCACCGGGTGAAGACCAGCACCGCCGCCCAGGCGAACGGCACGACGAAGAAGATCAGGCTGAAGAGGAGGTACGGGGAGGCGAGCAGCCATCCCCGCATCTCCTCCCGCCGCCGCATACCGGACCGCCGGCGCGGCGCGACCGCCGCGCCGGCTACCACGACCCGTTGCCGGGCCTGCAGTTCATGCTGTGGCACGCCGCATCGCTACCGCTTCAGGATGGCCTCCATGGCAGCCTTGGCATCCTGCCAGGCTTTCTCCGGGGTCTTGGTGCCCCGCACGGCCGGCACCAGCCCCGCCTCGCCCAGCGCCGTCTGCACGTCGGAGAACCGGGAGTTGGCGAACGGCGGGACCGCGTACGGCAGCTCCTCGGCGTAGGGCACGAGCTCCGGATGCTCCTTGAAGTAGGCGGCGAAGGTGGGCGACACGCCGAGATCCCCGCGCACGGGCGGCAGCGACGTCGCCTGCAGCCACTTCAGGTCGTTGTCCGGCTTGCTGAAGACCCACCGGATGAACTGCCACAAGGCCAGCTGCTGCTCCTTGGGCGCCTGGGCGTAGATCACGAGCCCCTTGGCGTCGGCGAAGGTCCGGATGGGCTTGTCCGCCGGATAGCGGTCGGGCACGGGGGGCGGCGCCAGCGTGAAGGTCTGGCCCAGCTTCATCTCGGGGAAGCGCTGCTTCCAGTCGGGGAAGGTCCACGGCCCGACGTCCGACCAGATGGAGACGCCGGTCAGGAACGGATCGGTCGACGGCCGGGTCAGCAGGAACCGCTCCTTGTTGAGGTCCTGGTAGAACTTGAACACGCCCACGGCGGCCTCGGAGTCGGCGGTCACTTCCTGGCCCGTGACGAACGGGTGGCCGTCGCTCGCCGCATCGTACAGCATGAAGAAGTCGAACCACCGCTGCCACCACGTGGTGTCCAGCAGCTCCGCCCGCGCCATCAAGAACATCCGCGGCTTGGCCTGCTTGAGCCGGCGGGCCACGCCGAAGACCCCGTCGTAGGTGCGGGGCGGCCCCTGGAAGCCGAGCTCCTTGAGGGTGTCGAGCCGCCAGCCGAAGAGCATGGCGTTGCTATAGATGGGCAGCACGTAGTAGTGGCCGTCGGGAAACTTCCAGCCCTGGATGGCCTCCTCCATGCGCCGGCTCTTGAGCAGCTCGTTCCAGCCCGGCAGGGTGTCGAGCGGGACCAGGGCCTTGCTCTCGTACAGCTGGGCGCCGAAGCCCATGAAGATGTTTTCGGATCCGGTCGGCGCGGTCTTGCCGGCGATGGCCGTCAGGATCGTCGCCTCCGACGTCGGGGACTCTGCCATGGCCCGCACGTCGATCTTCACGTCCGGGTGCTCTGCCATGAACGCCTTGGCCATGTCGCGCCAGAAGATCTCCTGGGTGGGGTTGGGCGCGCTCCAGAACGTCGCGGAGGCAGCGAGAGCTCCCTCCACCGCCAGGGCCACCATCACGGCTGCCGCCACCGCCACCATCGCCGGCCATGCTGCTGCCCTACTGCTCCATCGTCGTGCCAAGCGCACGCACAGTCCCTCCCCTTCAGGATACGGTTGCGGATGCGGGCTGACGCCAGGCGCACGACCTCGCGTCCTGCCGCGGGCCGTTGCCCAATCGGAAGCTTTTAGCGCTCTGCGCCCGATCTCCTCCTCGCCTTTTCCTCAGGCCGCGCCGTCCCCGCCGGCTCCCAGGGCAGGGCGGGCGGCGGCTCGCTCGGGCGCTCCTGATGCCTCGGCCGGTTGCGGCCCGGCCGTCGCAGGGCGCATGTGGAGCAGCCCTTTCACCGTGGCCCACAGCATCGGCACCACGCCGAGCACGATGAAGACGCTGTCGGGCAGCATCCGCAGCCACAGCAGGCGGTGCACCCACGGCGTCTGGTAGAAGGCCGGATCCCGGGCGAAGGCGAAGCCCTGGCCTGCCGACGCCTGGAGCTGCCCGATCCCCACCGGGATCAGGGTCAGCGCCACCATCCCGGCCAGCCCCAGGTTGAGCCCCCAAAAGCCCCACCGGACGGCTCGCTCCGAGAAGGCGTCGGGCCGGGCCAGGCTGCGCAGCACGAACACCAGCAGGGCCAGCGCGAGCATCCCGTAGACGCCCATCAGAGCCGCATGGCCGTGCGCCGCCGTGAGGAACGTGCCGTGCTCGAAGTAGTTGACCGCGGGCAGGTTGATGAAAAAGCCCAGGATGCCCGCTCCCACCAGGTTCCAGAAGGCCGTCGCCATCAAGAACCAGAAGACGGGCGCGTAGGCGAACCGCCCGGATGCCGCCTGCCCGGCGCTGCGCTCCGCCGCCCGCATCAGGCGGTACTGGTCGTACGCCTCCACGCCGAGCAAGGTGAGCGGCACGACCTCGAGCGCCGAGAAGGTGGCCCCCAGCGCCAGCCACAGCTCCGGGAGCCCGACGAAGTAGTAGTGGTGGGCCGTGCCGATGACCCCCGTGGCCATGACCAGGATCACCTGGAAGTACGTGGCCCGCAACGCCGACGAGGGCCGCACCAGCCCCAGGTGGACGAGCAGGGCGGCGGTCACCACCAGGGTGAACACCTCGAAGATTCCCTCGACCCACAGGTGGATCACCCACCACCGCCAAAACTCGGCGATCGCCCAGTTGGTGCCCGGCTTGAAGAGCAGCCCGAAGCCGTAGAAGACCGGGATGGCGGCGCTCGCGTACAGCAGCAGGTGGGCGAGGCTGCCCGGGTCTTGCTGGCGCTTCAGGGCGCGGCGCAGTCCGCGGTAGACGAGCACGAGCCACAGGCCAAGCCCGGCGATGAGCAGCAGCTGCCACAGCCGGCCGAGCTCCAGGTACTCCCACCCCTGGTGCCCGATCCACCACCAGAGGCCTGCGCCGGCAGGGCCATCCCCGGCCGAAAGCCGCCCGGTCGCGCCCCACCACTCGCCCAGCAGGCTGCCGGCAGCCACCAGCAGGAGCGCCCCGAACAGCACGTGCGTCCATGTCGCCTGCCCGCGCGGCTCCTCGGCCCGCTGTCCGGATCGGGCGAGCGCAGGGGCCAGGAAGAGCCCGGCCGCCATCCATGCCGTCGCCACCCAGAAGATGGCCAGCTGCAAGTGCCACGTCCGGGCGACAGAGAAGGGCAACAGCCGGTCGATGGGGATGCCGGCGATCGTTTTGATGCCGAAGAAGTCCGGCGCGACGTACCCGTGGGCCATCCAGCCGCCCAGCAAGGTCTGGGCCAGCAGCAACGCCACCACGACCAGCAGGAACTTGCCGGACGCTCGCTGTCCGGCCGTCAGCTCCCGGGGAAGGAAGAGGCCCCGGGCGCCCGGATCTACTCCCTCGCCCGCGGTCGGCTCCATCTGCAGCCGGTATCGGAAGTAGGCCCACAGCACCAGCGCCAGGACGGCGAGGAGCAGCGCCACACTCACGGCGCTCGCCACGATGGACCCCGGCGTCACCGTGTTGCCGGCCGCCGGCTCGTAGGGCCAGTTGTTGGTGTACGAGTAGGCCTGCCCGGGCCGCCGGGCGGCCGACAGCCACGCCGTCCAGAAGAAGAACCGGGAAAGCGCCGGCACGTCCCGGGCCGAGACGATCCCGGCCGGAAGCGACGCCGCCGGATCGCCCCTGGCGAAGAGCTCCCGGTAGTACCCTTCGACCTTTTCGAGAGCGTAGGCTTGTGCCGGGGTGATGGTGAGCGTGCGCGTCGTCGGGTCGTACCGGTTGGCGCTGAGCTCGCGGCGCACCCGGGCCTCGACGAGGGCTTGCCGATCCCCGGCCGCCTCAGCCGAGCCCGGCGCCGGCAGGCGCGCAGCGTAGTATTCGTGCATCGCCTGCACCATCAGGCGAAGCGTCTGGGCGGTGAAGTCCGGACCGCGCATGGCCCCGTTGCCCAGTACGGAGCCGTAGTCCATCAGGCCGTAGCGCTGCCACGCCGATTGGCCCTGCAGGATGGCCTGCCCGTCCCATGCCCGGCCCGTGCCCTCCACCACGACGATCTGCGGCACGGGCGGCACCTCGCGAAGAGTCGTGGCCGCCCCCACCACCATGACCGTGAAGACGGCCAGCACCGTGAGCACCAGCGCGTACTTCCAAAACCCCGACCGCTCGATGTCCTGCGCCTTGCCCGGCCAGACCGGCCGCGCATCCAGCCGCGCTGCCATCCGCTCCAGCCCCCCTGCTGCCCTTTACCCCGCGGAGCGCTCCTCCGCCCCGCCCGCTTGCGGCCCCGCCCGGCGCGCCAGCTCCTCCAGGGTCATGCTTTGCAGGTAACCCTGCACGGCCTCCCGCAGCCCGTCGAGGATCGGATGGAGCGCGCACTGCGCGAGAGGCGGGCACTCGCCGGGCCAGAGCATGCAGCGGGTGAAGAGCGTGGGCCCCTCGGCCGCCTCGACGATCTCGAGCAACGTCACTTTGGCCGGATCCCGGGCCAGGCGCACCCCTCCGCGCGCCCCCCGGGCCGTCACGACCAGGCCGGCCCGGGCCAACGCCTGCACGATCTTGGCCGCGTACGCCTCGGGCACACACTGGCGCCCGGCGATCGCGCGCACATCGGAGCCGTGCCCCGGCTGCCCGGCCAGGTCCAGCGCCACCCGGATGGCGTAGTCCGTCTGCCTCGTGAGCCGCACCGCCTCTACCCCCTCTCTCCCACGCCCTGGTCGCCGGCATTCTCCAAACCCGAGCCGCCCTCCCCGCTTCCCGGGGGCCTCGCGAGCCGGAACCCACGGAGTGCTCGGCGAGGTATCGGATGAAGTGGACTGTAATGTCCGCTTTGGACCATAAGCGAAGCACCCGCCCCCCACCAGGGGCGGGTGCCCTTGCTTTCGGGGTACTTTCGTCACATCGCGGGAGACGGGCCGGTCTCGCTACTTGTCTGCCGGCGACCTCACGAGCCCCTCGAGACCCCGCATCCGGCCCCTCAGGCCTGCGGCCCCGTACCGGATGCCTGCTGGCCTTTACTCTTGTCGGCCGTCTCGGCGTGCTCCTGTCGAGCGCCGCTGACCGACTCCTTGAACTCCCGGAAACTCTGGCCGATGGCCCTGCCGAGCTGAGGCAACTTGCCCGGGCCGAAGATGATCAGCGCCAAGAGCAGGATGACCAGGAGCTCGGTCGGCCCGATATTGGGCATCTGTCACGTCCCCCTTTGGTCCCCCGACCGTTCGCCCTGAGCATACCACAAATCCGGCCGCCGGTTCAGTTGATGACGTTGGGGTACAGCCGGGCGGCGAGCCAGAGCAGCGCCAGGAGCACGGCGGCCTGTACCCCGAAGTCCACGCCGAGGCCGGCCACGCTTTGCCCGCCCTGGATCATGAGCCCCCGCAGCGCATCGACCTGGTACGTGAGCGGGTTGACGCGCGAGATCCACTGCAGCCACGCCGGCATGACGCTCAACGGGTAGATGGCGTTGCTGGCGAAGAACAGCGGCATCGTCAGCACCTGCCCGATGCCCATGAACCGCTCCCGCGTCTTGACCAGGCAGGCCACCACCAGGGAAAAGGTGGAGAAGATGGCGGCCCCCAACACGACGAACCCCAGCACCCCCGCCACCGCCGGGACCGTGAGCCGCACCTGTACGCCCATGAGCACCGCCAGCAGGTAGACGATGATCGCCTGCGTGAGCGCCCGCACCCCGGCCGACACCGCCTTGCCGAAGACCAGCGCCCCCCGGTACGCCGGGCTCACCAGGAACTTGTGGAGCACTCCCAGGTCCCGCTCCCAGATGACGGAGATCCCGTAGAAGATGGCGATGAACAGCACGCTCTGCGCCAGGATCCCCGGTGCCATGAAGTCGAGGTAGCTGACCTGCCCCGTGGGGATCGCCCGCACCCGGCTCATCACCTGGCCGAACACCACGAGCCACAGCGTCGGCTGCACCGCCCGGGTCAAGAGCTCCACGGGGTCGTGGCGCAGCTTGCGCACCTCCGCCTCGGCCACCGCCAGCGCCTGCCGCACGAACTCCGCCGGCAGCGACGCCGCGCCCGGCGCCGGGAGCGTCGCCTCAGCCAAGCCGTCGTGCCGTGCGCCGAGTCCGGACTGCATCACGGAACGTCCCTCCCGTCTCGATGGAGCTGCCGGTGTAGTGGACGAACACCTCGTCGAGGGTCGCCTGCGGGCCCACCGCCGCCTTGAGCTCCCCCGGAGTACCCACCGCCGCCACCTTGCCGAGGTGCATGATGGCCACCACGTCGCAGAGTTCGTCGGCTTCCTCCATGTAGTGGGTCGTCATGACGATGGTGGTGCCCAGGCGGTCGCGCAGTTCCCGGACGTGTTCCCAGACGGCTCGACGGGCCACGGGGTCGAGGCCCACGGTCGGCTCGTCGAGGAAGAGCACGGCGGGACGGTGCAGCATGGACTGGGCGATCTCCAGGCGCCGGATCATGCCGCCGGAGTAGTTGCGCACGAGCGTGCCGCCGGCCTCGGCCAGCCCCATGAACGCCAGCGCCTCCTCGATGCGCCGGCGCCGTTCGGAGGCCGGGACCCCGTAGATCTTGGCGAAGATGAGCAGGTTTTCGTACCCGGTGAGCGCCCCGTCCGCCGAGAGGACCTGGGGCACGTAGCCGATCCGCCGGCGCACCTCCCGGGGCCGGCGGGTCACGTCGAAGCCGGCCACCTCCGCCGATCCGCTCGTGGGCGGCAAGAGCGTGGTGAGCATCTTGATGGTCGTGCTCTTCCCGGCACCGTTGGGGCCCAGTAAGCCCAGGATCGACCCCGGCGGCACCGACAGCGTGAGGTGGTCAACCGCCACGAGGGTGCCGAACCGCCGGGTCAGCCCTTCCATCCGGACAGCCGCCGTTGCGGTCAAAGGCAACGTCTTTGAGCGCCTCCCTCAGGATCCCCAGGCCTCGCGACAGGGCGTGGAGCTCGGCCGGCGGCAGCGTCGAGAGCAACGTCGCCAGGTACGAACGGGTGGCCGAGCGGGACTGCTCCAGGTGCTCGAGCCCCGACGGCGTCAGGCGCAGCTCGACCCTGCGGCGCTCTTCGGGCGCAACGGCCCGCATGACCAGTCCCCGCCGCACCAGCCGCTCCACGAGCGAGGAGGCGGTCGGAGGCGTGACGCCCAGGTGGTCGGCCACCGCAGAGAGCGACGCCCCGGGGCAGCGGCTCAAGAAGGCGAGCGATCGGAACTGGGGGATGGACAGGGACGGCTGCGAGTGCCGGCGCATCTGGGTGCGGATGAACCGCATGACGGGCGGCACGACCTCCATGATCTCTCGCGCGCACGCCTCCGGCGTCGCCGTCGTCCCCTTGGCCGCCTCGTGCTCCGCCTGCTCTCTCGACTGGCGCCGCACCGTGGCCCTTCACCCCCTGTCGTGAAGCCCTGATTGAAAGCTAACCTAACTGTTAGCTTCACTCATTGTATGCAGGAGATGCGCCCGGATCAAGCTCCGGGGTATCATACCGGTATGGGTCACCAGCTCACGGGACTTCCTCATGCGCCGGTCAGGGTCGAGGAGGCCGAAAGCCTCGTCCTCTCCCTCGCCCGGCCGGCGGGCGCCGAGCGCGTGCCGGTCGCCGGCGCTCTCGGCAGGCGCCTGGCCGCGCCGGTCGTGGCGCCGTTCGACGTGTGGCCCTTCATGCGGGCGGCCATGGATGGTTACGCGCTGCGTGCCCGGGACCTCGCAGGAGCGTCGCCCGCCGCGCCGGCGCAGCTGCGGGTGGTCGGCGAGGCGTTCGCAGGGAGCGGGCGAGCGGGGCTCGCGGTCGGGCCGGGTGAGGCGGTTCGCGTCATGACGGGCGCCGTCATGCCCGAAGGAGCCGACGCCGTGGCGCCGCTCGAGACGGTGGAAGAGGCCGGGGCGAGCGCCGGCCGCGGCTCCGGCGCCATGATCCGGGTCGCCAGGGAGTTGGAGCCGGGCGCCAACGTCTTCCCGAAGGGCGAGGACGCGGCCGCCGGGGAGGTGGTGCTGCGGGCCGGCCACCGGATCGGGCCCTCTTCTCTGGGGCTGCTGGCGGCGCTGGGCATCGCCGAGGTCGAGGTCGTGCGCCGGCCCCGGGTCGCCGTGCTGGCCGTCGGCGACGAGCTCCTCGAGCGGGGAGCAGGAGCCCCGCCGCCAGGCCGCGTGTACGACGCCAATACCCCTGCGCTCGTGGCCGCTCTGGAGGAGCTGGGAGCCTTGTCCCGCCCTCTCGGGGTCGTGCGCGACGACCCGGACGCCCTCGAGGAGGCCATCCGGACGGGCCTCTCGTTCGACATGCTGGTCATCACCGGCGGGGCGTCGGTCGGCGACCGGGACTTCACCGTGGCGACGCTGGCGCGGGCAGGCGCACAGGTACGCTTCACCCGGCTCTTGCTCAAGCCGGGCAAGGCGGCCACCTTTGCCCACACCGACCGTTGCCTGGCCTTTGCGCTGCCGGGCAACCCCGGAGCGGCCATGACCGCCTTCTGGTTGCTTGTGGCGCCGGCGGTCCGCGCGATGGCCGGGGCGCCGCCCGAGGAGATCATGCCCGGCCGGGTGCCGGCCCGGCTCATGCAACCGGTGCGGGTCCGTCCGGGCCGTCCTCACTACCTGTGGGGGAGAATGGCGTCGTGCCGGGGCGTTCGGGCCGTCTGGCCGGCCGGCCCGTCCGGTACCGCGGTGATCCGCAGCCAGGCGCTCGCCAACGCGCTCATCGCGCTCCCCGCGGAGGTCGCGCAGGCGCCCGCGGGGAGCGTCGTGGAGGTGCTCCCGCTGCCCGGCGAGGTGCCGGCCTTCGACTGGCTGCCGGTCCCGACGCTCTCCGTGGTAGGGCCGCACGATTCCGGCAAGACCACCCTGATCGAGGCGCTGTTGCCCGAGCTTGCCCGCCGGGGCATCCGGGCCGGCGCGCTCAAGCACGACGTGCACGGGTTCGTGATGGACTACGAGGGCAAGGACACCTGGCGGCTGGGGCGGGCGGGCGCGGAGCGCGTGGGGATCGCCGGCCCGGGGCGGTCCGCCGTCTTGTGGCACCGGGAGGCGTACGCCTTCGATGCCATGGTGGCGTTGCTCGGCGAAGGCCTGCAGCTCGTCCTCACGGAAGGCTACAAGTCGGCCCGCATGCCCAAGATCGAGGTCGTGCCAGAAGGCGGCTCGCTGCTCTCCCCCGCCGCCGAGCTCCTGGCGGTGGTGAGCCGGCAGCAGCCCCCGCCGCAGCCGGAGTGGCTGACCTTTGCCGACCTCGGCGCCGTGGCCGAGCGCGTCGAGCGGTGGCTCGAGCGGTGGTACCGCGAGAAGGCTGAAGCCGTGCTCGGGCATGACAGGGAGGCCGCTCGCCCGTAGCCGCCGGCGCGTGCGCCCGGCAAGATGGGGCCGCGCCGGCCTCAGGAGACGATATAGTAGTACGCTTCCAGTTCGTCGTCCGGCACGGTCTCGAGGCGTGCCCCGAGGCGACGGCGGGTCCCTTCGTCGACGGCCCCGCCGGGCTCGGCGCCCAGCGCCCGCCGGCACACGGCCAGGCTGGCGAACGACTCCGGGTGCTCGCGCACGTACTCCATCACCCGGCGGATGACCTCCTCTCGGGCATGAGGCGGGGAAGGGTCATCATGCTCCCAGGAGGCGCGGGGCTCGTGCGGCTCGTCCATCGTGCTTCACTCCGGGGCTAATATGGGAAGCGGCAGGCCTGCCCTATGCGGGCAGGAGACCGCAGCCCTCCGGGAGTCTCCGGATCGCCTGTGGGGATGGACCCGCCTTGCCCAGCGCCGTCCTTTCCCGGTGGCCCGCCCCGCCCTCACTGCCCCACAGAGGGAACGCCACGGGCGGCGCCGGGTGCGGCCGCCGGCGCCGGCTCCCGGAGCCAGTCCACCACGAACACCCCGAAGACGCTGGCCATCAGTCCGAGGAAGGCGGCCACGACCGTGTTGAGCAGCACCCGCGGCCGGGAGGGCGCCGCCGGAGGCACCGCGGGACGCACCACGGTCAGGGCGGAGTCGCCCGTGCGGCCTGCCAACACCGATTGCTGCAGCTGGTATTGTTGCGAGGCCGTCTCGTAGCTACGCCGCGCGCTCTCGACCTGCCACTCGAGTTCGCGCTGCTGGGCTTGCAGGGCCACCAGCTCGCCGGTGAGCTTCTTCACGTCGTCGGAGAGACGTGCGAGGGCTTCTTTCACCTGATCCCTCTCGGTACTCAGCTGGACCACTGACGCTTCGCGGATGCTGACCTCGCTCGCCAGCGTCACGTGCACCGGGTTGAGTTGCTCGTCCTGAAGGTTGACGAGGGGCTCTGCTCGCTGCAAATCGAGCGAGCGGGCGGCCTGCGCCAACGCCGCGCCTTCCGGGGAAAGCACCCTGTCCAGTTTGATCACGGCGGGTTGAGCCGCCAGTTGTTTGCGCAGCTCTTCCAACCCGGCGCGCTGGGTCGCCAACGATATCTCCAGATCGGACAGGCGCGTCTGGTACTGGGCGATCAGTTGTAGCTTGGAATCGCGCTCGCTTTGCAGCTCCTGGACCGCCGCGCCCCGCTCACTGAAAGCCTGGAGCCGGGCAACCGCTTCGTCCATCGCCTGCTTCGCATGATCCCGCTGCTCGGCCAGTTGCTGCAAGGTGGACTGGACGCTCGCCCGGTTGACCCGCACGACCTCGTCTCTCAAGAGGGACGCGGCGTAGTTGGCGACGCGTGCGGCACTCAACGCGTCGGGGCCCTCTGCCTTGAGCTCCAACAGGTTGCTTTGCGCCACGACCCGGGCCTCCAGGGAGAAGCCCACGAGATTGGCCCGGTTTTCCCGGACCATTCCCTCTCGGACGAGAGCCTGGAACGGGTCGGAGGCGACGATCTCCTTGTAGCCGGCCGGCGTCAGCGCGACGACCTGGACAGCCGGCGCATTCTCGGGGGAAGCCTGCGTCTCCTGCGGTTGGACCACCAGCAAAACGGAAGCCTCGTAGACCCTTGGCAGGAGCAACCGGCTGACCAGGAATGCGAGCAGGGCGGCCCCGAGGGTCACTGCGGCGATCACGTAGCGGCCCCGCCAGATCCGCTCGACGTAGAGCCGCAGATCGATCTCGTCGTCGATGGCGTTTTGCACCCGGGAAGCCCCCGAATCGCGTACCAGGATGTCGCGGATTGTCGGGGCTACCCGTTCGGTGCGGCGACTTCCCGTTCCTGCATGGCCGGGTGCGCGCCGGCACGCATGCACAGCCGCTCGGCCCCGGCGTACACGTTGAAGCGCTCGCCCCTGGCAAAGCCGATGAGGGTCAAGCCCCACTCTCGTGCGGCCTCGCAGGCAAGGCTCGTGGGCGCCGAGACGGAGACCACCGCGGGAATGCCTGCCATCGCCGCCTTCTGGACGATCTCGAAGCCCGCCCGGCCGCTCACCACCAGGATGTGCTGGGAAAGCGGCAACCCGCCGGAGAGGAAGGCCGAGCCCACGACCTTGTCGACCGCGTTGTGGCGCCCGACGTCCTCCCGCACCGCGACCAGGTGGCCGGATGCGTCAAAGAGCCCCGCAGCATGCAGCCCCCCGGTCCGGTCGAACAGGCGCTGGGCCCGCCGGAGCTCGCCGGGCAACTGCCCAATGACCCGTGGATCGAGCCGGGGCACTCGAGGGCGAGCCCGGTAAGCCGGCTGGAGGCGCACGCTCTCGATGGAGGACTTTCCGCACAGCCCACAGCTCGAACTGACGCGAAAGTCCCTGCTGCCCGCGGCGAGCCGCTCGCAGACGCCGGCATCCTGCACCCACACGTTGACGATGTTGTACCGCTGGGCGCCGTCGACCGTGGGATCGGCGCAGTAGGTGAGGCGCCAGACCTGGTGCAGCCCGTCCAGGATGCCCTCCGTGAAGAGAAAGCCCGCCGCGAGGTCGAAGTCGTGCCCCGGCGTCCGCATGGTGACGGCCACCCGGGCAAAGCGAGCGCCTTCGCCCCATCGCAGCCGAATCTCCAGGGGCTCTTCGGCGACCAGGGTGTCCATCGCCCACGCCAGGGCCTCCCCCTCGACCCGGCCCACCCGCCAGCGAGCCACGGGGCCTCGCCCTGCCCCCACCCGGACCGCCTCCCTGCACCGACGGGACGTGCGCTCGGGAACCGCTTTCTATACCGGCAGTATAAACGATGTCAAGGCGCTATGCATGGGGCCACCCCGTCACCGCCATGCACGGACCGTCACCCATCGGTATCCCTGAGCCCGCAACCCGTCCACGATCCGCTCGATCTCGACCGGCGCGCTTCGCCTTCGCCCGTCTACCGCCACGATGGCACCCTGCCGGGCTTGTCCCACCACCCGGCGCACGGCCTGGTCGAGGGGTAGATCTGTCCGGATCCGGGCAGTCCACAGCACCGTGGTGAAGGCAGCGGCCCTGGCCGCCTGGACCACCCGCGAGTTCCAGCGTGCCGGTAGGGGCCGGAAGAGGTGCGGTACGCGGCCCGTCATCGCCCGCACCACCATGCGGGAATTGACGAGCTCGTTGTAGATGCCGGCGTCGCTCAGGGTCGTGAGGTCCCGCTCTTCGTACGGGTGGACCCCGATGAGGTGGCCCTCCTGTGCGATGGCCGCCACCAGGGAGGGGTAACGTTCGGCGCGACTCCCGACCACGAAGAAGACGGCCCGCACCCCGAGCCTGTCCAGTACGTCCAGGATGGCGGGCGTGGTCTTCGGGTCGGGCGCCCCGTCCACGGTCAGGACGAGCTCGCGCCGGCGCGGCTCTCCCTGCACCTGCACCACCGGGTGGCCGCCTTGCTCGCGGAGGTGTGTCTCGGGCGGGCGCGCGTAGGCCCGTCGCCGCCCGGGTGTCGCCGTGGAGCGGCGTGCCGGGGAGCTCAGGTCCACCGGGCGGGAAAGGGCCAGGGCGAAGTCGGCGAGGCGGTAGCTCCCCAGGACGCGGATGCGATGCAGGGCGAAGCAGTCGCGGGCCGGCTTGGACTCGACGCCCTGGATGGTGGAAACCGCCGCCACGTACCCGGCCCGCTCGACCATGGCACGCAGGGTGGGGTCGAGCTCTCCGTACGGGTAAGAGAAGAGCCGCACGGGCCGCCGGATGCGGGTCTCGAGGAGCTCGCGCGACCGATGGATCTCGTACCAGGCCTGGTCGAGCCGGATCCTCGCGAGATGCGGGTGGGTCAGGGTGTGGGAGCCGACCTCCACCAGGCCGCTGGCCACCATGCGCTGCAACTCCCGATCGCCGAGAAGCGGCTTGCGCGGGTAGCCCCGGGCCCTCTCCCACCGGTTGGCGGACAGGCCGGCCACCACGAAGATGGTGGCCGGCGCGTACCGGGCCCGCAGGATCGGCCAGGCGTAGCGGAAGAGCTCCTCGTAGCCGTCGTCGAAGGTGATCGCGACCGTCCGGGGCATGAGGGGCTCCTCCCCGCAGAGCTGCCGGACCAGACGCCCGAGCGGCACCAGGCGGTATCCATGGCGCTGCAGGTAGCGGATCTGGGCATCCAGCATGCGGGGCTCGACCCGCAGCCCGGTTGCGCCGCCCGCCGAGGCGGGCGCCACCCGGTGATACATGAGGATGAGCGCAGGCCCCCGTGCCCTGGCACGTGGCGCCGGGGGGCCGGTCACAGGGAGGGGAAGGACGAGCGGCGTCCTCACGGGCTGGCCCGAAGCCTCTGCCGGGCAAACGCCCAAGAGGAACGCCACGAAGCACCACAGCACCGCCCACAGCACCGCCCACCGACGCGCCCCGGGCCACGGGCGGCGAGCCGGCTTCACGCAGCCCATCGAAAGACCGCCCCCGCCTTCGCCGGTTGACCGGCCGGCGAGGATCAGTCTCTCCCGCGCCCGCCTATCGAGGCACGACCTCCCGCTCAGGGGAGCACGTGCACCTGGCCCGGGTGCTCGGCCACCACCTCGCCCACGATACCGGGTGCGGGGGCACCCCGTCGCTTGACCCGCTCCACCAGTTCCTCGGCCCGCTGGCGCGGAACCGCCATGAGGAGGCCACCCGACGTCATCGCGTCGCAGGCCAGGGTCCGGTCGACCTCGTCCAGCACCTCGTCGAAAGTCGCCCGGCCCTCGAGCGCCCACATCTGGTTGTGGCGGCTGCCTCCCGGGACGTACTTGCCCGTGGCGGCCAGCTCCCTCGCCCGGGGCAACAGCGGCACCTTGCCCCAGTACAGGCGGACGCCCACCCGGCTCGATCGGGCCAGCTCGAGCGAGTGGCCCACCAGTCCAAAGCCGGTCACGTCGGTGACCGCCCGCACCCCGGTCGCCCGCATCTCGTCCGCGTAGTCGTTGAGCGCCAGCATCACCCTGGACATCTCCCGGGCATCGCCCTCATCGACCACGCCGGCCTTGAGCGCCGTCGATACGATGCCGCCGCCCACCGGCTTGGTGAGCACCAGGAGGTCGCCGGGACGGGCCCCGTCGCGCCGGATGAGGCGCGCCGGATCGACCACGCCGGTCACCGCCAGGCCGAACTTGACCTCCCGGTCCTCCACCGTGTGCCCGCCGAGCAGGTGCGCGCCGGCCTCGTGGAGCTTGTCGATGGCTCCCTGGAGGATCCGCCCCAGCACCGAAGGCTCTGCCTTGCCCGTGGGAAAGCCGGCGATGCCGAGCGCGGCCACCGGGCGAGCGCCCATGAGGAGCACGTCGCTCATGGCGTTGGCCGCTGCGATGGCGCCGAAGGTCTCCGGGTCGTCGACGATGGGCGTGATGAAGTCGACGCTCTGCACGAGCGCGAGCCCATCCCCGACCACGAAGACGCCTGCGTCCTCGGCCTCCTCGAGCCCCGAGAGCACTTCAGGCCCTCGCTCCGGCAACTTCAAGCCGGCCAGCATGCTGAACAGGTCCGCCGGACCCATCTTGCATGCTCAACCCGCCTTCGAGCTCAACGACGTGAGCCGAAAGCGCTCCTCCCGATGGTCGGGTTGCTCCGCCATGGCCGCCCACCCTCCTTTCCGCCCCGGGCATGCCCTCACTCCACGATTTGCCGCCGGTCCCCCGCTCTCCTGGTGAACCCTATCCGGTCGAGGTATTCGAGCAGCGGGATGACGAAGCGCCGGGTCGAACCCAGCGCGTCCCGCACCGCGGCCGGCTCGACCAGCCCACCGGAGCGCCGGGCGACGGCCCGGACGTGCTCCATCAGTTGCCGTATCCGGGCGGCGGTGAAGACCAGATCCTGGTGCACCCGCACCAGTTCGCCCTGGGCTACGAGGAGCAGGATGAGCTGCAGCGAGAAGCCTTGGTCACGGGTGAGCTCGTCGAGGGTAGGCGGCGTGAAGCCTCGCCGCTCCAGCAGTTCCAGCAGACGGTGGCGCTCCTTTTCGTCTTCGGGCGAAAGCCTGGGCTGGAAAGACGGCAGCCGGACGGTGGGGTTGTCCCACACCACCGCGCCCTGGCGCACCAGGGTTTCGAGCACGACGTCGAAGAACCTGGGCTCCAGGGCCAGCGTGGAGAGCAGGGTCTGGCGGGGCAGCCCCGGCGAAAGAGGGTTCGCCCGATGATAGGCGCCCAGCGTGCGATGTACGGCGCCCGTCACGCGCTCCCACATCGCCGGGGTGAGGTAAAAGGGGCCCCGGGCCACGAGCCGTCCCGAGCCCGACAGCCGGGCCAGCGCCTCGTCGACGGGCGTCTGGGCGAGGTGGAGACGGCGGGCCAATTCCCCGGCGGTCAGAGGCCCGTACGTAGCCGCCAGGGCTTCGACCGCGCCGTCCACGTCTCCCGAGGCAAGCGCCTGCATGGCCCCCGGGTCGGCCGGCGGCCGGGAGGCGCCGTGGAGGGTCCGGCAGGATGCCCGTGAGGGGGACGCCACCTGGCGCACCAGCCTGCGGCCCCGCAGAGGATCGGCCGAAGGGTCGGCGACCACGCCCCCCGCGGCCGTCACCTGCCGGCCCGGATCCCGCAAGATCAAGCGGTCCCTCCAGCGCAGGGGAAGCGGGTGGGCCAGCAAGAGCTGGGCGAGCCCCGTCTCCGCCGGTCCCAGCTCCCCCGCGTCGCCCAGCAGCCGTACCCGGGCCATGACCTCGGCCGAACCGGCGAAGCAGGCAAGCCGCATCCCCGTCCGGACGGCGCCGGCATGGCGGGCCACCCGCAACTCCACGACCGGCGTCTTGCTCAAGGCCTCGTCTTCGGGGTGCACGACGGCCTGGCCCCGGCTGAGCTGTTCGTAGGAGACCCCCAGGAGGTTGACGGCCACCCGGGCGCCCGGGGCGGCTGCCGACAGCGGCCGGTTGTGGCTCTGCAGGCCCCGGATGCGCCCGCGCAGGCCTCCCGGCTGGATCCCCACCTCCTGCCCGGGCACGAGGCTGCCGCCGGCCAGCGTCCCGGTGACCACCACGCCGGTGCCTCTCATCTTGATGACCCGATCGATCCACAGCCGCGGCCACCCACGGTCTTCGGCGGACGCCAGCTCCTGAAGCCTGCGGTCGAGCAGCGCCCGGAGCTCCTCGAGGCCCCGGCCGGCAGGGGCAGAGACGGCCAGCGCCGGTACGCCGTGGAAGTGGTGCTCCTCGAGGTGTCGCCGGACCTCCTGTGCCACCATCTCGGTCCACTCGGCGTCGACCAGGTCGGCCTTGGTGAAGACCACCACCGCCAGGGGGATCTGGAGCAGGCGGAGGATCTCGGCGTGCTCCTCGGTCTGGGGCATCCAGCCCTCGGTAAGGTCGACCACCAGCATCGCCGCGTCGATGCCCCCCAGGCCCGCCAGCATGTTGTGGATGAACCGCTGGTGGCCCGGGACGTCCACGATCCCCACCTGGCGCCCCGACGGCAACACCAGGGAGGCGAACCCCAGGTCGATGGTCATGCCCCGGGCCTTCTCCTCGGGCAGCCGGTCGGGGTCGGTGCCGGTCAGCGCCCGGATGAGGGTGCTCTTGCCGTGATCCACGTGTCCCGCCGTCGCTAGGACCGGCACGCTCGCACCGCCCGCGCGGCCGCCTCGGCGACCGCCTCGTCCTGCTCCGGCCATACCGTGCGCAGATCGAGCACCAGCCGCTCCCGCTCGATCCTCCCCACCACCGGGGGCCTGCCCAGGCGCAGCGCCCGGGCCAGGCACTCGGCAAGACCCTCGTCGCCCGCCGCAGCGATCTCGACCCCTGCCGACGGGAGCGCCGCCCCGGGAAGGGATCCGCCCCCCACCTCCGCCTCCATCGCGACGGCCCGCACCGTTACCGCCTGCTCCAGCTCTCCCGCCAGGCGCTGCCGGATGGCCTCGGCCAGGCGGTGCGCCCGCTCCAGGAGCTGGTCCTGCGCGCGGTGGAGCATCTCCCAGACCGGCACGTCCGTCACCCGGCCCTCCAGGTAGAGGTCGAGGACGGCGGCCAGCGCGGCCAGGGTGAGCTTCCCGACCCGCACGGCTCTGAAGAGCGGGTGGCGCCGGGCCATTTGCACCACGTCTCGCCGCCCTGCCACGATGCCCGCCTGCGGCCCTCCCAGGAGCTTGTCGCCGCTGAACATGACCGCATCCGCCCCGGCTTCCACCATCTCCCGGGCGGTCGGCTCGTGCGAACCGGCCCCCCACGCCTCGCTCGGCACCATGGCCCCCGAACCCAGGTCGACCAGGAGCAACAGCCCCCGCCGGTGGGCCATCTCGGCGAGCGTGCGGGCCTCTACCGACTCCGTGAAGCCCACGATGCGGTAGTTGCTCGGGTGAGCCTTGAGGATGGCGCCGGTCTGGGGGCCTATGGCCTTTTCATAGTCATCGGGCCGGGTGCGGTTGGTGGTGCCCACCTCTTTGAGCACACAACCGCTGTGGGCGATGATCTCGGGGATGCGAAAGGAGTCGCCGATCTCGACGAGCTCGCCCCGGGAGACGATGACCTCCCGCCCCCGGGCGACCGCGGCGAGCACCAGGAGCACCGCGGCCGCATTGTTGTTGACCACGAGCCCGGCCTCTGCGCCGGTGAGCGCCTGCAACAGGGGCTCGATACGAGTGTCGCGCCGTCCTCGCCGGCCGGAGAGGATGTCCCACTCCAGGTTGGAGTAACCCTGGGCCACCTCCGCGATGGCCCGGACGGCTGCCTGCGGCAACGGGGCGCGGCCCAGGTTGGTGTGGATCACCACGCCGGTCGCGTTGATGACCGGTTGCAGGCGGCGCGCCGCCAGCTCCTCGGCCCTGCGCCGCACCTCCGCCTGCACCAGGCCTTCCACCGGCTCACCGGCCCCGCCGTCCTCCAGGCGCTCCCGCACGGCGTCGATGGCCTCCCGGACCACCCGCACCGCCAGGGGCCTCGGCAACCGGCTCGTCGTTTCCCGGACGGCAGCCTGGTGCAAGGCCTCGTCGACCGACGGCAGCGCCCTGCGCGCATCCTCCGCCTCCACGGCCCGGCCTCCCCACCCCGCGCCGCCCGGCACCGTCGTGAGGGCGGCGGGCCGGTGCGCGCGGGGTAGGTACGCCTTCGTAAAGCGTTTGCTAACTCCTCCTGATATCCGCTAAGCTGATGCGCGGAGGGACATGGGCTCCTGGTGGGCCCCGAGGGCTTCAAACCCTTCGGGAGGGGCGCGTGTCGCGTCTCTCGGTGGGTTCGATTCCCACGTCCTTCCGCCACCGGCTGCTCACGCCGTGCGCCGGGCATCGGTCTGCGCCTTCGGAAGGGCCTCCGGAGCAGTTTGCAGCCCCGCGTGCACGTACTGCCACCCGAAGCGCCCCTTGATGCACAGGTAGCCGCGGGTGGTCGGGTCGTCCACCGGGGCGGTGACCTTCACGATGCGGTTGTCCTGGACGGTGAGCTGTAGC
Organism: Limnochorda sp. L945t; assembly: GCF_035593305.1. Lineage (GTDB taxonomy): Bacteria > Bacillota > Limnochordia > Limnochordales > Geochordaceae > Carboxydichorda > Carboxydichorda subterranea. The sequence goes on along the minus strand of NZ_CP141615.1, from coordinate 624,277 downwards.
TGGCAGCCCACCCCGCAATAGGGGCAGACCGTGGTGACGGTACGCTGGCGGGACTCGTCCCACGCCCCGTCTCGCCGCATCTCCCACTGGGTGCGAAAGGTCAGGGCCTCCGTCGGGCAGACGGCGACGCAGTTGCCGCAAAAGACGCAGGCCGAGTCCGGCAGGGGCAGGTCGAATCCCGGGTCGATCCGCGCCTCGTAGCCGCGGCCCGCCACGGCGATGGCAAAGGTGTTTTGCACCTGCTCTCCGCAGGCTTTGACGCAGCGATAGCAGAGGATACAGCGGTCCGGTTCTCGGACGTAGAGCTCGTTGTCCAGCTTGGGGCCGCGGGCCGGCAGCGGCTTTTCGTGCTGCAGCGAAGCCCATCGCCCAGGGTCGGCGCCGAGCTCGGAGGCGAGGCGCCCGATCTCCGGGGCGAGGCGCGTGTCGGCCGAGCTCTCGAGGAGCTCCACGACCATCCGGCGGTTGGCCCGCACCCGCTCTGTATCGGTGCGGACGACCATCCCCTCCTCCACCCGCCGCTGGCACGCCGGGACCAGCGTCCGTGCCCCCTCCACTTCCACTACGCAGACCCGGCACGCCCCGATGGGCTCCAGGGTCTCGTGGTAGCAAACGGTGGGGATGGGGACGCCCACCGAGCGGGCCGCCTCCAGGATGGTACTGCCGGGTGGGCCCTCTACCGGGTGGCCGTCGATGGTCAGGCGCAAGGCTCCCTCACCTCCGCACGAGGCTGGCCAGCGCGTTGGGGGCAAGCTGCCCGAGCCCGCAGATCGAGCTGTCCCGCATCACCCGGGCCAGGTCGTCGAAGAGGGCCCGCAGGGCACCGTCCACCCGGCCGCCCTGCCGGCGGATGGCCCGGACCAGTTCCCACTGGCGGCGGGTGCCCACCCGGCAGGGTACGCACTGGCCGCACGACTCTTCTTTGAAGAAGCGGGCGATGCGCTCGGCCACCTCCCACAGATCGGCCGTCTCGTCCAGCACCACCAGAGCTCCCGAGCCTACGGTGCCGCCGATGGCCTGCAGGGTCTCGAAGGCCAGGGGCGTGTCGAGCTCCTCGGGGAAAAGGAACGTGCCGGCCGCGCCTCCGCACAGGACGGCCTGGATGCGCCGGCCTCCGGGCGCACCGCCGGCCAGCTCCTCCAGGATGGCCCGGATGGGGGTGCCGAAGGGCACCTCGTACAGCCCCGGCACCGCCACGTCCCCGCTCACCGAGACCAGCTTGGTGCCGGCCGAGCGGGCCGTGCCGAGCGCGCCGTACCACTTCCCGCCCCGCAGCAGGATGGGCACGACGGAGGCCAGTGTCTCCACGTTGTGGATGACGGTGGGCCGGCCGAAGAGCCCCCGCTGGGTCGGGAAGGGCGGCCGTGCCCTCGGCTCCCCGCGCAGGCCTTCGATGGAGTTGAAGAGAGCCGTCTCTTCCCCGCACACGTAGGCTCCGGCTCCCCTGCGCACCTCCACGTCGAAGCTCCAGTCGGCTCCCAGCAGGTGGTGCCCGAGGTACCCTCGTGCCCTCGCCTCCTCGACGGCCCGCCGTATGGAGCGGTACGCATCGGGGTACTCGCCGCGCACATAGATCCAGCCCCGTTCGGCCCCCGTGGCAAAGGCGGCGATGGTCATGCCCTCGAGCACGGCGAACGGGTCGAGCTCGAGCAGCACCCGATCCTTGAACGTGCCGGGTTCGCTTTCGTCCGCGTTGCAGACCACGTACCGGGGCCCCGGCTCCCGGGCCACGGCCGCCCACTTACGGGAGGACGGGAAGGCAGCGCCGCCTCGCCCCAGGAGGCGGGCCCTTTCGACCTCGGCCATGGCCCCCCCGGGACCCAGCTCACGGGCGCGTCGTAACGCCTGATACCCGCCCCGGGCGAGATACGCGTCGAGGGTGGTCGCACCGCCCGAGAGCACCCGCTCGAGCAGCAGGGGCGTGGCCTCTCCCATGCAGCCGGCGCGCGGGCCGGGGACGCCGGGCGAGCCACCGGCGAGCAGCGGCGCCTCGGCGGCCGCACCGTCCGGCTCACCTCTTGCGCCTTCCGGATGCCCGGCCGCCTCCAGGTCTCGCAGGCCTGCCTCCAGCCCCTCCGGGGTCAACTCCCCCCACACCTCGTCGCCGGCCAGCGCGGCAGGCGCCCGGTCACACTGGCCCAGGCACGGCGAAAAAGCCCACCCGACGGAAGCGGCGGCGCCCGGCGAGGCCCCGTCGCCGTGCGCGCCGGACAGGCGGGCCGAGCCCGGCAGGCCGCGAAGCCCCCCATGCTCCGGACCGTGCAGCGGCGGGCCCAGGCGCTCGCGCAAGCGGGCGGCCAGCCGGTCCGCCCCCCGGCGCATGCACGCCACGTCGTCGCACAGGTGGACGATGTGCCGCGGGCCAGGCTCGGTGCGAAGCAGCGCGTAAAAGGCAGCAACGCCGTAGGCGTCCGCAAGCGGCACGCCGAGCTCCCGGCACACCGCCGCCAGGGCCGGATACGAGACCCACCCCCTGGCGCGCTGGAGCGCCTGCAGCGCCGGCAGCAGCAAATCGCGGCGGCCCCTGCGGCTCTCCGGAGCCACCTCGCGCCACACCTCCTGGAGCGCCACGGCCTCATCCGGCTCCGGGTCGGGCATCCGCTCCAGCCGGGAGAGGTCTACTCCTCTCCCCGGCGCCGGCGCGACCGGGCCCTGGCTCACGCCCCCACCTCCTCCCGCACGGGCTCGATGCAGACCGCCGTCGCCTTGAACTCCGCGGTCCCCGCCTTCGGGTCCGTGGCGTCGATGGTCAAGCGGTTGGTAGCCACCTGTTCGGGCGAGTGCAACGTCAGGAAGACGAGGCCGGGCTGCACCACCCGGCTCAGCGCCGCCCGCACGTTCACCTCGCCCCTGCGGGAACAGACCCGCACCCACTGCCCGTCGCTCACGCCGAGGCGGGCCGCGTCGTCGGGATGGATCAACAGCCGCTCCTCATGGCCCCACGGAACGGCATACCGGGCCGTCTGCACGCCTGTATTGAACTGTTCGAGCCTCCGCCCCGTGGTGAGCAGGAACGGGTAGCCGGCGTCGGGTCGTTCGACCGGCGGCGCCCACTCGACCGGCATGAACCGCGCCCGGGGCCCCTCGACCGGGCGTTTCCAGAGGCGAGCGTGCAGGAACGTCTCCCCCGGGTGGTCTTCCGAGGGACACGGCCACTGCAGGCCGTTCATCGCCTCCAGCCGCCGGTAGCTCATGCCGCGGTGGATGGGCGAGAGGCTGCGCAGTTCGTTCCAGACATCCTCGGCGCCGGCGTAGTGCCAGTCGAAGCCCATCCGCCGGGCCACCATCTGCAGGATCTCGATGTCGTCGCGGGCCTCGCCGGGAGGATCGAGCGCCTTTCGCACCCGCCGGACGCGGCGTTCGCTCGAGGTGACGGTCCCTTCCGTCTCGCACCATCCGACCGCCGCCGGCAGCACCACGTCGGCCAGCTCCCCGGTGGCCGTCAGGAAGATGTCCTGCACGACGAGAAAGTCCAGCTCTTCGAACAGCCGCCTCACCCGCTCGCCGTTGGCCTCGGAGCGCACCGGGTTTTCGCCGACCACGTACATGGCCCGGATGACCCCTTTTTCCATGGCCTCCAGCATGGCCGTCTGGTGCAGCCCGGGCTCCGGCGGGATGGTGCAGCCCCACGCCTGCTCGAAGCGCTGCCGCACGGCGGGATCCGTGAGATCCTGAAACCCCGGCAGGCGGTTGGGCAGGGCGCCCATGTCGCCTCCGCCCTGCACGTTGTTCTGGCCGCGTAAGGGGTTGAGGCCGGAGCCGTAGCGCCCGACGTGGCCGGTGAGAAGCGCCAGGTCGATGAGGGCGAAGACGTTGTCGGTGGCGTTGTGGTGCTCGGTGATGCCGAGCGTCCAGGCGATCATCGCCCGCGGCGCGGTGGCGTAGGCGATGGCCGTCTCCCGGATGAGCGCCGCCGGCACGCCCGTGATCGCCTCCGCCCGCTCCAGGGTGTACGGCTCGACCGAGCGGCGGTACGCCTCGAAGCCGTCGGTCGCCGCCTCGATGAACTCGCGGTGGGCCAGGTCCTCTTCGATGATGACCCGGCCCATGGCGTTGGCCAGCGCGACGTCGGCGCCCACCCGGACGGGCAGCCACCGGTGGGCGTACGCGACGCTGGCCGTCCTCCTCGGGTCGATGACGAACAGGCGCGTTCCCCGGCGCACCCCTTGGAGCATGTGCAAGAACATGACCGGGTGCGTCTCCCGGGCATTGGAACCCCAGAGGAGCAGGACGTCCGTATCCTCCATCTCGCGGTACGAGTTGGTACCGCCTCCAGCTCCGAAGACGGTCGCCAGACCGGCGACGCTCGGAGCGTGTCAGGTGCGGTTACAGCTGTCGACGTTGTTGGAACCCATCACCTGGCGGGTGAACTTCCCTGCCAGGTAATTGAGCTCGTTGGTCGCCTTGGACGAACTGAAAAAGCCGAACGCCTCCCCGCCGTAACGTTGCCGCACGCGGGAAAGGGCGCCGGCCACCACCTCGATCGCCTCGTCCCATCCGGCCCGCACCAGGTGCCCGTTGCGCCGCACGAGCGGGGCGAGCAACCGCTGTCCCATGGGGAAGACCGCTCCTGCTGCCGTCGCCACCGTCGACCGCCTCCCATCCGGCGGAGAAAGAAAGGGAGACATCGTCATCACTACTCTGAGCATTATACGGTTTCCGGGCGAGAGGACCTGCCCCTGGACCGTCCGTGGGCGGCAACTTTTGCGGCTTGCCATTGTGCCCACGATTGCTATACGCTCCCTGGAAAACCCACCGGGCGGGGGTACGAGCCGGGCGTGGGCCGGTCCCAGACCGACGCGCTGGAGCTTCTGCTGCAGGCGCTGCCGCTGCTCAGGGGTGGCCTGACCCCCCAGTCGGCGGCCAAGGCGGCGCGACTCCTGCGCAACCGCCTGCACGTGGATGCGGCGGCCGTGGTCGACACGGAGGCCGTGCTCGCCTTCGAGGGCGCCGGCGCCGACCATCACCGCGCCGGCGATCCCATCGGCACCAGGCTCACCCGCCGGGCCCTCGCGACCGGCAGGCCGGCTCTGGCCGCCACCCGCGAGGCCATCGGATGCAGCGTCCCTTCCTGCCCGCTGGGGTCGGCCCTGGTGCTCCCTTTGCGCGTACAGGGACGGGTGGTGGGCGCCGTCAAGCTTTACCAGGCGCGCCCCCGCCGCATGGGGCAGAGCAAGGTGCGGGCCGCCCGCGCCGTGGCCCGCCTCTTCAGCGTCTACCTGGAGCTGGCCGAGCTCGATGCCCGGGCCGCCCGGGTGACCCAGGCCGAGCTCGAAGCCCTGCGTGCCCAGATCTCGCCCCATTTCCTGTTCAACACCCTCAATACCATCGCGGCCCTCATCCGCGTGGACCCGCAGCGGGCCCACACTCTGGTCATCCGCTTCGCGGAGTTCTTCCGGGAGACCCTGGCCCAGCACGGCGAGGTCGCGACCCTCGAGGACGAAGTGCTGTACGTGCAGCAGTACCTGGCGTTCGAGGAGGCGCGCCTCGGCCAGCGGCTCACGGTGGAGTGGGACATGGACCCCCAGGCCAGGCGGGCCGTCCTGCCCGTCCTGGTCATCCAGCCGCTGGTCGAAAACGCCATCATCCACGGGATCGAGCCGTGCCCCCGCCCCGGACGGGTACGGATCGTCGCGTTCTCGGAGCGGGGCGGCTATCGCATCCGGGTGGAGGACAACGGGGCCGGCATCCCCGCCGACCGGCTCCCCTATATCCTGGAGCGGGGTTACGGCACGGGCCTCGGGATGGGGCTCAGCAACGTGGACGCGAGGCTCAAGAGCTTCTTCGGGCCCGGAAGCGGGCTGCGCATCCACAGCCTGGTGGGCGAGGGCACCACCGTAGAGTTTTGGATCCCGTCGACCCCGGCCAGGCCGCAGGCCCTGGCCCGCACGTAGACGCAAGGGGGTGTGGTCGTCCGTGGGTTTGTCCGCCCTCATCGTGGACGACGAGCAACCGGCCCGGCTGGAGCTGGCCCATCTCCTGCAGCAGGTGACGCCCGTCGACACCCTGGACGAGGCCGGCACCATGGTGGACGCGCTGGCCCGGCTGCAGGAGAAGCGTTACGACCTCGTCTTCCTCGACATCCGGATGCCGGGCGTCTCGGGGCTGGAGGCGATGCAGGTCATCAACCGTCTGCCCGATCCTCCGCCGGTCATCTTCGTCACGGCCTACGACGAGCACGCCCTGGCTGCCTTCGAGGTCGGCGCCAGGGATTACCTGCTCAAGCCCGTCTCCGAGGCGCGCCTGCGGCTCACGCTGGGGCGGTTGCTGGACCGCCGCCGGGAAAACGGCCTCGCCCGGGTGGCCCACGACCGGCTCCCCGTCGAACAGGAAGGGCACACGCGTCTCGTGCGGGTGGCGGACATCCGGTTCATCCACGTGCGGGGACACACGGTCTACGTCCGCACCTTCGACGCCGAGTGGGCCAGCCGCGCCTCCCTCGCCGAACTGGCCGACCGGCTGGCGCCGCAGGGTTTCGTGCGGGTGCACCGGGCCTACCTCGTCAACCCCGAACACGTCCTCGAAGTCCACCCTTTCTTCGCGGGCACCTACATCCTGCGCATGGACGACCGGGGCAACAGCGAGGTGCCGGTGAGCCGTTCGTCGGCCCGGCTGGTCCGGGAGATCTTCGGGCTGTAGCCGCGCATCCCCGATCGCCGACCGTTCGGGACGGGGTCTTTACCGTTCGGGACAGCATGGTGGAAGCCCGGCGGTCGACCCGCTACGCTGGGAGACGACGACGGCGGGAGGCGACCGAGGAGATGGGAGAGACCAACGGGCAGGTAAGCCGTCTGTTCGACGCCGGGGTCAAGGATTACAGCGACGCGACCCGCTACTACTATGATCCGGATTACGTCCCGGCCGAGACGGACGTGCTGTGCGCCTTTCGGGTGACGCCGCAGCCGGGCGTGTCGTTCGAAGAGGCCGCGGCATCGGTCGCGGCGGAGTCCTCGTCCGGGACGTGGACGACGGTCTGGACCGATCACCTCACCGATTTGAGCCGCTATTCGGCCCGCTGTTACCGTATCGAGCCGGTGCCGGGGCGGGACGACCAGTTCATCGCCTCCATCGCCTATCCCATGGACCTCTTCGAGGAGGGGTCCGTGGTCAACATGATGTCCTCCATCGTCGGCAACGTCTTCGGGTTCAAGGCCATCCGGGCGCTACGCCTGGAGGATGTCCGGGTGCCGGTCGCGTACCTCAAGACGTTCCAGGGACCTCCCCACGGCATCGTGGTGGAGCGAGACCGCCTCAACAAGTACGGGCGGCCGCTGCTCGGCGGGACCATCAAGCCCAAGCTGGGCCTCTCCGCCAAGAACTACGGGCGAGCCGTCTATGAGTCGCTGCGCGGAGGTCTCGATTTCACCAAGGACGACGAAAACGTCAACTCCCAACCGTTCATGCGGTGGAGGGACCGTTTCCTCTTCGTCATGGAAGCGGTCCACAAGGCCGAATCCGAGACCGGTGAGCGCAAGGGCCACTACCTCAACGTCACGGCGCCCACGTTCGAACAGATGATCGAGCGGGCGGAGACGGCCCGGGAGCTCGGGTCGCGGATCATCATGGTCGACTTCCTCACCGCCGGCTTCGCGGCCCATACGTCCCTCTCCCACTGGTGCCGCAAACACGGCGTGCTCCTCCACTGCCACCGGGCGATGCACGCCGTGATCGACCGCCAGCGCGACCACGGCATCCACTGGCGGGTACTGGCCAAGTGGGCCCGGATGGCGGGGTGCGACCACCTCCACAACGGCACCGTGGTCGGCAAGCTCGAGGGCGACCGGCAGTCGACGCTCGGGGTCAACGATTTGCTGCGGCTCGACGACGTGCCGCAAGACCGGTCGAGGGGCATCTACTTCGACCAGCCGTGGGCGTCGCTCGCCCCGGTCATGCCTGTTGCGTCCGGTGGCATCCACGTCTGGCACATGCCGGAGCTCGTCCACCTCTTCGGGGATGACGCGGTGCTCCAGTTCGGCGGGGGCACCCTTGGCCACCCGTGGGGGAGCGCTGCCGGCGCCACCGCCAACCGCGTCGCGCTGGAAGCGGTGGTGCAGGCCCGCAACGCCGGCCGCGACCTGCTCCGAGAAGGGCCGGCCATCTTGAAGCAAGCGGCTCGCCGCTCCCCGGAGCTGCAGCTCGCGCTCGAAACGTGGCAGGAAGTGCGGTTCGACTACGACGTGGTCGACCGGCTCGACCCCGTCCACAGCGGGACGGAGGGGTAAGCATGGCGCTTCGCACGGAGATGTTCTCGTACCTTCCGCCGATGCCGCCCGAAGAGGTGCGCCAGCAAGTCGAGTACCTCATTCGAAGAGGGTACGTGCCGGGCATTGAATTCACGCAGAGGCTCGACTCGCACGACGACTTCTGGAGCTTTTGGAAGCTGCCCTTCTTCCGGGGTGCGACCGTCGACGGTGTCCTCGCCGAACTCGAAGCATGCAAGACCGCCCATCCCGGCGCCACCATCCGGCTCACGGGCTACGATGCCCGGCGCCAGTGCCAGGTGCTGAGTTTCGTGGTCCATCGCCCGGCGTAGCGCCGGGGTCTCGCACCTTTGTGACTCGTGCCTCTCCAGGCCCCCCGATGGGCCCCTGGGACAGCTGCATCGCCTGCCCCCCCAGGCGGTGCAGCGCGTTTGGGGAGAGATCGGAGGCGTCGCGCCAGCCACCGGGGCGCCGGAGCCGGGGTGACCATCCGGCGCCGGGATGACCGGTGACGCCTGCTTTTCGACCGTTCAGGACAAAACGTTTGAATGCACCGTGGGGGCCCGATAGGTTGGTGTTCAAAAGGAGGAGGTTCATCCCCATGGCAGACACCGTCCAGCGCCCCATCCTCCTGGGCATAGGAGGCGACAGCGGCAGCGGCAAGACGACCATCGCCCGCGGCCTGTACCGGCTGTTCGGCGCCGGCAACATCCTGAGCATCTGCCTCGACGACTATCACAGCCTCGATCGTAGAGCCCGCCAGCAAGCCGGAGTGACGGCCCTCAACCCGGTCGCCAACCGGATCGACCTCATGGAAGAGCAGCTATGGGCCCTCAAGGACGGCCGGAGCGTGCTCAAACCCGTCTACGATCATGCGACGGGGACGTTCGGCCCTCCGGAACAGATCCACCCGAAGCCCTGGATCGTCGTGCGGGGTCTGTTTCCTTTCTTCACGGAGCGGCTGCGGGAGGCGTTCGACGTCCGGGTCTGGCTCGACCCCGACGAAGAGCTCAAATACCACTGGAAAGTGCAGCGGGACGTCGCGCAGCGGGGCTATAGCGTCGCCCAGGTGATCCGCCAGGTGGTGGAGCGCCAGGACGACCTGCGCCGCTACATCTTACCCCAGGCCCGCTACGCGGACATGGTCGTGCGCTTCTACCCCCCGCCCGGGTACTTCGGCAAGGCCGGCGCAGGCGGCCCGGCCGGCAACGGCCACGGCGCCGAGACGCCGCCCGACCTCCACGTGCGGCTGACGTTGCGACGCAGCGCCCCAGCCCCCGGAGTCGCCGAAGCCATTGCGAGAGCGGCTGCGCTCGACCAGGAGCGTCACGGTACGCGCAGGGGTGCCGGCGGTGTACGGATACAGCGCGGCGCCGAGGGTGGGGAAACCTTGGTCGAGGTGGATGCCGGCCTGGATGGACACGTGGCGGCGCCGCTGGTACGAGACCTGGCATCCATGTTGCCCATCGACCCCCGGGCGACGGAGGAGATGGGGGTCTTCCTCGCGGGCGGGCGCGACCCGAAGCACAGCCATTCGCTCCTGATCACCCAGCTCGCCATCGCCTGGCAGATGGTCGCAGCTCACGAATCCACCCGTTCCCTGGTCACGGAGAGAGCCTCGCCGGCGTGAGCCGGCGGGCTCCCGGGCCCGGGGGACAGTCTCGATGTCGAGCTCCTCTCCGCTCTTGGCGTGACGACGGATCTTCCACGAAGGGCGCCTTCCCTGGGCCCGCTCGGCCCCATGTCTGCCCCTTTCGCGGCCTACTCAGGCTTGGCGTGACAACACCTCGACATAGACGCGCGACCACGGAGACGTCACCAGGGATCGACCCACTCTCCAGAAAACCGCGCCGTGTCATGACTCCAAACCGAGCCGGGCTGGTGGTCCACGTACTGCAGCGCCTCTGACGTTACGGGCCGAACTGCGCACAGCGTCTTATGCATAATGAATGGCAGGACCATCCTTACCAACCGCCGAACACCTTTATCGGTCAGGGCCTTCTGGTTGGAGTCGCCCTATGGGATGGCCACGCGATGTGCGATGTCATCTGCAAAGGGGGTATCCCATGACGCTGTCTGCTCGGCCTCGGTGGATTTCGACTCGCCTGCTCTCCCTGTTCCTTGCGCTGGCGTATGTGGCTGTCGCCGGTCTCCCCGGTCTGGCGGTCCCGGCGGCTCCTATGCCCCGGACGCTGACCAACCCGGACGGTACGACCATCCGGGCCAGGCAGTGGGGAGACGAGTGGTATCACGGCTGGGAAACGGTGGACGGCTATACGATCGTTAAGGATGCTCAAGGATTTTGGCGTTACGCCGTACCAGATCCGGTACGGGGCCTTCGCCCCGAGGGGCCCAAGGCGAACGGCGCCCCTCCGGCAGGTCTGCCGCGCCACGTACGGCCCCCCTCAGACTTCCTGCAGCGGATCCGGGAAATGCGGGCAAGCCGGGACGAGGCAATCCTCAAACAGGCTCCCCTGACTGGGACGGGCCATTTCCCCGTGCTGTTGATCCAGTTCAGCGACCGCCCGGCGAAGTACACTAACTCCGACTTCACGGACTTGCTCTTCACGCCTGGACCAAGTAACCAGCTGGTCACGGGACCGGGCAGCATGCGCGACTTCTACGAGCAGGTGTCGTACGGGGCCTACTCCGTGCAGGGCCAGGTCGGCGGATGGTACACGAGCGCGCAACCACACGACTACTATGGGCAGAATGACCCCGTCTACGACGTTGACATGCATGCAGCTTCACTCGTAGCCGAAGCGGTCCTGGCTGCAGACGCGACCATCGACTTCAGCCAGTACGATAACGACGGAGACGGGTACGTTGACGTGGTGGCCATCGTTCATCAGGGCACCGGCGAGGAGGAAGGAGCCGACCCCAACGACATATGGTCCCACAGCTGGAACCTTGCTGCCGCGCAACGCTTCCTGGGTGACGGCCCCGGGCCGATTACGACCAACGACGGCGTGATCGTGAACGACTACATCATCATGCCGGAGCTTCTGGGCGTGGCGGGCCAAGATCCGTACGCAGGCATGGCGACGGTCGGGGTGTTCACCCACGAGTACGGCCACGCGATTGGACTACCTGACCTCTACGACACGGACTACTCCTCCCAGGGCATCGGCAATTGGGGCCTCATGGGCGGAGGGTCGTGGAACGGTATCAACCGTCCGGGTGATTCCCCAGCCTTTATGGAGGCGTGGAGCCGTCTGCAGCTCGGATGGGTGACGCCTACCGTGGCTGACCACTCCCAGGCGCTGACGCTGCAGCCGGTGCAGAGTTCCAGACAGGTGGTTCGACTGCTTAACGGGCCTGAGTACTTTCTACTCGAGAACCGCCAGAGCGAGGGCTTTGACCAGGCGTTGCCTGGGTTTGGCCTGCTTATCTGGCACATCGATGAACGGATGACGGGCAACACCAATGATTTACACCGCCTTGTCGACCTGGAGGAGGCGGACGGCCGGGACGACCTCGACCGCACGCGCCAGAATGGTGGAAATCGTGGCGACGCTGGCGACCCGTATCCCGGTACGTCAGGCAATACCGCGTTTACAGCCACGTCATACCCCAACAACTTGCTGTACGACGGCACCGGAAGTGGGCGGGCACTAACCGGTATTGCGCTGGCGGGCAATACTGTCACGGCCCAGTTGCAGGTGAGTTCGCCTCCCCAAGCTACCGTGTCGGTCACACCGGGTTGGGGAGCGCCTCCACTACAGGTGACGTTCTCGGCCGCGGTCTCCGACCCGGACGGGGATGTGGCACAGACGTGGTGGCAACTTCCTGATGGAACGCGTGTTGACGGTCTGACCGCCTCGACGACGTTTACCGCGAATGGCGTATACACAGCCACCTTTCATGCTGTCGATGCAGCCGGTAATCCCAACGAGCAGCGGGTGAGCGTGCTGGCCGCCCCAGCCGGTACAATCCTCTTCGTGGATGATGACGAAGGTCAGTCGTACGAGGGATACTTCACCCGTGCATTCGAGCGGGCCGGCCTGGCGTACGTCACTACTACCCCGCCCGTGCACCTCGACCCACACATTCGTTATCCCATCGTGTGGAATGTCAACGACGGCTATCCGACGCTGACCAGCGAGGATCAGGCGTTTCTTGCTAGTTACCTGGACGCCGGAGGGCGGCTGTTCCTATCGGGACAGGACGTGCTTTGGGAAATAGCGGATCAATCGACGTTCGATGAGAAGTATCTCCACGTGAAAAGCCGCGTGGACGACGTCGGTACGGCCTCCGTATCAGGGATCGAGGGGGATCCCATCTCCAGTGGAATGAACATCGTGCTAGCCTACCCCTTCGCAGACTGGAGCGACAGCATCGAAGTCGCCAGCGAGGCTTCCGGTATCTTCCGAAACGAACACGGTGCATTCAACGCTCTTCGCTTCGCCGGTGGATATCGCGTGGTCTTCCTGGCCTTCCCGTTCGAGGCGGTACCGCTGGATGGACCAGAACCCAACAATGCCCCAACCCTCGTTGCCCGCGTCTACAGGTACCTCGTTGGTCAAGGCACGCCTCCATCAACTCCCAAAATTCCCGCCCGGTACGGCGCGGTGAATGTACCAGTGCAGCTGGATGGGTCGAAAGCATCTGACCCGGATGGCGATCCCATCACCTACAGATGGAGCCTAGTTTCTTTACCTGCCGGAAGCACAACTCAGCTCCGCAACGCGACCAGCCCCGTAGTGCAATTCACACCCGATAAGCGGGGCGACTACGTGGTCCGCTTAACAGTGAGCGACTGGACCGGAGCCTCGTCTACCGAGGTAACGGTGAAGGTTGTCGAGGCATACGCAGCGCCTAACCCCGCGAGGGAAGCGACACGGTTTTACTACGATACAGCTCTCGACGGCGGAACACTGAACATTTACAACGTGGCAGGCCGCCTCGTAAGGAGCCTCAAACTCAACGCCAGCGGCCAGGTGCCGTGGGATCTGACCGATGCGACAGGCCGCCCGGTGGCGAGCGGCCTGTACCTGTGGGTGCTGCTGGACAAGAGCGGCAAGCCGGTGCTGGCCAAGCCGGAGCGGCTGGTGATCCAGCGCTAGTAGCTGCGGGGGCAAGTAATCAGCCGGGAGAGGTTGGTCACCCCTCTCCCGGCCGCCACTGAGGAGCAGCGGCGGCATGGGCAAGAGCACCATCCGCAGCTTCATGCCTGGGTCCGGGGCACCTGGAAAGGGAGGATAACCATGCGAGCCTTCAAGCGGTCGGCTATACTGGTCGGGCTGGCGCTCATGGTTATGGCGCTTCACGGCGCAGGGGCCTGTGCAGCGGATGCCGGGTCTCAGACGGACTACTCCAACGTAGCCGCGGTGTTTCAAATCGGGATGGGGGCCCGGCCCCTGGCGATGGGTGGAGCCTTTGTCGGGCTGGCCGATGACGAAAACGCGGTCTTTTACAACCCGGCCGGACTGCCGTACCTGGGAAGACTCGGCTTGACCAGCCTGTACTCCACCCAATACAACGTGGTCACGTACGGCGCTCTCGGGCTGGCCACGCGGGGTATTGGCATCGCGGCTCTCTACCTCGACTCCCCGGGTATCCCAGGAGCGGGGCAGAATAGCGAAATCATGGGAGACTTCGCTTATAGCAACTTGGCCGCACTCGCGGGCTTGGGTAGGGATCTTGGGCCGCTCGCCATCGGGGCACGCGCCAAGTACCTCGCCATCACGAGCGCCCGGCTCAATGAAGCGCAGGGCAGCAGCTCCATCGAGAAAGTGACGGGAAACGGCTTCAACATCGACCTCGCGGCCATGGTCAAGCTGGGAAGCGTACGCACAGGGGTTCTGTATGAGAACCTCCTCAGCACCTCCGTTTCTTACTCAACAGGCGCATCCGAACGCTGGGAACACAAACTGCGAGCCGGCGTGAGCGCGTCGCTCGGCCGTGTGACCCTGGCTGCGGACCTGGAAAACCTCGGAGCCACGCCCGTGTACTACCACGCCGGGGCTGAGATAGCGTTGGGTATGGTCGCTTTACGGGGCGGCGCTACAGGACCCCTGGGGGCAGCGGGCGACCGGGAGCTCTCGGCGGGCGCCGGGCTCCGGCTGGGCAACGCACAGCTGGACTACGCCTTCCTGATGCCTCAGACGCTTCCGCAGACTCATCGCTTGTCGCTGACGGTACGCTTCTAGGGCGCAGGACTTGCTCAGTTGACGGCTGGCTCAAAACTTGGCGGTGCTCCGCGGGCATAGGTGCACGTCATTGAGAGGGGCGGTCTCCATGGGCCGCCCCTTCAAGGTCATGTGGCAATAGTCTATGAGGACACCCTCGTAGATGCGACCCCTCCGCGTGGGCCGAAAGGGTAGCGCCATGATTCGTCGAAGACCCCGGGCGTAGAACCTCCCCGACCTTCACCGGCAGGCTAGAATGGCGGCACTAAATGAATTCTTCAGTCGCAAAAGGCTACTGCATCAGTGCCTACGGGATTTCGCGACGGCCTGTCTCACTGCGGCCTGCGCGGTGTCCGTGGCCTGGCCCTCTGGAGCAGTACCTGTTGCAGACCCACCATCAGGCACATGCGATGCGGCAACGATCGCCGGAAAGGAGCCTACCTCCGGCCCCGTCGAGGCTCCACACGCCGAGACGCCACAGGCCCCACCCCAAACTCCGAACATGCCGCCGTCGTCATCCCTCCCGCGGAGGGCGGGTGACAGTCAAGAAGGTCAGGAAGGCACCGCGCAAGCGGAAGCGAGTGTCACTGAGACCTTTTCGCCGTCATTCAGTGCCTCCGGGCAAAGTCTCTGGAATGTGCGCTACGCCTGGGGCGACGCTACGGGGGTCATGGGGAAGGACCTGTACGCCATCGGCCATCCGACTTTCGAGCAGCAACTGCGGCTGCGGATGGAGGGGAAGGTCGCCCCGGGCGTCACGGTGTCGGCGGACCTTGACAACATCAAGAGCGAAAATCTGCAACTCATCGGGATCGACGTAACTTGGGGACCGAGCAAGACCCATCTGGGAGACATCCGGGTGCAGGGTCAAAGCACGTATGCCGTGAGTCAGGCCACGGCGAAGGGCGCCGACGTGGAGCTGGACCTGGGAGCATGGCAGCTTTCGCTTCTGGCCGGTATCTCCCGGGGGATCCCGGCCAGCAAGACCTTCTACGGTACTCACAGCGAAGAGACGGTCCGCTTCGTAACCACTACCCCCGGCGGCAGCGAGCCCCCCTATGCTCCGTCTCGAGAAGTGACCACCCTACTCGCTGACCTCCGAGGCGCTGAGGGATTCCGGCTGGACACCCCGTACGATCCCGACTTCACCAGGGTTTGGCTCGTCCCCGGCGACAAAGCTGCATCCGCCGGATGCCCGGCCTCTGCTGAGCCACCTCTCGTCGAGTCTCGCCCGCTGCAAGAGCTGCTCAAGGCCTATCAGCTTGGGGCGCTCTACTACGAGGACGGCCAACCTGCAGGGCAACAAGGGGTGATCCGGCCCGTCGCCGACCCCAGCACCCCGGTGCCAGGGCTGCCTCCTGAGGAGGTGCAGCGGGCCTTTTTCCGCCTCGGCCAAGGCGAGATATCAGGCTTTTCGACCGAGCCGGGCACCTCTCCAGCCGGATACATCCTGTTACAAAGCGAGTCCCTCGACCTCATGCGCGCGCACGTCGAAGCGCTTATCCGCCGATACAACGAACTCAACCACAAGACGGGCCCCGGGCGCCTCGTGTACCCCTTCGTGCGGGGAAGCTCCCTCGAACTCGAGTTCCTCACCAAGCTGCGCCAGTACTACCACTTTGCCGCCGGTGCCGGGCAGTACCCCGGCGCTGTCGACTGGACCGGCTCCCTCAAGAGCCCTGATGGGGGCTCTTCGCTGGCCCTACTGTCCGTCGCTACGGTCGGGACGTGCCCTGGTTACCGCGAGCAGTTGGGAAGCGGGTCCTCCAATCCAACGGACGGAGTCGGCAGTGCCGGGCAAGCTGCCGTTCTCTACTTTCTCGGTAACACGGGCGTGCAGCCGGACAGCTTGAGCGTGGAGGTGGAGAGGACGGGCGCGCAGCCGGAGCCGGCGGACGGCCACGGCCTTTCCTGGACGTTGTTCGCCGAGGAGGGAGTGCTGCGTGTGGTCTACCCGCACTCGCTAGATGAGTTCAAGGCGCAGTTTTCGGCACTGCGGGTGCGGTACCGCTATACCGTCTCCGAGGGGATCTACGCCCTCGGGATCTCGGTGGCGGCGGGCAGCGAGAAGGTCTACCTCAACGGAGAGCTCCTGCGGCGGGAGACGGACTACACGATCGACTACGAGTCCGGAGTGCTGGTGCTGCTGAGGAATGTGGGGCCAAACGACCGGCTACAGGTCGACTTCGAGTATTTCCGGGGCGGGCTCGGAGCGGCGACGGAGTACAACCGCAACGTGTTCGGAGTGCGAGCGGCGTGGACGCCAACCGACCGGTGGAAACTGAGTGCGGAGGTCTTCTTCGAGGGAGACGAGCCGAGGCCCCTGGTGGAGCCCGAAAGGGCGCGCACCATGCCCAACTCCCATACCGTAGTGGCGTTATCCGGCGCGTACCGATGGGCGCAGAGCCAGCAGGCAGTCCGTGGTCAGTCAGGCGGGCGGGGTCCTTGGGCGCAGTGGGATGTCGCGTTTTCCCGGGACGTCAACCCGTTTGACGCCAACGCGAGGTTACCACAGCTCAACGAGGTGTATGCGATCGCGGGAAGCGCCGCGCCCGGAGCCGCCAATTCAGGCGCCTGGGTGCTGTTGGGCCATCGGGCTGGGCTCACGGTTGGGGAACTGGACCCTGCCGGCGGCGAGCCGCGGTGGCACCGCTATACCACGGCGGCGGGCCTGAGCGGGCTCACCGTATACGCGATCGCGCCGGCCGTGCAGGGCACCGTTTCAGACAGCAGCTGGCCAGGCAGTCCCCTGCTCGCCGGCAGCACGTCTGCCGCGGCATGGGTGCTCGGAACCGAATCCGGGCTTACTTTGATATCCAGTCCCGCGGGTAATGACCTCCCGTTCGACTCCACGGCCAACTGGGAGCGCCGGTACACGTCCCAGGGTCTTCCGTCCAACCGCGTGCGCGACGTACTGTACGTGGGCGTGCCGACCCGGCCTCCTGGCCACGAGCAAGCCGTGGACTCTTCGGTCTGGGTCGCTACCGACAAAGGACTGGCCTGGGCAGACGCCGCGGAGCTCAACGTGGGCAACGTCGACGCGGCCCTCCGAGACTGGCACACGTTCAGCAGCACTACCTCGCCGTCTCTGCCCTCGGATGACATCAGGGACATCGCCTTCGTTGCAGCAGACGACGGCAACCGATTTGCGCTCCTTGCCGTCTACCCGTCGGGCATCGCATGGATCCCGCTACAAGGGAGCTGGAACCCACCATGGGACCAGATACGTCCACTCCTCCAACAAGACGGCCTGACCAGGACCGCGGCCGTGCCCGTGAGCGGCGGGATTCGTGTGTGGGTTGGCAGCCGGGAGGGCCTGGCGTACGTGGATCTGGATCTGGACGGGCAGCTACAGAACGCTCTGCAACGTGCGGCGCCGTTGCCCAACGGATCCATAGGAGAGGTACAGGCGCTCCAGGTGAGGCCATCTCAAACACTCGGCCTATGGGAGGTGTGGGCAGCCACATCCCTGGGGCTCTATCGGATTACGGACGCAGGCGGCAACCACCCATCGCGCGAGGCCATTACGCTTGGCGGAGTAACACCAGGCCCCGTGTCCGCCGTAGGTGTGGCGACAGCCGCTGATGGGTCCGGTACCGAGATCTGGGCGGCAGCCCGGCCCGCCTCGGGCATGCCTCGTATCTTTCGCGAGCAGGACTGGGGGACCGACGTGGAAGTCACCCAGCAGGCTCTCCCCGAAGGGGATCCCGCGCGGTACCGCGACCCTGCGTCTCCGACCGTCTACGACGGCGCAGCGGGCCGGCTGGCGACCGGATACGATTGGCAGGGCGGCGGCTTGGAGCTCTCTTACGAACGCGTCGATGGCCGCTTTCTCCCCATCAACGGTATTCAGCGCCAGGCGTTCGAGGCGTGGCAGGCAGCCTTGCACCAGCAGGTGACGCCGAACCTTGGGGTGGAGTTCACCCACAAGGACCGCCTCACCAGTACGCCGATTACGGGCGAGGCCCCCCAGCGCACCCTGAGCGACCAGCTCTCCGCCACCTGGACCCTTCCTCTGCCGGCACCCTTCTCGTGGGCCTCCCCGCCCGCCCTGCGTGGTAGCATCCGGTGGGATCGCACGGACCGGGACATGGCCATCCCTGGGTGGGAGCAGACAACCCTCACCCGTACCATCCAGGTACAGGAGAGTTTCTGGCAGCGCCGGCTCACGGCCGCCCTAGGGTACGAACACGTCATCTATGACGACCGGGGAGCTGCCGCGTTCGGGAGCAGCCACTACGTGGCCCACAACCTGGTGGCCGACCTGTCGGCCAACCCTCTTCCCGAGGTCTCCCTCACCTTGGGATTCCGCTATCCTCTCAAAGTGATCAGTGGCCCTGGCGGGGCTGTGCCCGTCCGGGTCCAGGGAACCGAGAGCCTCAACGTGGGTGCTACCGCCTCCCGCACCTTCGGTGCCGTGCGAACGTCCTTCTCCGTGGGCCAGCAGTCCGGGTGGCGCGTGAGCGAGGACGGCACGGACTTCGAGCGACAGGACCGGCAAGCTGCCCTCTCTGTGACGGCACCGGAGGTGACGTGGGGTGTCTGGAACCTCTCCCCAACGGGGCGCCTCACCTGGAGCCAATCGGAGTCGCTGCGGTCCCGTTCGTCTGCGGTGGGGCTCGGCGGCGGGTTGCAGGCGGCGTGGAGCCCGGTCCTGACATTGCGGCTCGACGCAGCTCGGAGGTTCCAGCTCGCGGAGGTGCCGCTCGCGAAGCAGACCGTAGAGGACCGCCTGGAGCTGACCGGGCTCACAGAAGCTTGGACAGGTGTGAAGCCGTCGGTTACGTTGTCCCGGGAGGTACGCCACGTGGTGGCCCTCGGGGAAGACGGCGGAACATCGGCGGGCGGGGAACGCGAGTCCCTCGACACGACCCACGCTGCCACGCTTCGAGTCGGCTGGGAGCTTGCCCCGGCGTGGCCACAAGCGACCCGGCTGGGGGCGCGATGGAGCGCCGGCCCCGCAGCAGGTCAAGAGGGCCGAACGGCCGAGCTTTCGCACACGGTGACGTATCGACCCGGCGGGCCGTGGACCGTCTCCGCAACGGCAGGTGCAGGCCGGGGAGAGACGTGGCTCCCCGGCAACGAGCCCAAACCCCAGTGGCGAGCTGACCTGTCAGGCCAGGTGAGCTACCGCTTTTCCGAGCAGTGGAGCGGGGGCCTGGAGCTAGGCTATTCGAGCGGGGTCGTGCCTCCATTGTTCGCTACCGGCCAGGGTACCGCCACGCCGACCGGCACCCCTGCCCCGTTCCGCACGGGGTGGATACGCCTGTTCGTCGAGGCCACGTTTTGAGGGCATCCAGCTCCGGTTCTGTGTACCCGCATGTGATCCGAACAGTCGCTCGGCCGCGGCCTTGACAGTCGCTCTCGAAACCGCTTACCATTAGTGCTAACAGATGCCCCTGGTTTCCAGGTCGAGCCACGTCCGCTGAGCGGGAGGGTGAGGCATGGGCCTTTCACGCCGTGACTTGCTGAAGGTGGGGGCCGCGACGGCAGCCGGGACGGCCACCGCTTCCTTGTGGGGCTGGGATCTGACCCCGGCCCGGGCCGCCGTCCGGGACCTCAAGATTGCCCGGACCCGGGAAGTCCACTCCATCTGCCCCTACTGCGCCGTCGGCTGTGGCATGATCGCCCACGTCAGCACCACCGGCGGCCTCAACTCCGCCCCGGCCATCGTGCACATCGAGGGCGACCCCGATAGCCCCGTCAACGGCGGCACCCTCTGCCCCAAGGGCGCGAGCGCCATGCAGCTGCAGCTGAGCAAGGACCGCGTCAAGGGCCCCCGCTACCGCGCCCCGGGCTCCAACGTCTGGCAGGACGTCTCGTGGGACTGGGTCATGGACCAGGTCGCGTCCCGCATCAAGGCGAGCCGCGACCGGACCTTCACCGCCCGCAACGACAAGGGACAGCTGGTCAACCGCACCGATGGGGTGGCGGTCTTCGGCAGCGCCACCATGAACAACGAGGACTCGTACCTCCTGGTGAAAGCCACCCGGGCCCTCGGGATTTACTACTTCGACCACCAGGCCCGCATATGACACAGCCCGACGGTGGCCAGTTTGGCCGCCTCCTTCGGGCGCGGCGCCATGACCAACCACTGGCGCGACATCAAGAACGCCGATGTCATCCTGGTCATGGGCGCCAATCCGGCCGAAAACCACCCGTGCGGCTTCAAGTGGGTCGTCGAGGCCCAGGCGCGGGGCGCCAAGCTCGTGGTGGTCGACCCACGCTTCAACCGCACGGCGGCCCTCGCCGACGTGTACGCTCCCATCCGGGCGGGCACCGACATCGCGTTCTTGGGCGGGCTCATCCACTACGTCCTGGAAAACAAGCTCTATCATGAGGAGTACGTGCGGCTCCACACCAACGCCTCGTTCATCGTCAAGGAGGGTTTCGGTTTCCACGACGGGCTCTTCTCGGGCTTCGACGAGGCGGCCGGCGCGTACGCCGACAAGTCGACGTGGGATTACGAGCGCGACGAGCAGGGTAACGTCCGCAAGGACCCGACCCTCACGCATCCCCGGAGCGTGTTCCAGCTCCTCAAGCAGCACTTCAGCCGCTACACGCCGGAGACGGTCGCCCGCATCAGCGGCTGCAGCGTCGAGGACTTCCTCAACGTGGCCAGGGTCGTCGGATCGACCGGGCGGGCCGAACGGGTCGGCACCATCATGTACGCGGTGGGCTGGACCCAGCACATGCACGGCTCCCAGATGATCCGCACGGGTGCCATCCTGCAGCTGTTGCTCGGCAACATCGGGCGCCCGGGCGGCGGCATCAACGCACTGCGGGGCCACGCCAACGTGCAGGGCGCCACCGACATGGCCGTCGTGGCCGACAGCCTCCCCGGCTACCTGAAGATGCCGATCGCTCCCCAGCAATCGCTGGAGGAGCACCTGAAGGCCTCCACGCCGGTCAAGCTCGACCCCGGCGCGGTCAACTACTGGAGCAACTATCCCAACTTCTTCGTGAGCCTGCTCAAGAC
This sequence comes from Limnochorda sp. L945t, assembly GCF_035593305.1. GTDB lineage: Bacteria > Bacillota > Limnochordia > Limnochordales > Geochordaceae > Carboxydichorda > Carboxydichorda subterranea. The sequence continues at coordinate 602,966 of NZ_CP141615.1, read as the reverse complement.
GTGGTGGGGCGACCATGCCACGGCCGAAAACGAGTGGGCCTTCCACTACCTGCCCAAGAAGGAGCCGGCCACCGACGCCACCTACCTGGGCATCTTCGACGCGATGTACAAGGGCAAGATCGAGGGCCTGGTCGTCTTCGGCTTCAACCCGGTGCTCGCCGGGCCCAACACTCACAAGATCATGCAGGCCCTCGGCAAGCTCAAGTGGCTGGTCGTGGTCGACCCGTTCGACAACGAGACGGCCTCCTTCTGGGCCCGCGACGGCGCCGACCCGGCCTCCATCCAGACCGAGGTCTTCTTCCTGCCCTCCACCCACTGGATCGAGCGGGCCGGATCGTTCACCAACAGCGGACGGTGGATCCAATGGAAGGAGGCGGCGGTGCCGCCCGAGCCCGGCATCCGCTCCGATTCGTGGATCCTGGCCGGGCTCGTCCAGCGGCTCAAGAAGCGCTACGAGGCCGAAGGCGGGGCGTTCCCCGATCCCATCCTCCACCTCACCATGC